>DATALE010000254.1:0-6457 GCA_036261235.1 Ruminiclostridium sp. | reverse complement strand
TGATATCAATTTGTTTTATTGCCAATCATTATTATACCACCGGATAAAAAGGAGTACAACAGTTTGTTAAATTGATTAACAAACACGAATTCCGGAAACAGTTGACTATTTAATTTGAAATTGATATACTGTTAATAATATTAATGAATCACCAACTTAAAGGCTGTGAAGGAAAAAAGGCTTGCTGATGCCGGGAAAGAGAATCCGCGTTTTGGTGAAAGCGGAGGCGGCACGCAGGTGTATAACTCATTCCGGAGCCGCCGTTCTTATAAGGAACGGACGAGTGGCACCTTGTTACGGGCCGGGTCTTGTCAGAGATCTTTTTAAAGGACGGTTTCGGCCGTTAAAACAGGGTGGTACAGCGTGGAATTTTCCCCGCCCCTGACATGGGGTGGGGTTTTTGTATATCCGGAGGTAATTTGAAATGAAGCAATCATTTAAAAAGTATATTCCTTTCCCGGGCGTACCGATTAAAAACCGCAAGTGGCCTTCCAATATGATAAAAGAAGCCCCGATGTGGTGCAGCGTCGACCTGCGTGATGGCAATCAGGCCCTTGTTGAGCCCATGAACCTCGATGAAAAACTGCTGATGTTCAACACTCTAATTAATATCGGAATTAAAGAAATAGAAGTGGGATTTCCTTCGGCGAATGAAACTGAGTACGAGATAATCAGAACACTTATCGAGGGAAATTATATTCCCGATGACGTTACAATTCAGGTGCTCGTCCAGGCAAGGGAACACCTTATCAGAAAGACTTTTGAAGCCATAAAGGGTGCTAAAAACGTAATATTTCATTTTTATAATTCAACTTCCGACCTGCAGCGAAAGGTAGTATTTAAAACTGATATGGACGGAATAGTAGATATTGCGGTTGAAAGCGCAAAGCTTATAAAAGAGCTTTCCGAACAGGCAGACGGAAATATGAACTTAAGGTATGAATATTCGCCTGAAAGCTTTTCCGGAACAGATATGGATGACGCCGTTAGAATATGTTCTAAAGTTATGGAGGTTTTCGAACCGTCCAAAGACAAAAAAATAATACTGAACCTGCCCTCGACGGTTGAATGCAGCACTCCAAACGGATACGCTGACCAGATTGAATATTTCTGCAACAATCTGCCGGAAAGGGAAAACGCAATAATAAGTATTCACCCTCATAACGACAGGGGCACGGGCGTTGCTTCCGCGGAGCTTGGACTGCTCGCGGGGGCTGAGCGCGTTGAGGGAACTCTTTTCGGCAACGGCGAACGTACAGGAAATGTTGATTTGGTAACTCTTGCGCTTAATATGTATACACAGGGCATCGACCCAAAACTTTGTTTCGGTAATATAAAAAAAATAAGGGAAGTTTATGAAAAAACCACGAAAATGAAGGTTCCACCGCGTCACCCATATGCAGGGGATCTTGTATTCACGGCTTTTTCAGGTTCACATCAGGACGCGATAAACAAAGGAATGGCTTATATGCGGGAGTCGGGCACGGAATTCTGGGAGGTTCCGTATCTGCCTGTTGACCCGGCTGATATCGGAAGAGAGTATGAGCCGATTATTCGAATCAACAGCCAGTCCGGCAAGGGCGGAGCGGCATATATTATGCAGACTGAGTTTGGTTATGACATTCCAAAAGCCATGCACGCCGATTTCGGTGCTGTAGTTAAGGCGGAATGTGACAGAACCGGGGCTGAATTAAAACCGCTGGATGTTTTGAACCTGTTCAAAAAGGAATATATCGGCGTTAACGAGCCTTATGAACTCAGTAATTATAACTATGTCCACGAGCGCACAAAAAGCGGCATTAAGGTTAAATTTATCGGCGAGATAACGCACAGCGGTGAGGAAAAAGTTATTTCAGGGAGCGGAAACGGCCCAATCGACGCATTTTTTAAGGCAATCAAAGGTACCGGACTTGACGGCTATGAATTTGTGTCATACAGTGAACAGGCGTTGTCAGACGGTTCCGATTCACTGGCGCTTAGTTATATCCAGCTTAAAGACTTAAAGGGCAATCCTGTTTTCGGCGTGGGGATTGATTCCGATATCAGCGCGGCGTCCCTTCAGGCGATAATGTCCGCGATCAACCGTTCATTCAGAGAATAGGGAATACTGCAATCAAAAGGAACAGAGCGTGTCAAGGCCTCCGGCTTTACGGAGATTGAACACGCTCTGTTTTTCATTATTCGGTTATATATAGATTCGATTCATTAATCAATTCAAAAATATATTTTTGCATATAAAGCCGCCGCCCATTTCGGGCGGCGGCTTTGAATGAAATATCATTTTTAAAGCGGGTAAAATAAACTTTGAAAAAATGTACTGCCTCAGGCGCAGGGCTGCCCGGCAGCGGATAAAATCTTATTGCAAAAGTCATCGAAGGTAATATCAATATCCATTACCAGCAGATCGTCGGGAATAGTGATATTCAAGTCTGATTCAATATCAACAATTATTTTCACAAAATTAAGGGAGTTCAATAATAAATCTTCACCCAATAAGGTATCTGATTCTATTGTACTTTCATCGACTTTTGCTTCATCAGCAAGGATTTTTCTGATTTTTAATTTTTTTTCATCCATTTTTATTACCTCTTGATCTTTCCTGACGCACTCTTTTCAAGCTCATCAACGATATAGAATTTTTTCGGAATTTTGTAGTTTGCCAGATGACTTTTGCAATGCTCGACTATTTTATTCCTTTCAAATTGCCCCTTAACGTTAAGAACAATTTGTGCTACGACAATTTCGCCCGTAACGCTGTCTTTTTCCGCCATTACCTTTGATTCCTTCACCATATCGTGGCTGTTAAGGCAGGCTTCGACTTCTTCCGGACAGATATTCTGTCCACCAGAAATTATTATATTTTTTTCTCGACCGGTTATATAGAGATATCCGTCCTCGTCCAAATAACCGATATCGCCGGTGTGCAGCCAACCGTCAATGACAATTTGTTTTTCCTCGTTATAGTACCCCTTCATTACGTTGGGGCCTTTGACAAGGATTCTTCCCTGTTTTCCGGGTTCCAGATCCCTGCCGTCCTTGTCGACAATTTTTACAGACACTTTATAATATGGCTTGCCGACCGATGTGAGTTTGGATTCAGGTTCATCATACGTAAGTCCGCTGATAATCGGACTTGCTTCAGTCATGCCGTAACCGTTAATTATTATAATGCTGGGGAGTATAGCACGAATCTTAACTAATTCTTCGTGCGTGATCATCTCTCCGCCGATTGAGATTCTTGTCATTGAGGAAATATCATGTTTTTTAGGGTCATAAACCTTGCTCAACAATTTCAGAACAGAAGGGGTCATTTCACAATAAGTTATCTTATTTGATTCAACTGTTCTGAAGAAGTTTATAAAATTGAACTTTCCTTCCAAGATAGTAATCGTCATGCCCGACAATAAACAAACGAGCATCTGCGTCGTGTTGCAGAAAGCGGAGGTCATAGGCAATATTATCAGTTCATTTTGATTTTCTTTGAGATGGTGGATTTTCAATATTCCTTCAAGGCTTGTTGTTATATTGTCGTGGGTCAGCTGAACATATTTAGGTTTGTCAGTTGTTCCTGATGTCGGAATGATAAGGGCGACATTTTCGCTTCCCGCAAAAACAAATTCTTCGTTTCCTTGCAATTTGATATCAAAATCATATTCATCGACATTGATAACCTTTATATCGGCATCCTGAATTTTATGTATCTCCTGGGCATCGGAAACAGAAAAAAACGTTTTTACGCCGCATACTTTGGATATTCCTTCAATTTCAGGTTTTTTTAACATGAAATGAACCGGGAGAACAATTTTATTGCTGATCAGTATTGCAAAATAAGCAATTACATAATTAATGGAGTTAGGAATATAAAGGCCAATCACTTCATCTTTGCAGTTTTCCAATGATTTAGACAGCTTTACGCTTTTGTTCCATAACTCACTATAACTGATTTCTTCTTTTCCATACCGCAATGCTGTTTTTGTTTTTGCCCTGTTTTTATATAGGCAGTTAACTATGTTCATATAGTTTGTCCTTCTTTCATTAAATAACAAAATATGACATGATTACCACTCGGGTATCCAATGAAACTAGTTTTATAAAATCATTTCCTTTATAATTCCATTTAATTAAGATTAATTACTTATTATTTTATTTAACTGCTAAAATTATAGCATTGTATATTTTTATGTCAATAGTTGCATTAAAATTATATAGCTATATTAAATAAAATATTGAAAGTAAAGGTACGAATTATTATCTAAATTCAAAATGTTAGCCATAAATGTATAACAGATTCAAATATAAAAATATTATACATTATATACATATGTTACCACTAACTTTTGGAGGGTTTTCACAATAAAAAGAGAATATTTTGGTATAATTATATGTTTAATTTAATAATAAAAACTGGTATACTAATAACTGACAAATTACAATTAATTATAACATAATAGAACTTAATTATTATGAATATTTAATAATATTCATAATTCCGGAAGCTTGCGTAGAGGCCGCAAAAAGAAACATTTATTACCATAAATGTGGGGAGATAAAATTTATGAATAATTCTGAAATTCAAAAACTAAAACAGGAAGCAAACACGCTGAGAAAGGATTTAATAAGGTATTCAAGCACTGAGTTCAGCAGCCATTTCGGCGGGCCGCTGTCGGTTATCGAAACATTGACATATCTTTATTTTCATGTATTGAAAAATAAGGATTTAAACAGCGACGAAAGGGATAAAGTAATCCTTTCAAAGGGACATTCATGCGTTCCGCTTTATATCGTGTTTTCAAGGCTTGGCTATATAAAACCTGACGAATTGAATACATATAAATGCCTCAACAGCCGTTTGCAGGCTCACCCCGATATGAAAAGAATGAAAATGCTTGATTTTTCATCAGGTTCGCTCGGACAGGGATTGTCGGTTGGAACAGGTATGGCGATTGCCAACAGAATCAAGGGCGACGATTATAATATTCACGTAATTTTAGGCGACGGCGAGTGCGAGGAAGGCCAGGTATGGGAAGCAGCGTTGTCCGCTGCAAAATATAAACTCGGCAATTTAATCTGCTTTGTCGACAACAATAAATTTCAGTCAGACGAAAGTGTCGAACCATTAATGCCTGCCGGAACTATTTCAAAGAAGTGGGAAGCTTTCGGCTGGCATACCGTTGAAGTTGACGGGCATGATTTTGAAGAAATAGATAAGGCATATCAGTCCTGCCTGAAGGTAAAGGACAAGCCAAATATGATTATCTGTCACACAATAAAGGGAAAAGGAGTTTCTTTTATTGAAAACAGAGTGGAATGGCACAGCAAGAAAATTACTGAAGAACAAAAAATTAATGCACTTAAAGAATTGGAAGGTAATTTGTAATGATATATAAAGATGTATTTGAAACATATGGCAACAAACTATACAGCCTCGGACAGCAAAACAAAAAAATTGTCGTTGTCGACTGCGACCTCGGGCAGGCATGCGGGACAACTAAATTCAAAGAAAATATCCCCGAAAGGTATGTAAATGTCGGAATCGCGGAGCAAAACGGTATCGGCGTCGCGGCCGGTTTAGCCGCTAACCACCTTATTCCTATTGTACATACATTTGCGGTATTCGCATCTTTAAGGGCAATCGAACAGATTCGCAACAGCGTTTGCTATCCCAATATGAATGTTAAAATCATTGGTGCCAGGGCAGGCGTTACGAACGCGCTTTTGGGGGCGACGCATCACGCGATAGAAGATATGGGTGTTTTGTCTGCCATCCCAAATATGGTAGTACTGGCCCCGTATGATTACTGCGAAATTGAAGAATGCCTTGAAGAAGCTGTAAATTATGTCGGGCCTGTCTATATCAGGCTTGACAGGATTCAATGCGCGAGAGTGAATAAAGAAAAAGCTAAAATCGGGAAGGCGCAATTATTAAAAGACGGCAGCGATATCACAATAATCGGTGTCGGCGATCAGGTTATCAACTGCATAAACGCCGGCGAGGAACTTGAAAAGCAGGGGTATTCGGTAAGAGTTATAAACTTGTCAAGTGTAAAACCGCTTGATAACGAACTTATCATGGAAAGCGCCGCAAAAACTAAAAAAATAATTACTGTTGAATCACACAATGTAAGAAACGGCGTCGGAAGTGAAATTTGCAGAGTAGTATCCGCACAGTGTCCGGTGCCGATAAAAACTTTAGGAATTAATGATGTGTTTACTGAAACCGGCAATTATGATTTGCTACTCGAAAAGTATTCTATCAGCAAGAATGCTGTCATATCCGAGGCGCTCAATCTATTAAAAAAATGAGGTTAGATCCGGCATGAACAAGGCTGTAATATTCGATTTCGACGGCGTGGTTGTTGATTCCCTTGAACTTCAAAGGAAGGCGTATACCGCGTGTTATTATGAATTTATTAAGGAAGGCACCCCAGTTTTCATCCATATATTTTAAATACGGAGG
>DATALE010000245.1:0-1507 GCA_036261235.1 Ruminiclostridium sp. | reverse complement strand
TGGCATGTGGATATCCATTTTTGACATCGGATTATTGCTTTTCACATGGGGCTTTTATTTTTATTGCAGGTATTTGGCAAAGCAAGGCATACTTAAAAAATCAATTTCTTTTTTACATCATTAGAAAAGATATGCATATGTAACATTGTTTTATCATGAAAATGAGATGAATCTTAAGATAGTTCGTAGGGTATGTTTGGTCGTTTAAGCATAAATAAAATCGAAATAAATATTAGAAAAAATATAAAAAAATCGGTATGAGTATTAACAATGTAACAGTGTTATGTTATACTATGATCAAGGAAAATTTAATGAGCACTATATTTACCGGAGTTTATAAACAAATTTCAAAATTGATTGGGGATATTTTATGGAGAAAAATAAATCCGATAAGCTGTGGACAAAGGACTTTCTATTAATATGGCAGGGACAGCTGGTTTCTTTGCTTGGTGACGCGGCATACAGTGTCGCTTTGGGATTTTGGGTGCTGCAAGTGACAGGCTCAACGGTACTTATGGGAACCCTTATGGCGGCGTCAACACTGCCCGGCGTTCTGGTTTCACCGTTTGCCGGCGTGTGGCTCGACCGGCTAAATCGTAAACCTCTTTTGATTTTTATGGATATACTGAGAGGGGCGGCTATGCTGCTTGTGGCAATTGCCGCCTACACACATTACATACAGATCTGGATGGTCTTTGCTGCCGGTATTCTTCTTAGCATATGTGGGGCGTTTTTCACGCCGGGAGTTAATTCCGCGATTCCGGACGTAGTTTCGAGAGACAAGCTGTCAAATGCCAATTCAACGATATCGGCTGCGACAACCGGCTCGAATATGCTCGGCAATATTGCGGGAGGCTTTTTATTTCAGGCTCTCGGTGCCCCGCTGCTGTTTCTGTTTGACTCATTGTCATTTTTCTTTTCCGGCGGTTCGCTTTGCTTTGTAAAACTGAAGAAATCACAGAATATCAGTCAAAAGGACTTCTTTGGAGATATGAAGGAAGGGTTCAGATATGTCCGGAATAACAAGGGCCTTAGAAATATCCTGTTGCTGGGGGCAATCGGCAATTTCTTCGCGTTTGTCGGTATTGTTGATTTTCTCCCGCTTTTCCAGAGAACTCCGAACCTGGGGGCAGGTTTGTATGGTGTTGCCATGGCGTCATATATGGGCGGCGCTATGATAGGTTATATGCTTTTTTCAGTGATAAAAATTCCTGCCGATAAACGGCTTGTAGTAACCGTTGCGGCAAACACTGTTTCCTGCATTACCGTAGCTGTCGGAATAAATCTCAACAACTTCGCCGTTATGGTACCGTTTATTATCCTGAGCGGATTATTTAACGCAGTAGTAAATGTTGTTCTTATGACCGCTGTTCAGGCTACAACATCTGAGAGTATGCGCGGCAAAACGCTGTCACTTCTTAATATGATAACCTCGGGGCTGACTCCTATAGCAATGGCACTTGGAGGAGTTCTGGCTTCTGTTCTGCCGATAAGGTTAATAATATCG
>DATALE010000222.1:0-13906 GCA_036261235.1 Ruminiclostridium sp. | reverse complement strand
GGGCATAACGGGCAGAATGTTTATTTTCACCTGCCGGAAGTGTCTTTTTAGTGCGTTCCCAACATTCTTTTGCGGTTGCGAGTGAATGATTTCCGTCGCCGACGGCAAAAAGAAGAACAGGTTTATTCTCGACACTGTATTTTTTATTGAAAGTTTCAGGGTCTGAAAGCGCTTTCAATGCATCAGATACACCTTTGAGTGCGTCTTTACATATTTTATAGCCTTTTACGTGACCGCTTCCACACATAAGGTTGAAGTCATATAAAGTTTCAAATTCTGATTTGTTTCCGGTCAGAGGCTCGATAACTGTGCAAGCCGGATCGTCAATCAACAGCATTACATGGGGAAGTTCAAGGTTTGCACCTTCACGGACGCGAACTCGAGGAGGAATACGTTCAAGCACAGTTCCTTCAGTTGCCCTGATAAGTGAACCGGCGCCTTTATTATAATCATAATCCTCCAGGTCGACGACACCTACAAGCCCTGTTCTAACGTCACCGTTCTTCAGTGTCCTTTCGACAAGAATAAACGAATCTTCAACCGTTTTGAAAACACCTGTTGAAAGATAATCGTCCATGTTTTTGTTTACCGCGGAAATCCTTTGAGCAACATCATCGGCGTTCAGTTCAGCTTCGGGAAGAATCATATGAAGTGTGGAGGGAGCGTTTCCGACAAGCTGTTCAACGCCGCGCCAATATTCCGGTTCAGATGTATATTGGTCACATGCAACTACGCTCCATTTTTCCATATCGCATTTTTTGGGCAGCAAAATGTCGGCTGGGAGGAATCCTGTTTCTTTAAAATTTTCGTTCAATGATTTTCAACTCCAAATTTTTAATGAAAAAATATGTAAACTCAGCAATCAAAAAACAGTCCAATTTTTACAAAAGTTTAAGGCTGGTGATTTGAAATTCAACAAATACAAGAAATCTCCGAAACCTGTCAAAAAATCTGTATTTGAATAACGTTCAGAAAAAACGTCTGCTGAGCCGCAACAATTAAAACCTGGTTCGTCAGCAGATTTTAATTATATTTTGCATGATTATACAATATACATTATAATGCGAGCAAAAAAATATCGCAATACTTAAAGGCAAAGAAAAATGATACTTTCGGACAAAGGCGTATTATGCTATAATAAAAGTTACAGTTCTTTTCTGAAAAATCTGTTTTTTATCTAATGCAACAATTATAAATGTTTAATGCGCAGTCAGATTTTTCGTAAGAAAAAGCAAACAATCAGTAGTGTATGTGTTAATGACGATTTGAAAGTTTGCAAGGGTAGGGGCGTTTAAGGCGTAAGCCGTGAATTGTGCGGTAATGCCTTAATTAAGACGTCGAAAGGTGTCACGTAATGAAGTATGAACTTAAATTCAACAGCTGTATGGGAATCATGGCGATTCCATGTGAGGCGGTTGATAAATACATAAACAAAGCAACGCACGTTGATTTAAAGGTACTTCTGTACCTTTTTCGCCATTCGGGTGAACCGCTTGACCCTAAAAAGGTAAGTTCCGCAATCGGTACCTCTGAGGAAGAACTTAATAAATCGCTCAGATTCTGGTCAAAGGCGGGATTTTTCACTTTGTTGGAGCCGGCAGATGACGAAAAGGCAAAAAATCATGCGAAAGATGAGATTGATAAAGCGCGTGAAAGAATAGCGGCAAGTAAGGTTATTGACGTGCCGACGCAATACGGTCAGGAAGAAATCGCAAAAAAGTCGCAGGAAAACGCCGAAATAAAATTTCTTCTTGAAACTGTCCCGTCACTGCTCGGCAGGCTTATTTCACCGTCAGAATGCTCAACCCTTGTATATCTTTACGAGGGGGCGGGGCTGCCTGCCGACGTTATTATAATGCTTGTTCAGTACTGTGTGTCGTCAGGAAAAGGCAATATGAGATACATTCAGAAAATGGCTGTCAGTTGGGCAGAAGAAGGTATCGATAACCACATAAAGGCGGAAAACAAGATAAAAGAGCTTGAGGATCGCCGCAGCTTTGAAGGGCAGATTCGTTCAATTATGGGAATCAGCGACCGTGCGCTGGCGACTGCGGAAAAACAGGCGATTTCACGCTGGTGCGGCTGGAAAACACCGCCGGAATTAGTTAAACTGGCATATGATATCTGTATTTCTCGAACCGGAAAGCTATCCTTTTCATATATAAATTCAATTCTCAATTCCTGGCACGAAAAGGGTTACACGACAGTGGAGCAAGCCAGAAATGAGAATAAAAAAGGTAAATCTTCTTCAAACGGGAAGTCACCGTCATATGATATCGACGAATATGTGCGGCTTTCAATGAAAACACTGCATGATGAATAGGAGGGCGCTTTATGCCATATGATGCTGAAGTTTTCTCCGCTGCAACGGCGAGGATCGAACACCGCCGTTTACAGGCAGCCTCGGAGAATGAACGCATAAAGCAGCGGCTTTATGAAAAGATTCCGCGCCTTTTTGAAATTGAACGCGAGCTTGCCGAGACGGGAATAAGGGCTGCGAGGGAAATCCTTGTCAGCAACGGAAATACGGAAGAAAAAATTGAAAAACTCCGTGCGCAGAATCTGTCGCTTCAGGCGGAGCGGGCCGAACTTCTCGTATCAAACGGATATCCGAAGGGAATACTTGAGGTTAATTACTTTTGCCCGAAATGCCGGGATACGGGATATATTGGCGATACAATCTGTGAGTGCCTTCGCGCCCTTTTGAGGGAAGAAGCCTGCAAACAGGCAAACGCGGGTTCACCGTTGCCGCTTTTTACGTTTGATACATTTGATTTAAGTTATTACCCCGATTCACCGGACGGAAAATTTGATTTTAACGTTCGCTGGCATATGGAAAAAGTTCTTAACCACTGCAAGAGCTATGCCTTTGACTTTAAGCACGCCGATATGAGCCTTCTTCTGCTTGGCAAAACAGGGCTCGGCAAAACGCATCTTGCACTTTCGATAGCGAATGCCGTAATCGAGCAGGGGTACGGTGTGGTTTATGATACCGCGCAGAATATTTTTATGAAAATTGAAGATGAAAATTTCGGACGCAGTGAAAAGAAATACACGTTTTCAGTTTTTGACTGCGATCTTCTGATACTTGACGAGCTGCCCGACTATGCCTCACCGTTTGCTGTCAATACGCTGTATAATCTTATCAATACGCGAATGCTAAGGCACCGCCCGATGATAGTCAGCACAAATCTCTCTGAAAAAGAACTTGAATCAAGATACGGTGAGCGTATATTCTCGCGTCTTATAGGCGAGTTCAAGTTACTTAAATTTTTCGGGGGCGACATAAGACAGCTCAAACTTCGCCGGAGGGCAAACGGCGGCATGATTTAAATTACAAGCAACAAAAAGGAAGTTTTCAGTATGAAGGTTATGTTAATTGGATGCGGGGCGGTCGGTATCGGTATCGCCGCTTCGCTTTATGATTCCGGCGTCAACCCTACGCTGATAGCGCACGGAGCAACTTACGACGCTGTTAAAAACGGCGGCATCGAGCGGCAGGGCATATTTAAACATGTAAAAATACCGCATGGGAAAATCAAGGTATATAAAAATGCCGCTGACGCAGCCGAAACCGGGTTCGATTTTGTGATTGTATGCTCAAAGACAACTGCGTCCGAGCAGGTTGCTGCGGAGCTCGGAGGGGTCAAAGGGCTTCTTTCCGAAAATGGCAGGATTGTTCTGTTTCAGAACGGGTTCAACAACGATTTGCCGTTCCTCGAATATTTTGACAAGAGCTGCATGTGTGCCGGCATTATTATAACCGGTTTTGAGCGGCCTTCACGAAATATAAGCGTTGTTACCGTTCACTCCGCTCCGGCGCTTATCGGCTGTATATACGGCGGCAACGGCGGCGCACAGGATCTTGCCTCGGCGATAAGTCAGGGTGGCCTACCATGTGAAACGACAGATGAGATTCAAAAAACTATGTGGTCCAAAATGCTTTACAACTGCACATTAAACCCTTTGGGCGCTGTCCTTGATACGAACTACGGCGGACTTGCCGCAAGCCCTGACGCCGTTTTCCTTATGAATAAAATTATAGAAGAGATTTTCGCTGTTATGAAGGCTGCCGGATACAGTACGCATTGGGAAAATGCCGAACAGTATAAAAAAGACTTTTATGAAAAAATTCTTCCGCCGACTTATGGCCACCGCGCTTCTACCTTGCAGGATATTGAGAGAAAAATTAAGACCGAAATCGACAGCTTGACCGGTGTTATAGTTCGCCTCGGTGAAAAATTCTCGATTGATGTTCCGGTAAATTCAATGATCTACCGTCTTGTCAAAGCAAAGGAATCCCTTTATAAAAATGAGAAGTAAATTAAAAAAAGCAGTAGTCATAAAAAATCACGGACATAAAGCCCGTGATTTTTTATGACTTAAAGTCTTAATTCCATAGTTCTTTCATTTTTAACAAATCCCGATGATTTGTATAAATAGTATCCTTCATCGGTGAAATCGAGTGATATCTTGCCAACACCCACTTTACGCGCGTCCTCTATTAATTTGTTGAGCAATGTTTTTGCAAGCCCTTGCCTTCTGTATTTTTTAAGGGTATAGACATTAAACAGCACGCCGCTTTTCCCATTAATCGAGCTTGGAATAGGTATAGTTGTATAAACGCACAGCAGGCATGACGATACAATTTTCCCGGCGTCAACGCAGATCCAGCAGATTATTGAACCGTCATTAATGTGTTCACGCAAATATTGTCTTGTTTGATTTTTGAATGTTTCCGGATCCTGAATGTTTCTTATTAACGAGACAAATTCTACTCTGTTTTCGGTTAATAAATCAATATCATTTATACCGGCTCTTCTGATTTCCATTTTAGACACCCCTTTATTGAAATCGGTATACCAGATTTATTATCGGAAAATTAAAAAGGCTGCCCATCGGCAGCCAATTTAGTATCGTAAGTCAATTCGGGCGAAATATTTCAGCTTTCGCTGAGAGCTCTTTCAAGCCAGATTGTTCCGATATCCAATGCGTTATACAAACCGTTTTTTTCAGCCTGCTTAACAATGCGCTCGCTGATGTTGAGATTTTTGTCGGTAGAAACAAGCTGAACTACGACAGTTCCGGATATTTCATGGTCGAAAAGCGGTTTTGAATTGATTATTTGCATTATAACAACATATTTTTCCCACATGTTACCATAATATATTGTGTTACCGGACCGGACAAGAGGCCTGCCCTTGTATGTCAGGAATGATTTTTTGCTGTTTGTTTTTGACTCCGCCAAATTATCCCCTCCTGTCAAAAATTGTGTGCTGTGGATTCGGAGATTTCGGAAAACGACCAGCCGCTATCGGTACTTTTTTGCAAAACTGCGTCCTGATTTGTAAATATACAGATTCGGCTGCTGGTATCCAAACACTTTTACCAAATATAAGAGTGTAAAGATAAGTATACCATATGTCGCGCTCTGTGTAAATACAATTCAATAAATATTAGTAAATATTGACTATTCCCAGACTTTTATTCATGACCTTTACCGCAGTTATCAACATTTTTATTATTTCCTTTTTTTCAAAAAAAGTACATATTGCAAAAAAGATAAAAGGCTGCTCATTCTCTGCGAATATGCAGACATTGAGCAGCCTTGATTAATTTCATTCGGCCTCTGACTGATGAAGGTGACATGATTCACATTCTTCAATAGGCCCGACAATCGGAAGAGGATCAATACCCTGCTTGCGGTAATAATCGGAGAGCGCTGACTTTACTGCCTGTTCTGCCAGCACCGAGCAGTGGATTTTTGCCGGCGGCAATCCGTCGAGTGCCTCGATAACTGCTTTGTTGGAGAGCTTCAATGCCTCTTCAACTGTTTTGCCCTTAATCATTTCCGTAGCTATGGATGAGGTTGCGACGGCAGCGCCGCAGCCAAAGGTTTTGAACTTTACGTCTTCAATTACATTATCCTTGATTTTAAGATACATTTTCATTATATCGCCGCAAACCGGATTGCCGACCTCACCGATACCATCGGCGTCAGAAATTTCACCTGTGTTGCGCGGATTCATAAAATGGTCCATTACTTTTTGACTGTATGCCATGAGCGATTCACTCCTTTTAATAAAAATTACTTGTTTTTCATCATATCTTCCCAGACTGGGGACATGGCGCGAAGCCTCTCGACAATCTGCGGGAGTTTCTCAAGAATATAATCAACGTCCTCTTCTGTGTTAAGCTCTGACAGAGAGAATCTGAGAGAGCCATGTGCTACTTCGTGTTTAAGTCCGATCGCGAGAAGAACGTGGGACGGGTCGAGCGAACCGGAAGTGCATGCGGAACCTGAAGACGCGCATATGTTGTTCATGTCAAGAAGCAGCAGGAGAGATTCACCTTCAATGCCTTCGACAGATATGTTGACGTTGCCCGGCAGTCTTTTTTGGGGGTCGCCGTTGAGTCTTGTATAAGGTATTTTGAGAGCGCCTTCAATCAGTTTGTCGCGAAGTCTGCTGACCTTTGCGGCGTTCTCATCGATTGATGCGCACGCAAGTTCAATTGCTTTGCCAAGCCCGACGATACCGGGAACATTTTCAGTTCCTGCGCGGCGGTTCTTTTCCTGCGCGCCGCCTTCTATCAGGTTAGGGAAACGCAGGCCCTTGCGGATGTATAACGCACCAACGCCTTTGGGACCGTGAAATTTGTGCGCGGAAAGTGAAAGCAGGTCGATATTCTGTTCTTTTACATTGATTTTAACGTGGCCGACAGCCTGTACAGCGTCTGTATGGAATACGACGCCCTTATCTTTGCATATTTTCGCGAGCTCGGGAATAGGCTGAATTGTGCCGATTTCGTTATTGGCATACATGATTGACACAAGAGTTGTGTCCGGCCTTATTGCCGCTTCAAGGTCTGACGGCTTTACAATACCGTCTGAATTTACATTGAGGTATGTGACCTCAAAGCCTTCTTTTTCGAGTGCTTTCATTGTGTGAAGAACTGCGTGATGCTCAAATTTTGTTGTGATAAGGTGCTTGCCTTTTTTGACGTTGGCTTGTGCGATACCGCGGATAGCCCAGTTGTCCGCTTCGGAACCGCCGGAAGTGAAGAAAATTTCCTGCTCCTGGGCACCCAGAGCATCGGCTGCCCTTTTACGTGCCGTGTCAACAGCTTCCCTTGTTTCACGGCCTTTTGAATAAATACTTGACGGGTTTCCGTATTTATCGCAGAAATAAGGAATCATCTCGTCAAGAACTTCTTTTGACACCGCTGTCGTAGCGGCGTTATCGGCATATACAAAGTGTGCCATAGATTTCACCTCGTAAATTTTAAATGAAGGCAGTAAAATTCAATTAAGAAATTTACAACCGTTTCTGTCCAAATGCAGTTTTGTATAACTGTATTATTTTTGACTGAATTAATATTATACTAATTGAGTATAAATTTCAAGACTTATTTTAAAAATTATCGAATAATAATATATTGTGCAGATATAATTAATGATATTTATGGTAATTTCTTTTCTGACGCGATTAAAAAGAAGTTCCGTCGCCTGCTGATTTAAGCGCCGCTTCAACCGCGAGAGAGTCGCAGCGTTCGTTTTCGGGGTGGCCGTCATGGCCTTTCACCCAGATCATTTCAACATCATGGCTTTCAATAAGATTCAAAAGCCTGTCCCATAAATCCGCGTTGAGTGCAGGCTTTTTATCACTTTTTACCCATCCGTTTGCGCGCCACTTTTTTGCCCAGCCTTTTTCGATCCCGTTTATAAGGTACTGTGAGTCGCTGTAAAGGGTCACACGGCATTTTTCTTTTAGCGCGGCAAGCCCTGTCACGGCCGCGAGCAGTTCCATACGGTTGTTGGTAGTTTTCGAATATCCGCCGGAAAGCTCTTTTTCCTGCCCGTTAAAACGCAGAATTACTCCGTAGCCCCCCGGGCCGGGATTGCCGCGGCATGCACCATCCGTAAATATCTCAACATGTTTAAGTTCCATGCGATTCTCCTTATGTCCTTGTAATAAACAATTTATCAATTAATTATTTTATCAAATTTTTAATAAAAAACAATATTTGTATAAGTAAATCATATGTTTAGATGAAACATAATAAAAATCAGGAGGGGACAAGATGACAGGCGGTGTTTTGCCCGCATTGCTGCTTTCCACGATGGCCGGTTTATCGACTGCGGTAGGAAGCCTTATCGCAATGTTTTCAAAAAAGAATGACACACGGTTTATGTCTTTGGCTCTGGGTTTTTCAGCGGGAGTTATGATTACGGTTTCTTTCGCAGAGCTTTTGCCAGAAGCGCAAAAAAACATTTCGCTTGCACACCCGAAACATGGTGCCGCTATTTCACTTTGCTTTTTGACGGCAGGGGTTGCTGTTGCCGCAATAATTGATTTGCTGATTCCCCAAAATGTCGGCAAAAAAAATGTGCACGTTTCCGGCGAGCACGGCGGCGCGGCGCAGGCGTCCCTTATGCATATGGGAATTGTTACGGCGATAGCGATAACAGTACATAATTTTCCCGAAGGAATAGCAACGTTTATGGCAGGCTATTCGGATATAAAGGTCGGGTTTCCGGTGGCGCTGTCGATTGCAATGCACAATATTCCCGAAGGAATCGCGGTGGCGGCACCGATATATTTCGGAACGGGAAAACGTGGCAAAGCCTTTCTGTATTCGGCCTTGTCCGGGCTTTCCGAACCTTTGGGCGCTCTTATAGCATTTCTTTGCCTTGCCCCGTTTTTGAACAGTTCTTCGCTCGGAGGAGTTTTTGGAGTCGTTGCCGGAATTATGGTTTATATTGCTTTCGGTGAACTTGTTCCCGCGTCGGAGCGTTACCGCCGCCCGCGTGCCGCCGTGACCGGTATCATATTGGGGACACTTTTTATGCTGCTTATCCTTACGGCATCCGGAACATAAATCATATCAAATTATTGGAAGATGGTAAATAAAAAATTGATTACGGTGCAATACTATTGAAAAAACAGACGCGGGAAGGTGTTTTTTCAATGAAAGCCGTAATCATGGCTGGAGGCGAAGGCAAAAGGCTGCGTCCCCTCACCTGCGATATACCGAAACCGATGGCAAGATTGTGCGGGAGGCCCGCCATTGAGCATATTATATATCTGCTGAGACAGAACGGAGTCGACGAAGCGGCGGTTACACTGCGTTATCTGCCGGAAAAAATCAGGGAGAATTTTACCGACGGTTCATATCTTGGCGTAAAGCTTCACTTTCTGGAAGAGGACAAGCCGCTGGGTACAGCAGGTGGAGTTTTAAACGCAGCCCAAAACTTTAAAGATGATTTTATTGTTATCAGCGGCGACGCGATGTGTGATTTCGACCTGCGCTCGGCAGTAAGGCTTCATCGTGAAAAACATGCCGACGCAACTCTGGTTCTTTCCCGTGTCGCAGACCCGAGGGAATACGGGCTTGTTGTTACGGACGCTTCCGGTAATGTAAAAGGTTTTGTAGAAAAGCCAGGATGGGCGCAGGCAGTTACGGACGCCGTTAATACCGGAATCTATATTCTGAATGTCAGTGCGCTGCGTCTCATACCAAAAGGGCAGCCTTTCGATTTTGCGAAGGATTTGTTTCCGCTCATGCTTGATAAAGGCTTGAAAGTCTGCGGTTTCGAGGCGGAAGGCTATTGGTGTGATATAGGAGATATCGGTGCATATACATCCTGCCAGTTCGATATGCTGGATAACAGGGTTGACTGCCGTTTGGAAGGCCAGAAAAGGGACGGTATATACTTTAAAAATAAAATACCGAAAGGCAATTACAGCATTATTCCGCCCGTTTATATCGGGGAAAGCGTAAGAATCGGAGATTATTCGCAAATAGGGCCGTTTGCTGTTATCGACGACGGCTGCACAATCGGAATCGGGGCGAGCGTTAAAAACTCGGTAATGCTGCCGGAATCTTATGCGGGTGATTATGCTGAACTTCGTGGCGCGCTTGTATGCGCTGGTGCATCACTTAAAAAACGTGTCGGAATGTATGAAGGCTCTGTTGCCGGAGAAGGCTGTGTTATCGGAACAAATGCATCGGTAAGCCCCGGCGTACGTATTTGGCCCGGAAAGATTATTGACGACGGGGTCCGTGTGGCTGCAAATGTAAAAACCGGAAACATGAGGCACGGTTTGTTCGACGACGACGGTATTACAGGCGAACCGAACGCAGACCTGACGCCTGAAACCTGCGCAAAACTGGGAGCGGCAATCGGCGGTATTTTTGAATCCGGCAGGATTGGAATTGGCAGTGACGGAAGCGCTGCGGGAACAGCACTGAAAAATGCTGTTATAGCCGGAACTTTGTCGTCGGGAGCAGAAATCTGCGATTTCGGAAATTGCTTTGAATCGCTTTTTAATTTTGCGGTTACATTTTTTGAACTAAACGCCGGAGTATTTGTTCGTATGGCGGGGAACAGGGCGGTTATCGAACTTACAGGCGCCGGAGGCCTCGGCCTTGGACGTGCAGCAGAGAGAAAAATCGAATCCGCGATGACAACAGGTGAAATTAGCAGGTGCCGTCCTGAAGAATACAGCGAACCCTTTGTAATGCAGGGCGTCAAGGCTGTCTATCAGCGCGAACTCGGAAAATCAGCGCCGCAGGACTTTGAAATTCCTGTTTCCGTTAGGTCCGCAAATCGTGAAATTCAAAAGATGCTCATTCAGGTGCTAAAGCAGAGCGGCTGCCCGATTGAAACGGGGAAAACCGGGAATATCTGTCTGCATTCGGACGTTTATGGCACTCACGCGTCGTTTATATGTGAGGACGGGACATTTTTAAGCCAAGAACAGTCTCTTGCGCTCGGATGTATGGCGGCATTTGAAAACGGTGAGGATGTGGCGCTGCCTTTTTCCGCTCCGAGGATAATTGATGTTCTGGCCAAAAGATATGGATGTCGTGTTCTTCGCTACCTTGAATGTCCCACGGACGGGGCGGATTCCGACGCCAGAAAACTGGCGCTGAAACAAACATGGGTTAGGGACGGGCTTGAAAATGCTTTGCGGATTCTTTCGTTCGCAAATGGAAAAAACAGATCATTGGCTTGCCTAAAATCGTCGCTGCCGAGGTTTGCTGTGTCGGTTAAATCTTTTAGCTGTGAGGTAAACCCCGGACTGCTTTTGAACACTATCTCCGGAAAAGTTCCGGTGCAGCCGTCTGAGGGTGTTGCTTTGACACGCGGAAAAGGCAGGGTATTAATAAGTCCATTAAAACGCGGCACCGGCCTTCGGATAACCGCTGAAGCGGGAGACATGGAAACTGCGGGCGAGCTGTGTTCTGATGTGGCGAGGGAACTTCAAAATTGCATAAAAACTATTGACAACAACGGTAAAAAAAGCTAAAATGTAAAAAGTATTTGTGAACGGATGTTACGTTAGGCTCACGCGTTTTTTAAAAGCGGCTTATTCCTTTTTGATCGGAATATGAAAAAACGCGGTTTCCCGTCGGGTACAAATCGGACGAGGTTGTTTTTTGTTGCTCTCAATCAATCGGCTGTTGAATTAAAAATGAAGGTTATTCGACCGGTTAAAAATGAACTTCATTTTTCAACTTGCTGATTTCATTGAGTTGTGCTTTTTATAACCGCGCCTTATAGCTTTATAATTATGATTTTTTCAGGGAACTTCGGATTTTTAACGTTCCCTGCGAATTATATAATTCTTTTTGAACCAAAATAATATGCGTGACGGAATACTTCTCAAAACTTTGAGTTTTCGAGGCTTTTAATTTTATCTGGTATGTCAAGGAAGATAATTACAGAAATGCCATATTGTGTCTAATAGTCAAACATAATTCGACTCGGTGTAATTTTTTGAAAATTAAAAATAATATCAATAAATACAAATAAATTTATCTGCAAAAGCGGATATTTCATAAATTGGAGGATATATGGTGATAAACAACTCTTCAGTGCCTGCGAAAGCAGCGGCGGCAAATCCCGGCTCGGCAAAATCGGCAAGGGCCCCGGGCAGGCCGCGTACCGTTCAGCGCAGGCCGACGCGTTCCCGCAGACAGGCTGAAAAGCCGGCAGTTCCCGTGCATATTATTCCTTTGGGCGGACTTGATGAAATCGGAAAGAACATGACGGCTTATGAATGTGGAAACGACATTTTTGTCGTTGACTGCGGCCTTGCTTTTCCTGATGACGACATGCTCGGAATAGACCTTGTTATACCAGATGTTACATGGCTTGAAAAAAACAGTGACCGGGTGAAGGGCATTGTTCTGACACACGGACATGAGGATCATATCGGAGGGCTCCCTTATGTTCTGAGGAATATAAACATGCCGGTTTACGGCTCAAGGCTGACGTTAGGAATACTTGAGGGCAAGCTTAAAGAACACGGGCTTCTTGGCAAAATCAAGCTCAACGTTGTTGAGCCGGGCGACAAAGTTAAATTCGGCTGCATGGAAGTAGAATTTATCAATGTTACTCATTCAATCGCGGGTTCTCTGGCGCTTGCTGTGACAACGCCGTCCGGCGTGATTGTTCAGACGGGCGACTTTAAAATCGACTGCACACCTATTCTCGGTGATATGATCGACCTTGCAAGGTTCGGTGAATTGGGGAAAGCCGGGGTTTTGGCTTTGCTGATGGATTCAACCAATGCTGAGCGTCCCGGATACACAATGTCCGAAAGAAAGGTCGGGGAATCGTTCGATGGGCTTTTCCAAAAGGCTCTGAACAAGCGGATTATAATAGCGACATTTGCTTCGAACGTCCACCGTGTTCAGCAGATTGTCAATGCCGCATCTTATTACGGCAGGCACGTCGCAATTTCCGGGCGCAGTATGGTAAACGTGGTTAATATTGCGATGGAACTCGGATATCTCGAAGTGCCGGAGGGGCTTATCGTTGACCTTGACGTTATTAACCGCTATCCGCCGGAAAAAATGGTTATTATAACAACCGGAAGCCAGGGCGAAGCAATGTCGGCGCTCTATCGAATGGCTTTTTCAGATCACAATAAAATTGAAGTCGGCCCGAACGACTTTATTATAATTTCGGCAAGCCCGATTCCCGGCAACGAAAAAACGGTTTCAAAGATGGTAAACGAGCTTATGAAGCTGGGGGCCGAGGTTGTATACGAATCCCTGGCCGAGGTTCACGCTTCCGGTCACGCGTGCCAGGAAGAACTCAAAATCATGCTTGGACTAACGAAACCGAAATTCTTTATTCCGGTTCACGGTGAGCAGAAGCATTTGAGAAAGAATATGAAGCTTGCTCTAAGTATGGGAATTGATCAGAAGAATATAATGATAACGGATATCGGCAAGGTAATCGAGCTGACGCCGCTTTCATGCAAGGTAATCGGTGCAGTTCCGTCAGGGCGTGTCCTCGTGGATGGTCTCGGCGTCGGTGACGTCGGAAGCATTGTTCTGAGAGACCGCAAACATCTTGCACAGGACGGGCTGATTGTTGTCGTTGCCACAATTGACAGCAGCACAGGAATGATTGCCTCAGGCCCTGACATAGTATCAAGAGGCTTTGTTTATGTACGTGAGTCTGAAAGCCTTATGGAAGATACAAGGAGAGCCGCTAAAGAAGTTCTTGATGAATGTGCTGAAAACGGAGTTAAAGACTGGGGAACTATGAAAACACGTGTCAAGGATGCGCTGTCCAAGCTTTTATATGAAAAGACAAAACGCAGCCCGATGATTCTTCCTGTTATTATGGAGATTTAAACGAATAATGTTGCGTGCCGGGCGTGTCCAAATGAAATATTTAGGCATGCCTTTCATGTGGTAGTTTTAAAAACAAAAGCCGGGACAGAAAGTGCCTTTTTGGGTATTGATCCGCACCCTGTCAAGTAGACAGACGAAAAAACAAGAATATTCAGTTTTGATGAAATCCACCCTGCTACGCAGCAGGGTGGATTTTTTTACGCAGCGAGAGCGTAGTGAAATTCGATAGGTGTCATACAATGCAATC
>DATALE010000211.1:0-8158 GCA_036261235.1 Ruminiclostridium sp. | reverse complement strand
GGGCAAGGCTGAAGTTACAATGTGCATGCCTTATATGCGCGAGCGGGCTGAATATATATCTGACAAAGTTATTTCGTTTTCACCAAATGCGATTGTCGTGTTGGACAATTATTTGAATATTATGGCGTTAAACGATGCTGCATGCAAACTTTTCAATGTTGATGACGCGAAGGAATACGGAGGCCGCTATATCGGAGAATTGACAGACTCATCGGCATTTGAAGAAGCTGTCGTTCGGCGCGAGAATGTGCTTAATCGAAAAATTTATCTTTTCAGATATGAAAAGTATGTAGAGCAATCTGTTATATATGTAAAGGAACACAACATGCTTTTTGCAATTTTGCATGATTTGACCGAATCTGAAAAACAAAACGAGAAAATTAAAAAAGTTAAGCTCGAAACAGTTCAGACTGCGGATAACGTTATAGAAAAACAGATGAGGGTTGTGCAGGAGATTGCTATGCTGCTCGGGGAAACGACTGCAGAAACAAAAGTTGCGCTGACGAAGCTTAAAAATACCATAATGTCTGAGGAGGTATAACCCTTGGCATTTGTTGAAAGCGGATATGTGTCGCTAAATAAACATGGTGAGCAGCTTTGCGGTGACAGAGTTGAAATAATAAATCATAATGAATATGTGACTACAGTTCTGTCTGATGGACTTGGAAGTGGTGTCAAGGCCAGTATTCTGGCAACCTTAACGTCAAAAATAATAGGGACCATGATTGCCAACGGCTTACAGGTTGATGATGCAGTTGAAACAATTGCACATACGCTTCCGGTTTGCAAGGAGAGGCAGATTGCCTATTCAACATTTTCAATATCTAAAATAAGTGAAAATGGCGATGCCTATCTTATTCAATACGATAATCCCAATGCGATATTAATCCACAATGGTAAATGCGTTGATTACCCCAAAATTCAGTTGAACGTTTATGGCAAAAAGATTTATGAAAGCAGATTCAAGTTAGAAATAGGAGATATGCTTTTGCTTATAAGTGATGGTGTTGTTCATGCTGGTGTCGGAAGTGTATTTAATCTCGGATGGCGCAGGCAAAACGTATGCGAATTCGTTGAAGAAAAATACAACCCTTCGATGACATCAAAAACAATGGCGGCAACACTTGCTGCAGCCTGCCGTCAGCTTTATGTAAATATGCCTGGTGACGATACGACTGTAGCCGTTCAAAGGCTTCGCGCTCTTGAATCGGTTAATGTTATGGTTGGCCCTCCTGTCAACAGAAACGAAGACCATGTTGTTATTTCGAAATTTCTTTCAGGCAGAGGGAAAAAAATAGTATGCGGCGGGACTACGTCGCAGATAGTCGCGTCTCATCTTAAAACCGAACTAAAACCAAAGCTTCAATATTTCGATAAAAGAGTACCTCCTACCGCAGAAATAAAAGGTATCGACCTTGTAACCGAGGGTGTGCTGACGCTCAGCCGTGCGGTGGAAATTATAGGTGAGTATAATAATTCCGGTGATCAATGCTTTGACAGTCTATATGGGAAGGACGGCGCATCACAACTTGCAAAAATATTGCTTGAAGATTCCACAAATATACACATTTTTGTCGGTCGGGCAATAAATCCGGCTCATCAAAATCCGGAATTCCCTTCTGAACTAAGCCTTAAGACAAGGCTTATAAAACAGCTTGCAAGCAGCCTTGAAACAGTTGGCAAAAAAGTAGATATAGAATATTCATAACAGTCGAAAGGAAGTAACCCTGATGAGGCTTTTTTGACACTAATGTACAGCAGCTTAAATACCTTGTCCTCAAAGAAATAGTTTCACTGTTTAATAACAGCCGCCTTGAGGAGGGCTTATTAGACATTCCCGAAAAAATCATGCCCGGGCCGAAAGCTACAATGCGGTGCTGCATATACAAAGAACGAGCGATTGTTTCTGAAAGAGTAAAACTCGCTATGGGGCAAGGCGAGCACAAAGGAAGAGCGGTTGAAGTGCTCGGGATTGCCTGCGATGAGTGTCCGGTAACCCGTTTTTCAGTCAGCGAGAGCTGCCGTGGATGTATCGCTCATCGGTGTTCCAGTGCTTGTCCGGTCGGAGCTATAAGTTTTGAAAAGCAAAAGGCAGTGATTGACCATAATAAATGCCTTGAATGCGGTAAATGTAAAAAAGTTTGCCCCTATAATGCAATTATCGAGTCCCAGCGTCCTTGCATAAAAGGCTGCACTGCGAAAGCCATTTCTTTGGATGACCAAAAGAAAGCAAAAATTAATTATGAAAAGTGCATAGCATGCGGCAATTGCGTTTATCAGTGCCCTTTTGGAGCTATCGTAGACAAGTCTTATATACTTGATGTTTTAAAAATGCTAAAGCAGTCCCCAAAAGATAATTACAAAGTTTATGCTGTAATCGCACCATCAATAATCAGCCAGTTCAGTTATGCAAAAATCGGGCAGATAGTTACAGGTATAAAAAGAGCGGGTTTTCACAGTGTCGTGGAAGTTGCTCTTGGAGCCGATATGACGTCCGTCAAAGAAGCAGACGAACTTAACCGTAAAGGCAAACTAACGAGCTCTTGCTGTCCGGCTTTTGTGAAATACATAAAAACAAATTACCCAAACCTCACTCCGATTATTTCTGAAAACGCCTCCCCGATGATAGAAATTGCAAAATTAATAAAAGAAACGGATCGTTCGTCAAAAGTTGTTTTCATCGGTCCCTGCATCGCAAAAAAAGAGGAATTTCAAAAAGAAGAAGTATCTGAAGTTATTGATAGTGTACTTACGTTTGAGGAATTGCAGGCTTTGTTTGACGGGCTCGATATAAAAATTGAACAATTACCCGAAGAAACACTTGATAACGCATCATACTATGGCAGAATTTTTGCCAGAAGCGGCGGCCTGACAGAAGCAGTCAATAGCATAATGAATGATAAGTATCCAGATTTTGAATTTAAACCGCAGATATGTGACGGTTTGGAACAATGCAAAGTCGCGTTATTGAAAGCGAATTCAGGTAAAGCTGCTTTTAATTTTGTTGAAGGTATGGCCTGTGAAGGCGGATGTATCGGCGGAGCAGGATGCCTTCATCATGGCGCCGGTAATCGAAATGATGTTGATAAATATGGGAAACAGGCTTTTGCGAAAACTATCAAAGATTCATTGGATGTTTTGAACTCTCTAAGAAAAGATTAAACAGAGGCGGAGGTATTGCTTTGGAATGCAAATTGTGCGACTATTTTGTAAACGAGAATCACAAGTGTTCATTTACCGGCGTTTATTTTTCCGATGATGTCGAGAATATTATCTCGGAATATCCTTGTTCACTAATGTCTTATGACGACTATCTTTCAAGAAATGACATAGGAAGCGGTAGTATTACTACACATTCCATCAAAGGTGAAGAATGGCGGTATATTTATAAACGCTGTCATGCTGCTTCTTCAGACAGATACAAAAAACGCGTAATATAAATCGACAATTTAAAAGCCCGCTGTGAAGCGGGCTTTTGATATGCCTGTAAAGCATTGTAACTTTACATAAATATTCATCTTTCATCGTACTGTTTTGTAATATTGCAAGGCTTTGCTTCAGTGAACTTTAATAATTCCTCAGAATTAAGAATTAATTGCAGTCCTCTCTGACCCCCGCTTATTCCGATTTTATCGAAATTTAATGCTGTTTGGTCGATAAATGTAGGGTATTTCTTTTTCATGCCTACCGGGGAGCATCCGCCGCGTATATAACCGGTCAGTCCGAGAAGCTCCTTAACATGAATCATCTCGACCCTTTTGTCACCAGCACTAACTGCGGCAGCCTTGAGGTCAAGTTCAGCCGTAACAGGCACACAGAATACAAGTACTCCTTTTTTTTCGCCTCGTGTAACAAGAGTTTTAAAGCATTGCTGCGGTGTTAGTGTTTTAATCTGCGCGGCGGCATGCAGTCCGATAAGTTCGTCCTCATCACATTCATACTCAAATGTATCATATTGAATTTTAGCCTTGTCGAGCATTCTCATCGCGTTTGTTTTGGTCATCGTATCGCTTCCGTTATCAATTTTTGTTCAGAGATATTTCTTAAGATAGCGCCCGGTATACGATTTTTCACATTTTGATATCTCTTCCGGTGTGCCGCTTACTACAACCGTACCACCGCGGTCCCCTCCTTCAGGGCCTAAATCAATAATATAATCAGCGGTTTTTATAACGTCAAGGTTGTGTTCGATAACAACAACCGAGTTTCCGCAGTCGACAAGCCTTTGAAGCACCTCTATTAACTTGTGAACATCGGCTGTGTGAAGTCCTGTTGTCGGTTCATCAAGAATATATATCGTCTTACCCGTAGGCCTTTTCGATAGTTCAGTTGCAAGCTTAACCCTCTGCGCTTCGCCGCCGGAAAGAGTTGTTGCCGGTTGTCCCACTTTGACGTAGCCAAGGCCGACTTCACAAAGTGTTTGAAGTTTTCTGTAAATTTTAGGAACGCTTTCGAAAAATTCCATTGCCTCTTCGACAGTCATATCAAGAACATCACTTATACTTTTGCCCTTGAATTTAACTTCAAGTGTTTCTCTGTTGTAACGTTTGCCTTTGCACACATCGCATGGGACGTACACATCGGGAAGAAAGTGCATTTCTATCTTTATTATGCCGTCACCCTGACAAGCCTCACAGCGTCCGCCCTTTACATTGAATGAAAACCTTCCGGCATTGTAACCGCGCATTTTTGCATCTTGAGTTGCGGCAAAAATTGTTCGGATATCCGAGAATACACCTGTGTAAGTGGCAGGGTTTGAACGCGGTGTTCGCCCTATCGGCGACTGATCTATATCGATAATTTTGTCGAGATATTCAATTCCTTCAATAGTGTCATGAGCACCGGGCTTCCCTTTTGCTCCGTTAAGCTGGGATGCAAGGCTCTTATTCAGTATCTCATTAACGAGTGAACTTTTGCCTGATCCCGAAACACCGGTAACGCAAACAAACTCGCCTAACGGAATTTTAACATCTATCCCTTTAAGGTTGTTTTCCCTGGCGCCGCGCACGATCAATGATTTTCCATTCCCTTTGCGGCGCTCTTTCGGCACTTCGATTTTTTTAACGCCGCTGAGATATTGACCGGTAATAGAGTCGGGGCAGTTCTTTATGTCATCGACTGTACCTGAACATATAACATTACCTCCGTGGATTCCCGCGCCGGGTCCTATATCGACAATCCAGTCTGCCGCATACATGGTATCCTCGTCATGCTCCACGACGATTAGAGTATTTCCCAAATCGCGAAGATGTTTAAGTGTAGTCAGGAGTTTATCGTTATCGCGCTGGTGCAGGCCGATACTCGGTTCGTCAAGGATATATAAAACCCCCATAAGTGAAGAACCAATTTGTGTGGCAAGCCTGATTCGCTGGCTCTCACCGCCGGATAAAGTCGCCGCAGTGCGTGATAACGTAAGATACTCAAGTCCTACGTTTTTCAAAAATCCGAGGCGGGATTTAATCTCTTTCAGAATCCTGCCGGCTATTAATTCTTCTTTTTCCGTCAGTTTCAAGCCTTCGATAAAATCAAGAGCTTGAATTATTGAAAGATGGCAAAATTCGTTTATATTCATTCCACCTATGGTAACAGCAAGAACTTCCTTTTTGAGCCTCGCACCGCCGCAGTCCGGGCAAGGAACGGCGCTCATGTATGATTCGATTTCTTCACGCATCCAATCGCTCTGCGTCTCTTTGAAACGTCTTTCAAGGTTACCGATTACGCCTTCGTAAGCACTGTAGTAAGTGCCGCTCCCAAAACCACTGTTTCTGACAAGTTTTATTTTTTCGCCTTTTGTTCCATATAAAATAGCATTAACTGTTTCTTTCGGCAGATCCTTAATCGGTGTATCAAGTGAAAAACCGTAATGATTCGCAAGGCCGGTATAATACATCTCCGCTATGGCTGTCCCTTCGGCCATGTTCCAGCCGCTGCCTTTTATTGCTCCGTTTCTTACGGATAATTTCTTGTCCGGAATAATGAGATCAGGATCAACTTTCATAAATATACCTAACCCGCTGCATTTGGGGCATGCGCCATAAGGATTATTGAAAGAAAACATCCGCGGCGCAAGTTCTTCTATACTGACGCCATGTTCAGGGCAAGCATAATTCTGAGAAAATAAAATTTCACTGCCGCCGACAACATCGATAATTACAATTCCCCCGGAAAGTCCTGTTGCGGTTTCTATTGAGTCGGCGACTCTTCCGCGAATTTCCTGCTTGATTACGAGTCTGTCAACTACGATTTCAATATTATGCTTTTTATTCTTTTCAAGTTTTATTTCCTCGGAAAGGTCATAAATGTTTCCGTCAACACGTACACGAACAAATCCTGAACGTTTGGCTGATTCAAATTCCTTAACGTGCTCGCCTTTTCTTGCACGCACAACTGGTGCCAGAACCTGAATTTTTGAGCCTTTTTCAAGTGACATAATCCTATCGACAATCTGGTCAACGGTTTGCTGTCTAATTTCCCTGCCGCATATCGGGCAGTGTGGGATACCGACACGAGCATAAAGAAGCCGTAAATAGTCATAGATTTCAGTCACAGTCCCGACGGTCGATCGCGGGTTGCGCGATGTCGTTTTCTGGTCAATGGATATCGCAGGTGAAAGTCCATCAATATAGTCGACGTCCGGCTTGTCCATTTGCCCCAAAAACATTCTGGCATATGATGAAAGCGATTCAACATAACGACGCTGGCCTTCCGCATAAATCGTATCAAATGCAAGTGAAGATTTTCCGCTCCCTGACAGGCCTGTAAAAACAACTAATTTGTCACGCGGTATCTCTATATCTATATTTTTAAGATTATGTTCGCGTGCTCCTTTAATAAAAATCGAATTTTTGGACATTTATTCAAAGCTCCATTCTGCCATTCCGGCACATTTGCAATAAAAACAATTGGTTAATCTCCGCTGCCTCTGAGTTCTTTAATTTTATCCCGCAAAAACGCCGCGTGTTCAAATTCAAGCATTCTGGAAGCCTCACGCATTTCTTTCTCGAGCTTCTTAATAGCCGCGTCCCTTTCATGCTTAGGCAGCTTCTTGAAAGTTCTTCGGTCAGGCGTTTCGTCTTTCTTTGTGATTTCAAGAACATTACGGACATCTTTTATGATTGTTTTTGGAGTTATTCCGTGCTCCTCATTATATTTCATCTGTATTTTACGGCGCCGCAGCGTTTCGTCAATGGCAAATTCCATCGATTTTGTTACGTTGTCCGAGTACATTATTACGCTTCCGGAAGCGTTTCTTGCTGCACGTCCGATTGTCTGAATCAATGACGTTTCACTTCGCAGGAATCCCTCTTTGTCGGCGTCCAGAATTGCTACAAGAGAAACTTCCGGAATATCGAGGCCTTCACGCAAAAGGTTTATACCGACAAGAACGTCGAACTCACCGAGCCGCAAATCCCTGATTATCTCCATACGCTCTATCGTATCTATATCATGATGCATGTACCGCACCTTTACGCCCATGTTCTCAAGATAATGCGTGAGGTCCTCCGCCATCTTTTTGGTTAGTGTCGTGACAAGCACGCGTTCCTTTCGGTCAGCGCGCGTATTAATTTCAGAAAGCAAGTCGTCAATCTGCCCGTCGGTCGGTCTTACGCTGATTTCCGGGTCAAGAAGTCCGGTCGGCCGGATAACCTGTTCAACGATCTGATTGCTCCTCCCTTTTTCGTAATCTCCGGGGGTAGCGCTTACATAAACCACCTGGTTTATTCTTTCAGTGAATTCATCGAAATCCAATGGCCTGTTATCAAACGCAGACGGGAGCCTGAAACCAAATTCAATAAGATTCTTTTTTCTTGCACGGTCACCGCCGAACATTCCCCGTACCTGCGGCAGTGTTACATGCGATTCGTCAACAAACAACAGAAAATCTTTGGGAAAGTAGTCAATCAACGTAAATGGTGCGCTCCCCGGCTCTCTGCCTGAAAGTACCCGTGAGTAGTTCTCAATTCCGCTGCAAAAACCGACTTCGCGCATCATTTCAACATCGTACTTGGTTCTTTGCTCTATTCTCTGTGCTTCAATAAGTTTCCCGTTCTTTTTAAACCAGTCAACCCGCTCTTCAAGCTCCCTTTCAATGTCAACAATAGCCCTTTCCATTTTGTCACGAGGAACAATATAATGGGAAGCGGGATATATCGCAATA
>DATALE010000203.1:0-2511 GCA_036261235.1 Ruminiclostridium sp. | reverse complement strand
TGTGCATTCCTCGGTAAAATTATTTTTGAGCCCGGCCTGCATGTACTGATAATCATTGACTGAACGCCTGATGTTGTTCCGTTTACAAGAAAAAAAGCTCTCTGTGCACCGAATGCATCAGCAAAGAGTTCTTCCGCTTCTAAAATAACGCCTGTCGGACTGTTAATATAATCAAGATCATCCATACCGTTGACATCCATTTGCAGAACACTTTCACCGACATAGTCTCTGAATTCCCCTAAACCTTGTCCATGCTTGTGTCCCGGAACGTGAAACGGTATCACCTTTTCATTAATATAACGTTTGAGTGCATCAAAAAGAGGCGTGCTGTTTTGATCGGAGTGCATGTGCAATCATATACCTTTCCAATTTTAATTACTTTTGTTCCAGTATATCCTCCCGTGTCCTGCATTGTTCATGGTCAGTAATATCAATAAAAATCTCCAGCGTTACGGTAATGATATAAATATTACTAATATGTTTCATACTAATTTCAAATAAACTTAAGGCAAGAATTTGCGTAAAAATCGTAAGTCAATGATTTTGACGCAAATCTTTGGAGACTTTTAATTTGGAATAAGTATCAGTAAACAACGAGGCGGTCTGATGAAAATTCATCAGACCGCCTCTGCCTGCCCGGTTAAAAACTATTCCCTGTTTAGGATCTTATCCCTAATCTCAATTTACACGTTGAATCTGAACAGAACGATGTCGCCGTCCTGCATAACGTAATCTTTACCTTCCGAGCGCACAAGTCCCTTTTCCTTCGCCGTAGCCATACTGCCGCATTCCATAAGGTCTTTGTATGCAACAACCTCGGCGCGTATGAAACCGCGTTCAAAATCGGAATGGATTTTTCCTGCCGCCTGCGGTGCTTTTGTTCCTTTTGTAATCGTCCATGCACGGACTTCCGGCGTTCCGGCCGTCAGATATGATATCAGTCCAAGAAGCCTGTAGCTTGCTTTAATCAGCCTGTCAAGCCCGGATTCCTTTAGTCCCAGATCCTCGAGGAATACAGCTTTTTCCTCATTCGACATATCAGATAAATCTTCTTCAATTTTAGCGCAGATTGGGAGAACTTCAGCTCCCTCTTTTTTTGCTTCTTCGAGGAGTTTGAGATAATATTGATTCTTTCCAAAATCGTTCTTAAAGTCGTTTTCACTCATGTTTGCGGCATAGATTACCGGTTTATCCGTCAAAAGGGTCATCGTCTTTAATAGTTCGCTGTCGTCGTCGCTTTTCTCCATTGCGCGAACCGGTATCCCTTTTTCGAGGACGTCTTTAACTCTTAACAGCAGCTCAAGCTCCGCTTCATATTTTTTATCGCCCTTTATTGCCTTCTTTGTTTTGTCGATTCTGCGTTCAACTATTTCAAGGTCGGAAAAAACGAGTTCAAGGTTTATCGTTTCCATATCGCGAAGCGGGTCTACGCTTCCCTCAACATGTAAAACATCCGTATCGTCAAAGCAGCGGACGACATGAACAATCGCGTCAACCTCCCTGATGTGCGAAAGGAACTTGTTTCCCAGCCCCTCACCTTTTGATGCGCCGCGGACAAGTCCGGCTATGTCGACGAATTCTATCACAGCAGGAGTAATTTTCTCCGGATTATACATCTTCGCGAGCTCGTCAAGCCGCTCGTCCGGAACTGAAACCACGCCAACATTCGGCTCAATCGTACAGAACGGATAGTTTGCGGATTCCGCCCCCGCGTTTGTTATTGCATTAAATAGTGTGCTTTTGCCCACGTTCGGCAAACCTACTATACCAAGCTTCATTGTGTCTTAAACATTCCTTTCGATTATATAGGATTGTAAGATGTAAAAGCATGTCCGCGTCTATGTTAAATTTAAAATTTGCCTGCCGCAGTGCCGTTAAAACATCTTCATCTATTATAATGTAAAGCGCCGGTCTGCGCAACCTTTAAGCGTCAAACATACCCCATTATGCCTCTGACCGAGACTTCCGAGGCGATAAGTCTTACTATTTCACCGTTTACTTCAACATTAAGCGTTCCGTCCTCGTTTACACTAACCGCCCTGCCCCGAATTTCACCGTCAGCCGATTGGGCCTTGATTTCCCTTCCGATCGTTATACATGACGCGCTGTATTCCTCAAAAAATCTCTTTCTGTTCTCTTCGCTTTTTGTTGCTGAAATATAGATTTCCTCAAAAGTATTGAGAACTTCTGCAATGACCTTTTCCGGTTCGGGAATTTTCCCTGTCAGCATTTTTATAGAAGCACCATGAGGTACTCCGGCGCTTTTGAAAAAATCAGGATTCTGCGTCAGGTTAACTCCGATTCCACTGACAGTAGTACATCCGCTGCCCGTTATTTTTGACTCGCATAAAATCCCGCAAATTTTTTTCCCAAAAAGTATAATATCGTTTGGCCACTTTATACTGAAATCAGCATCAAAAAAGGTTTTTCAGCGTTTTTTGAACCGCAAGTGCGCTTATTAACGACACAACCGGAAACCTTTCTGCTTTTTGATTTTTAATCAGCACAGAG
>DATALE010000190.1:0-7335 GCA_036261235.1 Ruminiclostridium sp. | reverse complement strand
ATACTATGCTTAAATTTCACAAATAGCAATAGCAAGTTTGAAAATCCCGTCAAAAAACAAATAAAAATAAGTAAAATTAATATAATTTTATTCGAAAAATGAGAAGTATTTATGCCTTTCGGCGAATCGAAAATTATGAAGATGTGTAAGATATAACCAAATGATGCAGACAAGGGTAAATAAGAAAAATTTTATAATAACTGATGAAAAATCGATTATAAAGTGATATTATATTTTAAGAAAATGAATGTGTCAACTACCTTTGAATTAAAATAATTTTTATATTACTTAACGCGGGAAAGGTGAAGCGGATGATTCTCACTGATTTTCATGTTCACAGCGACAATTCACCGGACGGAGAAAATTCAATAATCGAAATATGCGAAAGTGCTGTAAAAAAACGGTTGTCATGCATAGCTGTAACAGACCACTGCGAAATAGATACATTTTATAAGGATCGTTATAATATAGGTTACCGCCAATCATATATTGAAGCGAAAAAAGCCGCCAAAGTTTTTGAAGGTCAGCTTGATGTCCGCGCGGGAATAGAGCTTGGGCAGGCTACTGCCGATATTCCGACTGCTGAAATTGTTTGTTCTTTGCCTTTTGATGTCGTGCTGGGGTCGCTGCACAGCATGCCGGGAAAACCTGATTTTTATTTTCTTAAATATGAAAATGTTGATGTAAAACAGCTTTATTCGGATTATCTCAAAGAACTCCTGCGGCTTACTCAGTGGGGCGGCTTTGATGTTTTAACGCACATAACGTACCCTTTAAGGTATATTAACGGGGAATTTGGATATAATGTGGAAACAGAAGATTTCTGTGAAGAACTCGAAAAGGTTTTCCGGGAAATAATAAAACGCGGAATTGCTCTGGAGATCAATACTTCGGGATTGAGGCAAAAACTGGGGAAGACACTGCCGGATCTTTTTTGTCTTAAACTCTATAAAAACCTCGGCGGGAAACTGATAACGATAGGCTCTGATTCACATACCGCATATGATGTAGGGGCAGGAATTATGCAGGGTGTAGAGGTCGCAAAACAGGCTGGATTCGAAAAATATTGTGTTTTTAAAGCAAGAAAACCCGAATTTTTAAGTTTTTAGCGCATCGTGTAATATAGACTTTTCCAAAAAAATATGATAATATTATTAACGGTTCGTATTTAAATGAGATTTTTATATTCGCAATGAGGTGAATATATTGATATGGTATAATTTCTTTATTCAGATATGGCTTTTATTTAACTTTTTAACCACAACGTTCTGCCTGTATCAGGTAGTCATAGCGATTGCAGGACTACATAAAAATAAAAAGTTCGATCCGTGCCCTAATAAACGACGGTTTGCTGCGATTATTGCGGCGAGAAATGAAGAAGCGGTAATTGCCAATCTGATTGAAAGCCTTAAAAAACAGAATTATCCGAATGAACTTCTTGACATAGTTGTTGTCGCGGACAATTGCACCGATAATACCGCAAAAGTGGCAAAGGCGGCAGGAGCTATTGTTTATGAAAGATATAATAAAGTCGAGGTCGGCAAAGGTTTTGTCCTGAAATTTATTTTTGGAAAACTTATCGAAGAAAGAGATATATATGACGCGTTCTGTATTTTTGATGCAGACAATGTCGTCGACAAAGAGTTCTTCAATCAGATGAACAGCGCCATAGAATCGGGCTGTGAAGTAGCGCAGGGTTACCGCGATATGAAGAACCCGTCGGATTCATGGGTTTCCGGCGGACATTCGCTGTTTTACTGGATGGAAAACAGATTTTTTAATTCCGCACGAAGCTGTCTGGGGCTTTCCGCTACTATCAACGGAACTGGGTTCATGGTAACCGCGAGCTTAATCAAAGAGATTGGTTACAATACTTATACCTGCACCGAGGATATTGAATTCAGTGTTCAGAGCGTTCTTGCCGGAAGAAGAGTCGGCTGGGTTCCGAACGCCGTTGTTTATGACGAACAGCCTGTTACATTAAGCCAGTCCATGAGACAGCGCCTGCGCTGGACAAACGGACTGATTCAGTGCTTCTGGCGCTACATCGGGCCGCTTTCAAAAAGAATTATCGACAGGCCTGACTGGGTTTCAATCGACCTATTTATGTATCTCGTTTCTTTCCCTGCAATGATTTTCGGAATGTTGGCTGCGGTAATGAGTGTTTTCTTTGTGATATTGAGAATATTTGACCCGATGGGAAGCTTGATTAATTTCATCCTTTTGGCGCTCGGAACATTTGTCGGCTGCTGGTTTATCGGGCTGCTTACTCTCATTATGGAAAAGAAAATATCAAAAGATATGCTGACTTCAGTACTTGCTTATCCGATCTTCAATATACTTTGGGTTGCAATATATGTCATGTGCATGTTCAAGAAAAAGGTTGACTGGAAGCCAATCGTCCATGTCAGAAATATCAGTATCAGTGATATCGAATCAAAATCTAAAGTGTAAATATGTAATTAAATAATTGAGTGCCCCCGATTGCGGTCAAATCCGCGGCCGGGGGCAATTTCATACTCATGGATAATACCGTTTATCTGCCGATTAGGGCCGATTATTAAAAAACCATTTAAATTGGCAAAAGTCTTAACTATAATGTTTATATACCGCGGTAAAGAAACCCGGACGGAGGCATGCAAATGAAAGTAGAACTCAAAATAGAAGCTGAAGCAATTGAACCCTATGCTGAAATACACACGGCGGAAGTAACCGAGCAGATAAACAATGCTGTAAAAATTCTGAGCGCGGGGCAGTTCAAGCCACTTGTCGGCTATAAGGACAAAAGGGCGTTTATTATGAGACTGCCGGAAGTACTCTGTATCAGCTGTAAAGGCCAGAATGTTGCAGCAAGGACGGAAAAAGGCGAGTTTATTCTGAAACAGCGCATATATGAACTTGAAGAAATGCTGTATTCCAAAGGCTTTCTGCGTATATCAAGCTCCGCGATAATCAATATCGACAAGATTTCAAATTTTGAAATGAGTTTTAACGGCACGATGCAGGTGCAGTTTCGTGACGGTTCTTATGAATATGCCTCGCGCCGTTATGTTTCGAAGGTTAAAAAATATCTCGGTATCTGATTGAAAGAAGGCATTATTTATGATTTATTTTAAAAAATCCATGGTTTGGGGTCTAAAATATGGTGTCCCCATCGGTGAAACAATTGGCTTTACAATAATAACCATTCTTTCCTTTACAGTTGGGATAGATTTTATTACGCCTCAATATTTACTGAAAGAACTGATTGTATCCGCTGTTGTCGGTTTTGTTTCTGCGGCACTGCCGGTATTTTATACAATCGAAAATTGGAGTACACTTAAACAAACAACACTCCATTTTTCACTTATGCTTGCCGTTTTCATACCTTGTGCAATAATCGGCGGATGGATTGATGTTACACCGTTAACTCTGGTGATGTTCATTATAGAATTTGTGATTATTTATATTTGCTACTGGTTAATCTTCTATTTTTATTGGAAAGCGAAACTTAAAAAGATAAATAAGCAGATTAAAATCCGGAATGAAAAGTGATTTTTTTAGCCTTTGTTGGCGGCTTTATACTAATTCCAAATAAACTTAAGGCAAGAATTCGCGTAAAAATCGTAAATCAATGATTTTGACGCAAATTCTTTGGAGACTTTTAATTTGGAATAAGTATTAGAGTTATATGAGGAAAGCGGGCTGTTTTATGTGCGCAATTTATAAACTGATGCTGAAAAACGGCGGTGAAATAATAGAAAAGATCAGAGAACGTTACGGGGAAGAAACAGCAGAAATCTACCTTGACGCTCAGATTTTTCCCAAAAGTGAAGCTCCGGTTTTCGGTGATGGCAGAAAAATCGCTCTCCTCAAATGGGGTTTTCCGATTCCGGGCAAAAGCGGGACTGTTTTTAACGCCCGCGTGGAAACTATCATGCAAAAACCGATGTTTAAAAGCTGTATCGGCAACCGCTGTATTGTGCCTGCGTCATGCTTTTTTGAATGGGGCGAGGTTGACGGCAGAAAGCATAAGTTTTTAATAAGAACCGAAGATGAAATGCTTTATTTCGCAGCCCTTTTCAAGGCTTTCCGCGACAAAGACGGTAAAAAATATTTCAGTTATACAATAATAACAACAAAGCCAAACAAACAGATGGAGACAATCCACAGCCGCATGCCGGTGATACTTGATGCGGACGCGCAGAAAAAATGGCTTGACCCCAAAAATCCACCGGACGATATACTCGCACCTTACGATAAACATTTATTTATCAGTTCTGCGGAATAATGTGAACCGCCCTGCCAAATCCGGCAGGGCGGTATATTTGTGCGCTCAATTATCCGAGAGCCTGTTTTAATTTTTCACAGATAAATTTGATTGTGCCGCTTTCGAGGTATGGGTGCATCGGAAGCGCAAGTATCCGGCTGCAAACATCCTGTGCTGTCGGACAGGTATTATCATCACTTTCAAGATAGGAGAAAGCCGTTTGCCTGTGCAGAGGCTTAGGATAATAGATATTTGTCGGGATTCCCGCTTCCTTAAGCTCCGTTTGGACTTTTTCCCGCTGAACGCTGTCTTTTAACAGAACTGAATACTGTGCCCAGCTTGAATAAAAACCGCTTTTAATGTGCGGTGTCTGCACGGTTCTGTTAAGCAGATCAGTATAAGCGGAAGCGGCTTCATTTACCCGATCTAGTTCATATTCTTTCAGTGCCTTTAATTTTGGCATAAGAACTGCTGCCTGAATAGTGTCAAGCCTCGAATTTAAACCGATGCGGACATTGTCATATTTGTTTTTGCCTTTTCCGTGAATCGAAAGCGAACGTATAAGCAAAGCCAAATTATCATCATTAGTAAAAACAGCGCCGCCGTCACCGTAACAACCCAGCGGTTTTGCCGGGAAGAAAGATGTTGCCGCGACGTCACCGAAGCTTCCGGCTTTTTTATCGCCTATTCTGCCGCCGAAGCCCTGCGCCGCGTCTTCAAGTATAAGCAAGCCGTATTTCTCAGCTATTTTCTGAATTTCAGGATAATCTGCCGGCTGGCCGAACAAATCGACCGGGATTACGGCGCGCGGTTTAAGCCTGCCCTCTGATTTTACTTTTTCAATTGCCGTTTCAAGTTTTTGTGGATCCATATTGAAGGTTTCTTTGTTAATGTCAACAAAAACAGGCACAGCGCCGAGCTTTGCCGCAACCTCGGCTGTGGCGAAAAAAGTGAAGTCCGGTACAAAAACGGCGTCGCCCTTGCCGATACCCCACGCCATGAGAGGGAGAAGAAGAGCATCCGTTCCGCTTGCGCAGGACACGCAGTGCTTTACCCCGACAAATTCGCAAAGCTGCTGTTCAAGCTGTTTTACCTTTTGCCCGGAAATAAACGACGTGGAGCCAATTACCTCCGCAATTTCCGCATCAATTTCAGTTTTAAGAGCCGAGTATTGCGCCTTGAGGTCTCTAAATTCCATTTTTGATATCTCCAATGCTTTTATAATTATCTTAAGAATGAAATTGGGTGAACCGCGTGCGTCAGAGGGTCGTGCTCATGCGTCAGATCGTCGCCGATCAGCGACGCGCGAACAATTGAGGAACTGCCGAACCTCGCTCTTATAACGTCTACGCTTGATTCAAGTTTCTCACGCCGTTTTATCTGCTGTGTATTTTCGAAAAAATTAAGCTGGATTCCGTTTTCACCGTCTGAAAGGTCGCATGCACGCACGCCAAGCGAACGCAGCGGCTTTTGAAAGTTATAGCTTTTTGAGAACAAACTCATCGCCGCCCCCGACAATTCCCATGCCGTACAGCAGGGGCGTTCCAGTTTCGCCTGCCGCTCGAACCATGACAGCTCGTTGTCCCTCACGCTTATCTGAACGGTGGACGCGCGCATGCCGTGTTCACGAAGCCTTGCGGCTACGCTTTCGGATAAGGCGGTGAAAACCTTCCACGCTTCTTCTGGGTTTTCAATGTCACGGAAAGTCGTCATGCTGTTGCCAATGCTTTTAACGCAGTCCGCCTGGCTTGACGGTGCGACGGGCGACACATCGAGCCCATTCGCGAACGCCCAGAGCATTTCTCCCCATTTTCCGAGAAGGTTCCGCAGAAATCCGCGGTCGGACTGTGCTATGGCTCCGATTGTATGGATACCATAGTGCGACAGCTTTTTTGTTGTCGCGCGCCCGACATAAAGCAGGTCGGCCGCGGGAAGATTAAATATTTTATCTTTGAAATTATCTTTGGATATTACGGTTACGGCATCCGGCTTTTTTAAATCTGAACCCAGCTTCGCAAAAATTTTGTTCCATGACACGCCGACCGATGCCGTGATGCCAAGTTCATTTTTTATAATATTGCGAAGCTCATGTGCCGCTTTTTCGCCGTTCCCGTCGAAATTCGCGATACCGCTTATGTCGAGCCAGCATTCGTCAAGCCCGAAACTTTCAACACGGTCTGTATAACGTTCATAGATTTTTCGCGCGGCTTTCGAAAACCGCATGTAAAGGTCATAGCGCGCATTGAGAGTTACAAGCTCGGGACATTTCCGCTTTGCCTGCCATATAGCTTCACCCGTCGACACGCCGAACTTTTTAGCAATCTGATTTTTTGTAAGAATTATGCCGTGCCGCTGTTCGGCATCACCGCAGACAGCGACTGGTTTGTCTCTTAATTCCGGGTGATAAAGGCACTCGATGCTTGCATAAAATGAGTTCATGTCACAGTGTAAAATTACCCGCTCCATAGCAGCCTCCAAACCGAACAACATAAAGGAACGTCGTTCCCTTTATATTATATCACGGAGCGGACATAAGTAAACATGAATATTTTGTCGGCTGAAAATTAAAAAAATGTGGTGTTAAGCGCTTTCTCTCAAGACAAGGCGCGGCAGCACAACTGATTTATTTTCAGCTTCGCCGTTTTCAAAAAATTGTTTTAGTATTTTTACCGCGGCGGCGCCTGTCTTGTCACTGCGGCAGTCGACAGAAGTAATGGTCGGCGTTGAGCAGGCGGCGACGCTTGTATTGTGGAAGCTGACAACCGAAACGTCGTCAGGCACGTCAATATAATATTGGCGCAGGCATTTAATAAATCCTGTCGCCGTCGTATCGTCGGAAAATATTGCAGCGTTGAAACGGCGGCCGTCCTTTTGAAGGGAATCCGCTAAGGCATATCCGCCGTCAAAGCCTCTCTCAGTCTTCACGATACAGTCGTCAGGCGACAGCTCGTTCATTTCCATGCCGCCCCTGAAGCCTTCGATAAGTTCTCTTGTGCCGGTTTTGTAGTCAACAACTCTGAGGTAGGTTTTTCCGTTATGTTTCATTATGTCGACCCGATCAACTTTTCCGCCGACAAGCAGCCGTC
>DATALE010000188.1:0-7472 GCA_036261235.1 Ruminiclostridium sp. | reverse complement strand
ATTATTCCGCTCAAAATGCTGAATGAATTGTTTAGAGGTGCAGGAAAGAAGCTATTCGGATAGGAGCAGATAACGTATGCAGGAAAAAGGAATTATAAGCACAAATCAATATGTTTGGCTCCTTTTTACAATAATAACATCATTTTCTACTTTGCAAATCGTTGGAAGATTGATTGTACACGCCGGCAGAGACGCTTGGCTATCGGTTATCGTTGCATGGTTTTCCGATATATTGTTAGCGGTGGTTTACGCATATATGGGTATTCGTTTTCCGGGACAAAATATGGTTCAATACAGCATAACTATTCTGGGAGGATTCTGGGGAAGAATTGTTGGGCTGCTATTCTCATTTTTCTATTTAATATCGGCGTCGGGACTTATAAGCTCTATCTGCAGCCTTTTGACCAATCAATTTTTCCCCAGAGCACCTATAAGTGTGTTTATTATTATCTGTTATATTTTAATCGCTTCAGGTGTACGGAAAGGACTTGAGGCGTATGCCAGAACATCGGAGATATTGGGGCCGATTTATCTGCTGAGTTTTATCATTATATTTTCTATGGCTATACCTATAGTTAATATTCGTAATCTTAAACCCCAGTTTTACAGGGGGGTCACTCCGGCCTTGACCGGTGCTCCTTTTATACTTTCATTTATAAGCATCTGCATTATAATGGGTATGTTTATCCCATACTGCAACAAACCGAAGGACGGCTTTAAGGGTAAGTTCATCGCCGCCACGGTTGGCTCCATCATGTTTATGATACTGGCGGTTTGCGGTATCGGAATTTTCGGAGCGGAGCAAGCCGGAAACATGGTGAGTACCGGACTGAAGTTAGCAAGAGCAGTTTCTTTAGGCAATGTTGTGCAGCGCGTGGAGGCAATATGGCTGATGGTATCCATCGCTGCCGGCATTATGTCATCAATTAGTCTGGTATGGGCATTCTGCTTGGGAATCTCTCAGATTGCAAACATCAGCTCCTACAAACCGCTGGCGAATTCTTCGGTATTATTGGCGTTTGTAATTTCTGTAACTTCTTTCAGTACAATCAGTGACATTAATGAATTTTCAAATTACACGTTTCCGTTCATTGCTATATTTGTCGAATCCGGGCTTGAACTGTTCTTGTTTCTAATGGCCATAATATTGAAAAAAAGGGGCAGCGCTTAATTTGTTTGTTGCTTGATTACAAGGCTTTGCGGCTGTTATATTTGTAATATTATATAGTTGTTAATTAATTATTATTTTTTTGATCATTTTAGTTGACATTTAAAATCATTGTGTGTAATATATTATATATAATAAAACATATAGATTTACTTTTAATTGAGGTGTTTCGATGTATAAGACTTGCCGCATGTGTAATATGCAGATGATGCGAATGTTCATGTTAAACAGTTCGCTTATATTGCGTTGTCCAAGAAACAAGTCTATGTGTCGATTATGACCCCGGCAAATTTTGCTGTTGTGTCAGCCGACAGGTCAAACGACTTGTCGGCTGATTTTCTATTTGGCAGCAATCATAAAAACATATAAACATTGTTATCCGAAAGGATTCATTTTTTCTTATTATTAATATAACTGCTGCAATAGAACTGCTGACCGGTCAACCGGAGGCGCAGCAAATCCGACAAATTTTGAACAATTTAAAAAGGAGAATCATTTATGGCAATCAATCTTGATACTCCTGTTGTGGAAAGCAGGGAGCAGCGGCTTGGAACCATCATTGCTTGGGACGGAAAGGCGTCCGATCTTTCTCAGGCGTCTAATTTTTCACAGGCGTGCGGTGGATGCGACAGCGCCGGATGTAAACTTTGTGAAATGCGCGGGCCATTTACCCAAGGCTCGGTTTGCAGCGAGCAAATGGTTGAATGTCAGGCCGGAAATGTACGCGGCGCGGTTTTGATTCAACATTCTCCAATTGGCTGCGGCGCCGGACAGGTCATTTATAACAACATTTACCGCAACGGGCTTGCACTGCGCGGATTACCGGTTGAAGACATGAAAGTAATCTCCACAAACCTTAATGAAAACGACATGGTATTCGGAGGTGTTGAGAAGCTTGAGCAAAGTATCCGCGACGCATGGGAACGCTACAAACCGGAAGTAATCTTTATTGCAACCTCCTGCTCTACCGCCATTATCGGCGATGATGTAGACAACACCGCTGAAAAATACAGCACGCTATTAAAAATTCCGGTTATTCCGCTGCATTGCGAAGGATTCAAGTCTAAGCACTGGAGCACCGGCTTTGACGCTGTGCAGCACGGCATCGCAAGGCAAATAGTCAACCGAAATCCCAAAAAGCAGGAGGATTTAATCAATGTAATCAACCTTTGGGGCTCAGATGTTTTTTCCCCCATGCTTGGTGAACTTGGGCTGCGGGTAAATTACATTGTAGACCTTGCCACTGTCGACGATTTACGGCAACTTTCAGAAGCCGCCGCGACGGTTGGTTTCTGTTACACGCTTTCCTCTTACCTTGCCACTGTTTTGGAGGAGCAGTTCGGAGTTCCGCAGGTGAAAGCGCCGCAGCCGTATGGATTTGCCGGAACGGACGCCTGGCTTCGCGAAATTGGCCGCGTAACACATAGGGAAGATAAAGCTGAGGCCTACATAGAAAAAGAGCACAAACGCGTGAAACCAAAAATTGAAAAGCTGAAAAAGCAGCTCAAGGGTATCAAGGGCTTTGTTGCCACAGGTTCCGCCTATTCGCACGGACTGATCGCCGTTTTACGCGAACTCGGCGTCAAGGTTGACGCGTCACTCGTCTTCCACCACGACCCGGTTTATGACAGCGGAGACGCCCGGCAGGACTCGCTCGGTTTTCTTGTAAAAAATTATGGCGATGTGCCTTCATTCAGCGTCAGCAACCGTCAGCAATACCAATTTTATGGACTTCTCAACCGGGTTCATCCCGATTTTATCATTATCCGCCATAATGGGCTTGCACCGCTCGCCTCACGGCTCGGCATCCCGGCAGCACCGCTCGGCGATGAGCACCTCGCTGTTGGCTATCAGGGCATAGTAAACCTCGGTGAAATCATTCTTGAAATTCTCGCGCACAAGAAATTTCATCAGGACCTTGCCGCCCATGTCGCGCTGCCGTACAAAAAATGGTGGCTGCAGCAGGATCCTTATGCGCTTGTTGATGGTAAGGCCGAAGTTTAGGCGAAAAGGTGACGTATGAAAAATTTTTTTCATACAAGAAGTTTTGTCCTTTTTTGCAAGAAGTAAGATTGAAATACAGCTTGACCAAAACGGACATAACTACCGGTTCAGATGGAAAGGATGGTCGTGAGAATGTCGAAATCAAAAATAATTGTTCCTGAAAAAACAAACTCAATTTCGCAGGTACGATACATATGTGCGCTTGGCGCTTCACATACCGCGTCGGCGATCCCGCGCGTGATTCCAATCACGCACTGCGGCCCCGGCTGCGCGGATAAGCAGTATGTAAATGTGGCCTTTTACAACGGCTTTCAGGGTGGCGGTTACGGCGCTGGGGCAGTCGTGCCAAGCACCAACTTTTCGGAAAAAGAAGTTGTTTTCGGCGGAGTTGAGCGACTCCGCGAACTGATTGAATCTTCCGTCAAAATCCTTGACGCAGATTTGTTCGTAGTACTGACAGGCTGTATTCCGGATATTGTCGGAGACGACATTTCTTCTGTTGTCGGTGAGTTTCGGCGGAAAGGCGTTCCGATTGTTGCAGCAGAAACCGGCGGTTTCAAAGGCAACAACTTTCTTGGGCATGAAACGGTAATCAAATCCATCATCGATCAGTATGTTGGGGATTACAGCGGCAAACGCAAAAACGGCGTCGTGAACCTTTTTTCGCTTGTTCCATTCCAAAACTCTTTCTGGCGCGGCGACATTACCGAATTAAAGCGCATCTTGACCGGCATCGGGCTAAAAGTAAACGTACTGTTCGGGCCTGAATCAGGCGGCGTTAAGGAGTGGAAACAGATACCTGAAGCACAGTTCAACCTTGTGGTTTCCCCATGGCTTGGCGTTGACATTGCGCGGCATCTTGAAGAAAAATATGGGCAGCCCTTCCTGCATATTCCGGTTTTGCCGATCGGTGCGCAGGAAACCGGTAATTTTCTGCGCAAGGTCGGCGAATTTGCGGGAATTCCGGGCAGCAAAATTGAGAAATTCATCAAAAAAGAGGAAAAGCTTTATTATTATTACCTTGAAGGCTTTTCGGACTTTTACGCCGAATACTGGTGGGGCGTCCCTTCAACCTATTCTGTCGCGGCGGACAGCGCCTACGGCCTTGCGCTCAACAAATTCCTTGTCAGTCAGCTTGGACTGATTCCGTCGAAGCAGTTTATTACCGACAACCCGCCGGAGAAATTTCGGAAAGGTATCCTTGACGAGTATAAAAAGCTCGCTCAAGACGTAAGCGTAGTGCCGGAATTTATTGAAGACAGCTATATCATTCACCAGAAGCTTCGTTCAGCGGAATATGGGCAGCGCGCGCCAATTATTTTCGGTTCTTCCTGGGAGCGCAGTATTGCGAAAGAACTCAAAGGACATATTGTCGAGATTGCTTTTCCAACCTCATATGAAGTCGTAATCAACAGGAGTTATCTTGGTTATCGCGGAGCGCTGACCCTGCTTGAAAAAATCTTTACCGAAGCGGTCAGTGCCAGCGCGTAAACGCTGCCTTTTAAGAAAGCGGGTGATTGCATGGCCAATTTATTTATTCAGGATTCAGAGGATATTATCGAAAAACTGGTTAAAAACATCCGGGACATAAAATACGGTTCAGTTACAATCATTATTCAGGATGGAAAAATCGTTCAGATTGAAAGGAACGAAAAAGTACGTATGTGCTGAATAATTACCATACCGCAATTTCATAAGAGATTGCGCCTGCCTTATATCCAATTTCACTGTCGGTTATAAGAAATCGGATTTAATTTTTACTTTTTATGAATCACTTTAAGAAAGTGGGTGAAACGATGAAAATCAAGTTTTTAGAAGATGAAACGCTGTCGGAACTTGCAAAACAGCATCCCTGCCTTTCACGGGAAGCTAACGGAACACGCGGAAGACTTCATTTGCCTGTAAGTCCTTCCTGCAATATCCAGTGCCGTTTCTGCAAGCGTTCAAAAAACAAATCCGAACAGCGTCCCGGTGTAACCGGAACAATACTGAAACCAGAAGAAACTGTCGCAAAGGTAAATCGTGCGCTTGAACTCTGCCCCCAGCTTGCGGTTGTCGGCATTGCCGGGCCTGGCGATACCCTGGCGACAGATACGGCACTCGAAACCTTCCGCCTCGTGCATGAAAGCCATCCCGAACTAATCCTTTGTATGAGTACAAATGGCCTGATGCTTCCCGAAAAGGCGCAAGCGCTGTATGATACCGGAGTACGCAGCGTTACGGTGACCGTCAACGCGGTGGAACCGGAAATACTCGACAAAATCGTATCCCATGTCATATGGAAAGGCGTCATCTACACAGGCCTTGAGGCGGCAAAAATTCTCATCAAGCAGCAGCTTGAGGGCATACGGAAGGTAAGTAATCTTGGAACCATAGTTAAAATCAACACCGTCCTGATTCCCGGCGTCAACGACACGCATATCGAAAAAATCGCACAGGTTGTCAAAGGGGCTGGCGCAAGCATCTATAACATCATTCCGCTGATTCCGCAGCATGAGTTTGCGGATATCCCGGCGCCCGACTGCAATATGCTCGACGAAGCACGACGTAAAGCTGAAAAGTATCTGCCTGTTTTCCGCCATTGCCGGCATTGTCGGGCGGACGCCTGCGGGATTCCCGGGAAAAAGGATTTATCTTCGGAATTGTACAGCGGCGCAGTCGCGGAAACCTTTTCACACGGATAAAGACTAATCTTCAAAAAAGCATAAAGCGCGAGGTGTTTTTGATGCCATTTAAAATTGCGGCAGGCAGCAGCGACGGTAAAGTCATAAACCAGCATTTCGGCAGCTGCCGGCAATTTCTTATCATAAATGTTGACAGCGATAACCAGTCTTATTCCTTTGACGGATTCCGGACGGTAACCCCGCCGTGTAATGGGGGTGAACATGAAGGCGCTGCGCTTGAAAAGGCAGCGGAAGCTTTATCCGACTGCCGGGCAGTTCTTATCAGCAAAATAGGCCCCCCGGCAGAAGCGGCAATTACACGTTACGGAATAGAGGTTATGGAGTATCACGGTTTGATAGAAGACGCTTTAAAGCGGATATTACAATATTATCATTGAATCTTTTATTTTTAGAAAGAAGGATTAACATGGCAAAGAAAATCAAGCAAATCGCAATTTACGGTAAGGGCGGTATCGGCAAATCAACAACCACATCGAACATCAGCGCGGCGCTGTCAAAACTTGGGTACAAGGTTATGCAGTTTGGCTGCGACCCCAAGAGCGATTCCACAAACACCCTGCGCGGCGGCCAATATATACCGACTGTGCTTGACACCTTGCGTGAAAAGTCATCAGTAAAGGCCAGTGAAGTTATTTTTGAAGGCTTCAACGGAATTTACTGTGTGGAAGCGGGAGGCCCGGCACCGGGTGTCGGCTGTGCCGGACGCGGTATTATAACCGCTGTTCAGCTGTTCAAGCAGCAGAAGGTATTCGAAGATCTCGACCTTGACTATGTAATCTACGATGTCTTGGGTGATGTTGTATGCGGCGGATTTGCTGTTCCTATCCGCGAGGGTATCGCGGAACATGTCTTTACGGTTTCGTCCGCCGACTTCATGGCGGTTTATGCCGCAAACAACCTTTTCAAGGGCATTCAGAAATATTCAAATTCAGGCGGAGCGCTGCTCGGCGGTGTAATAGCGAACTCTATCAATAAGCCTTATGCCAAAGATATAATAGATGATTTTGTAGACAAGACGCACACGCAAGTCGTCGAATATGTGCCGCGTTCCGTTACTGTGACCCAATGTGAGCTTCAGGGCAAAACAACAATCGAGGGCGCGCCGGATTCCAAGCAGGCGCAGGTTTACACAAATCTAGCAAAAAAGATCGCCGCACATGAGGTTTCAAAGGTACCGGCACCACTCGGCGTCAATGAGCTGCGTGACTGGGCCGCGACCTGGGCGGATCAGCTCCTTGCGCTTGAAACCGGCACCGTCGTCGGCGCGAAAGCAGGAATATAAGGGATTGTTTGGTTACCTTGGGCATATCAGCTTTTTGGCTTATACCGGGCGTCCTTTAACGTCATATAATTATCTAAGGCAATGCCGCATAATTAATGCATACTGAACAATTCAGAAATTGAAGAAAACAGATGAAATTTTGCGTAATACTTATTCCAAATTAAAATTCTTGCCTTAAGTTTATTTGGAATTAGTATAAGCCACTTTTTGATGTGATTGTGCGGTTAAATCCGCACTAATAAATTGCAAAGCAATTTATTCAGTAGGCATTATTTATAAATGTTCATACTCGTCGTCAGATTACGCGTCAGATAAAACAAAATTGCAGCCAATA
>DATALE010000172.1:0-5610 GCA_036261235.1 Ruminiclostridium sp. | reverse complement strand
CCATGTGTCAGAGTTGAACCTGCACATGGATTTTTCTATTCTATTTTAGAAATTATTATGTTATACTGAATCCGAATTATTTATATTATGGGCGGATGAACAGAAATTTGAAAGGGGTGCATTGATTTGAATTTAGAAGATCAAAGACAATTTATTTTAAGCGGAGCAATGTATAATGACTTAACCAAAGAACTGATAGAAGCAAGAGAAAAAACTGTTTTTCTTACGAATGAATATAATAGCAGCTTTGGAAAAAGCTCCACAGAGCGGGAAGAAATATTAAGGCGTTTATTAAAATCAATCGGAAAAGGAGTGCATTTTGAACCTACTTTTCGATGTGAGTTTGGCTATAACATTTCTATCGGAAATAATTTCTATGCAAATTTTGACTGTGTAATGCTTGATGGCGGCGGTATTGAAATAGGCGATAATGTGCTATTTGGTCCGAGAGTAGGAATTTATACCTCAAATCATGCAATCGATGCCCGGGAAAGAACTGCCGGAGGCTGTTTTGCAAAGAAAGTAAAAATCGGCAGCAATGTATGGATCGGTGCCGGTGTTCACATAAATCAAGGTGTTTCGATTGGGAACAACACTGTCATTGGATCAGGAAGCGTTGTCACAAAAAGTATTCCGTCTAATGTAATCGCTGCAGGTGTTCCATGTAAAATAATTCGGGAAATCACGGAAGAGGATAAAACAGGCTTTTCATTGTGAATTCCAATTTATGGGTCAAATGATGACCACGAGGATACCCTGGACATGGATTTTGTGTGTCTTCTATTTTGGAAATTTATATGGTATACTTGGTTCGAATTACTTACATTATGTGATTAGGATAAGGGGAAACATGATTACCGATACTTTTGATATAACCACTGAAGCAATTCTATCTCCGGAAAAATTCTATGGTACGCACAAGGCATTATGCGACATATGTATTATTACGTTTTCTAATCAAATCACAGCTGAAATTCTCAAACAATTTGCGTGCGTAAAAATTGCTGAAATTGAAAGCACGAATGGTTCCATACCATGCTACAAATTGAATTATAAGGGAAAAGATATCGCTTTTTATATGACAATGATCGGTTCGGCCGGTGCGGGTGCCTGCTTAGAAGAAACGCATTGCCTGATTGGCGCTACAAAGTATATCATGTTTGGGGCGTGCGGATGCTTAAATAGCGATATTACCGCGGGTAAAATCATTGTACCGACTGATGCCTATCGGGACGAGGGACTTTCCTATCATTACGCAAAAGCGTCGGATTATATAAAAATGAAGAACGCTGCTTTTGTAGCTGCATTTTTCAAGGAAGCCGGAATTCCGTATGTAACTGGGAAAACGTGGACAACGGATGCAATTTATCGGGAAACACACGGGAATATGGAAAAGCGGAAGGCAGAAGGGTGTATCACTGTTGAAATGGAAAGCGCGGGAGTTCAGGCAGTATGTGATTTCAGAAATCTGGATTTTTATAATTTTCTGATTGGCGGCGATCTTTTAGATTCTCCGGAATGGGATCGAAGAATCCTTGGGGATGCAGGAGAACTTATCCATCAGATTAAAAGTTTTTACATGGCTTTGGAATTGGCTCTGAGAATCTGATTTCAGCCAAATACGAAGAGATGTATTCAGACATATTGGAAATATGGAGATATATAGAATGAACAGACAAAGAAAAGAAACTATTCTAAACAATCAGGTTTCAAAAATCGTAACCTACAAGCTGGGCGGTTATGACCAAAAGGTTCTGCTGGACGGAAAGTATGGAACAAATCCCATTCTCATTTTTCTGCACGGAGGGCCGGGTGCTCCCATCCCGTTTTCAGAAGGCTGCCGCGGAATGCTTCCCCAGTTTACAGACCGGTGCATTATGGTATATTGGGATCAGTTAGGCTGCGGAATTAACAATCATGTCATTGATGACAGTTTTACAATCGATCGGTTTGTCGATATGACGGTAGACCTGATTAAGGCCGTAAAGAACGACTTTCCCAACAATCCGGTAAATCTGTTTGCAGTCTCATGGGGTTCTGTCCTTGCGGCAAAAGCAGCGGCAAGAGTGCCCGAATTGCTGAACCGCGTAATGGTATACGGGCAGGTCCTTAAGAATCTGACATTTAATCAGGAAGTTTATGATGAGTTGAAAAGATCCGGTTTGTCTTCCAAAAAGCAGAAGCTTATGGATGATATGTTCAAAAAAGACGTACATACAATGGAAGAGTTAAAGCAGGCCGCCGTCTGGATTCGCAAATACACGGAAGGATACCAGTCGAAATCCGGCGGAAAAGTGCCGTTGGGTACAATCATCCACGGACTTTTAACAAGTCCGGACTATTCCGTGAGAGATTTCAAAGCAATAATTGTAAACGGATATGCCAAAAACAAAAGCCTGCTTTCGGAAATGATGAAAGTAGACTTAAGTGAGGAACTGTCGAACGTACGGATTCCGTATTTGATTCTGCAGGGAAGCACCGATATTGTAACCTCCACGAAAACCATTTCCCAGTTTGTAGCAGAAAGTCAGAATAAAAATCTGGTCTTTCGCAGAATCGAAAACAGCGGACATATGCCGAGCTCAAACGGTATCGAAAAGATTTTGACTGAGGGAATCCCCTTTATCAGTGGATCAAAACCTGTTGATGGTTAATATATTTTCCCTATTACAGCGAAGAAGAAGTACCCAAAACGGGTACTTCTTTCTGCGCTGACGGCCGAAGGTATCTTGAACCGCGGTGCAGGCTGTATTTCATTGCGGTTCTTTGCTTGCGTTTCCGAAAGTAACCCCAATAATCTGGTCGTAAAACACAATCATTGTGGAAAAGTTCAGTCTGACCCCGTCATTGGCCCTGACTGTTACATCCTTTAATAAGATATATCCGTCATTGCCGGGAAGCGGAGAGCCACCCGGTATATATTTTTTATATTGCTTTTTTGACTCATCAATCATCTCAAAGGTCAGCGCCACGGCATTTTTATCATTTAACCTGCCGTTTTCCAAATCTTCATATTGAGCCTCCGTATCAAAAACCGGCTTGCCTAAAATCGTGCCAGCCGCCGTAATCAGGATAAGATAGTTTCCTTTCAGTGCCTCGGTGGCCATAAAAGCATACACTTCATCAATAATCTGCCTCTTTAACGATGGAATTTCCATATTCATACCTCCCCGGCAATAATTTTACTTCACATATCAAATTGTTTCAACGGGAAGGAAGTCCCATTTATTTGCGAGGGAATACCTCGGACGGGTACTCCCTCGTTTTGCAGTAAAAGAGCACTTCTCACCGGATAAAGTTTGTCATAACGCGGTCCTCTTCTTCGGGAAGGGGTATTGTTTCTTTTCCGGCATCGATGACCTTTAAGAGCCAGGCCATCGCCCGGGCGTTCTTGCGGAGCGTCTGGATACCTTCGGCGTCCTGCAGAACTTCACCTTTCTGCCGGCCGTAAGCGATTGTCCAGTACTGCGATAGCGGAATAACGGTTTCTGCCAGATTCAGATAGTTGTTGAGCTGATGAAAACAAGGTAATTATACAGCCTGTGTCCGCTACTTTCAAGCAGGAGCAGCCAAGGCGGCAAACTTTTTTCCGCGCTGAAACAATTCAACATAATTCTTTATACGCACCCCATTAATTTTCACGTTAGTCACGAATCATGTAATAGAATGGAATTTACAAAAAAGGCGGCTTTACCCACACAGAGGCAAAGCCGCGAGTTGAGAAGAATAAACTTAAAAGGCTCGCAATTCAGTTTCACCCCCGCAGATATTTCCTTCTCATAGCACGCCTTCATCATAGGCATTCTATGTGGATTCCAGGTGAAGTTAAGCTGAAAAGTATGCGATTTTAAAAGGAGAAAGTCTTTTTTAAACGGAACTTTCATTAAGAGGAAAATGGGATGGAATATATTACCTGATCACAATTTCAGACTACACCGTAATTGTGAAAGCTGTTTGACCCCGGTGTGAACCGGAAATGAAAATCACAAGTTTCAATTTTTCTTTTAATAATTATTTTTATTATTCATTTTGGGACAAATCAGCTGCTGTACGATCCGATTTTTATACACTTTTACTTATTTTTTTGTATGTTTATTGACTTTTTAAGCACATACAGTTATCATAGAAGAAGAAAAGGAGAGCGTGGAACATGGCACAAAACAGGGCATCCGTTATAGTTAACCGAACCTCTGAAGGGCTCAGCGTCATCGATATTAACATATTCAGCGAATATGGGGCAAAACATGACCAAAAGCTCAGACAGATTATTGACGGTTTAAATGCTCTTCCCGGACTGACGGTCCAGGATATCCGAAACGTAATATCAAATCAGTTCAAAATCCCGCAAGGCAGTATCATGGTTAACGACTGATATTCTGCGGCCGGTTGCGTACCCGGTGCTGCAGATGAAATTTACCCTCCCGGCTGATTACAGACCGGGAGGGCTTTTTATTCCGTCCACTCGTAAATATTCAGGATGCGCGGGATAAACTCATGATAGCGCACCTTTTCATCTTTTACAGAAATCAGGAAATGTCCTTCCACCCGGTAAATGCCGCTGGTATAAATATGGGATTCCGCGTCGCTGAAACGGCAGGCGCCGCAATTCGCGCAGCTGCAGGCATCCGGATTTTCGAACTCGACCCAAACGTACTGATTCTCGTATTTTTTCAGATCATGAATGATTTTACCCTTCATCGTTCCGCCTCCGGCTTAATATTGATTGGCAGTTTACTCTCGCAGGGATATTTTCCCCGTCCGCCTCCTGTATTATTACCTTATTCTATTTTATCATAAGCCGTTCAAAACGTTAATAGGCTACATGGAAGAAATTTACCTGAATCCTTTTCATACCGATGTCAGGCATCCGCAAGGCGCCACTTCTTCGGCTTTTCCCACGTCTGCGTAGTATTCGGTTTCATATAATGGAAACAAACAGTTAGATTAAATTTGAGAAATGCAGCGCAGAATACCATTTACAAGGATATACGGTTTATAGTACAATAAATTTTAGGAATAATATAATTCTGTGCCGCTTGACGGAGCATAAAAAATAAGAACCTGTCCTCATAAGGGAGAAACGCCATAGCGACGAGAAATTTTTTTGCCAGACAGGCGAAAAAAGCAGGAATACTTGCCGTATCCCAAGTATTTTCAACGCAGTATGACGGTAAAATTTCCGTTTAAATGGTGATGAGCTATGAGAACGGGTTCTAAGCCGGAGGAATCAACATGCACGAACTACCCGTTGTCCTTGATATTATTCGCGTGATGGACGAAGAAGCTGAGAAGCGCGGTTTTATAAAAATCACGCAGATCAACCTTGTAATCGGCGAGCTTTCTTCCATCATCGGTGAATCGGTGCAGATGTATTTTGAGGCTGTAGCAGAGGACCACGTCTGTGCAGGCGCAAAGCTTACCTTTGAAAACCGCCCCGCAATGCTCAAATGCAGGGAATGCGGAAACGAATTCCCCCATGCAAAAGACTTTACCTGCCCGAAATGCGGCGGCGATTCGGTGCTGCTAAGAGATACCGGCCGCGAATTTTACATCCGGTCTTTTGACGGGGAATAAGGGTAACACCCCGCAAAGGGTAAATTTCATTAAGAA
>DATALE010000186.1:0-1555 GCA_036261235.1 Ruminiclostridium sp. | reverse complement strand
AATAAAATTATTGACGCTGCGGAACCGATAAGGCCGAAAAAAAACCTGTGGAAACTCCTTTTCCCCGGGAATCGCTGATGTCAATTCCATTTAACATGTTCGGAAGGAAAGTGACAGATGGGAAGAGCCGATAAAATCGTTGTTGCGGCTGCGTGTGTCGTAATAGCGGCAGTAGGAATTTTAGCAGCAGCAGTTCAGCAAAACCGGCTGAAAAATATCGAAAAGGACTCGTCTGCTGTTGCAACTATGGCGTCGCGTGTCAAATCGCTTGAAGCATCGAGCAAAATTGAGCAAAAGAATTTGGCAAGCGAAAATTTTTATCAGAAAATAAGAACCGGAAGATCTGTTAACGTCCTTATAATCGGAGATGAGCTAATCTATAATTCCAAAACCACCGACGAAAAAGGTTGGGCAGGGCTTGTTGCAAACGATTTAAATAAAACGTATAAATCAACTTTCAATTTTGAGCATACAAAACATTATACGAGCGATGTTTTGCAAGGTCTTGTTGATTACAATCTCAAATATACCGAAGATAAAAAGCAAGGAATAAACAGCTATGACAGCATAATAGTCTGTTTTGGCTGGCATGATCAGAATTCACTTTCAATCAGGGATTTTCATATGATCTATGACAATCTGTTAGCAAAACTCATGAAGGAAAATCCAAAGGCAGATATTATTTTAGTTCTTGAAAACACAATCAAAGGGGATAAAGACAACGGGTATACGGTTGATATAAAAAGACTCGCTGATTATTATGGGCTTGATCTTATAAATATGTCTGATGCTTTTGCTAATTCGGGAAAAAGCACAGATGAACTTATGAAAGACAATTATCCGACGGATGAAGGGTATTCATTATATTCCTCCGAAATATCAAAGCTAATAAAGAAAAATATAAAGGCGAACAAAACTATCAATTATCCGAAAAAAGCACTATGTTTTTCTGATTCAAGCAGTATCTCGGATATGGATTTGTTAACCGAAGGACAAAAAACCGGGTTCAAAGAGCAGGACGGTACGTTTATCTCGTCTGTATCCGGTGACAATATTACTTTTGATATTTCTGGAACTATAGCTTATGTGGCATACAACGCAACTGCCGGCGGAAGCTTTAAAGTATATTTAGACAACATGTATGTTGGACAGTTCAGTGAGGACAAGGGCTCAGATTTTTCAACTCAGCTTTTGAATGATTTCATGACGAATGGAAAACATAAAATTAAGATCGTAACCCAGAAAGCACCAGTGACCATTTATGGAGTTATTGCGAATAAAGGTTAACATTATATAATTATAAAAAGCTCAGGGAAGTTGAATGGCTTTCCTGAGCTTTTTTATATACTTATTTCAGCACCATAAAATAAGTTCTTTGTCGCTCGAGCCGCGACAGGCTTGCCATTTCTGTACGGTGTAAATTAAAATATCAAGTGCAACAGTATAAAAAAGGGTTCACAAATGACGCCGTTGTGATACAGTAGGAGTTGAAAAGACAACTACCGGAAAGGCGGCATCATTTATGAACTATCACCATCTTACACTAGATGAAAGA
>DATALE010000131.1:0-2694 GCA_036261235.1 Ruminiclostridium sp. | reverse complement strand
TCCATTTTATGAGTGATTTCAACTGCGGGCTTTTCAACTTTATCCAGTAAGCTGTTGATTGATTCGAGAATATTCTCAAAGACGCCGCCGGCCTTCGAAGTGTCACAACGCAAATTAAGATTACCTCCGGCAGCAGCGTCTGCAATTCTGGTGGATTCATTTGTAAGCAATGTTATGCTTTCCATTAGAGTGATAAATGCAGGAACCATTACATCGTTTTCACTCATTTTGCCTGCAGTTTTAAGTTTTTCAAGCATTGATAAATCGCCTTTTGATATCATGGAAACTGCCTTATAAATAATTTTGAAATTGCTCTGAATACCTTTTACCGCTTTTGCAAGATTATCAAATTCACCTTTATAATCGCCTTCAAATTCTTCTGTGAAATCTCCGACTGCAGTTTTTGTTAATACTTTGAATGCTTCGAGAAGAGGTGCAGATATCGCGTCAAGTGTAGCGTTAAAACCAGAAACTATATTCTTGTAGCACCCGCTGAACTTATCAGTATCTCCGCGTATATTAAGAATATTGCCGTTCACTGCTTCATCGGAAAGGTAATTGACTTCATTTGTGAGCTCATACACAGCCCTCATCATTTTGCAGATGGCAGGCAAAAATTTATCAGATTCACTTAATCTACCGATCTTTTCGATATAGTCCATTTGGCTCAGATCGCCGTCGGATATCTGAATAATCAGTTTTTCAAATCTGTTTATTAAATCACCATGAACATTTAAATCATTTGCAACTGCCTGAAATATTCCTTTATATTCGTTTTTCATTCGTAAATCAAAATCATTGACAGAGTATTTGTTTATTATTGTTGAAATTTCATTCAGTGTACTTGAAGAAGATTCGCAAAATTCGTTTGTATCACATGCGAGTGTTTTCCAGGCACCTTTGAATTTATCTTGATTGCACCGAACACTGAAGTCACCATCTGCCGCGGCGTTTACGACGGTTTTTACTTCAGACACTATAGAATTTATTGTTAAAACAGCATTTTTCGCGGATAAAGATGCTATATCATCTTTATCGACAGTTTGAATTTGGTCTGAAAATTTCCCGTCAGCTATATTTTGAAGCGTACCAATAATGTTTTTTTCATAGTTGTCTGCGAAACTGTCGATGTCTTGCGCAATCTGTCCTATATCGTCATTTGTTTTAATGCTGCATCGCGCATGAATATGGCCTTTTTTCAGTTCACGGACTGCATAAGCGATGGCGTTTACAGGTTTGGCTGCATTTTGAGAGAAGGTTACTGAAATTACTAACACAATCGCCAATATCACCGCAAGGCCTATGTAAGTTATTCCGCTGCTTAAATGCGATGCCTGTATGACTGCTGCCAAAATACAGACGATCAGAGCGGGGATAAAGCTTGCCAGAAATATTTTTTTGCGCAATGATGAGTACTTTTGACCTTTTTCTTTCATAGTTAAGACTTCTTTCATTTAATATTGTATTAATTATTTATACAAAATCATAAATGTTAACCGTTCAGCTGTTTTTGCTGATTCGGTTTTGAGTATGCAATATTAGAGTTTTTTTTAATCCAGCCAAAAAATTAGTTAAATAAGTCTTAAAATCGGTCAATATCTTTTATTTACTATATTACCATTAATTATAACACCATCAATAAAATTGTAAAGTTAATCGGTGAAAGTTTACTGTTTTTTAAATAAATCATGACAAGACCTCCTTTTGCTGTTAGTGCGGTTGGCGAACCGGCTACTATTTTAGCAAAAGGAGGTTTTCTTGTATCTAAAGATTTTTAATCCGCACCGGCAGAGCCGATGGTTATTTCACGCTAAAACTCCAAGACAAGCGCCGCGGCCCGAATTCTGCGGCGCTTGTCTTTGTGAAAACAGTAAAAAATCATCTGAGACTTTATATTTCACATGCGGATGTCGGTTATCCTTATGCTTTGATGTCCATCATTGCTCCGCTTATCGCGTTGATGAAATCGTCTTCACTGTCAAAGCTGCGGTCAAGTCCGAGGTCTCCGGCTGAAGTGGAAGAACCTAAAAAGCGGCATGCAAAATCCAAATCACCTGTGAGCTTCTCCTGGTACATTTTCCACATTGGTACGTCTTTACTAGGGCCCAAATCAATAACTTTTGAGTAATCTAGTTTGATATTGTTTATTACGTTCGGGTCGGTCACCTCCTCGACATCGCATTTCATCCCCCTGGTCAATTCTTCCAAGCATGTTCCGTTTTGCAGCCTCCGTTTAGCATTCTCAAGTATTGAATAAACGGACGTATATCCTCCAACAGAACCTCCGCTAAATATTTTCATAACAACCATCCTCTCTTCCGCCCTCAAAATACAAGCGCCGCGGCAAAGTTCTGCGGCGCTTGTATTTTTGTGAGAGCAGTCAAAAAGTCAGAGACTTTATATTTCACATGCGGATGTCGGTTATCTTTATGCTTTGATGTCCATCATTGCTCCGCTTATCGCGTTGATGAAATCGTCTTCACTGTCAAAGTTGCGGTCAAGTCCGAGGTCTCCGGCCGAAGCGGAGCCGCCAGAAAAACGGCACATGACATTGATATCATCATCTATCTGTCGCTGGTACATTTTCCACATTGGCTCGTCAATTGAATCTATGTGGAATTCCGATGAATAATCAAACTTGATATTGTTTATTACGTTCGGGTCGGTCACCTTCTCGACGTCACATTTCATCCC
>DATALE010000126.1:0-7558 GCA_036261235.1 Ruminiclostridium sp. | reverse complement strand
CCGGCCATATAATTGATTGTGTCGCAGAGTTCACCGATTTCATCGTCATATTGCTTGTCAATCCGGGCGTCGAAATCGCCCGAGGCAATCCGTCTGGCAGTGGAGCCAACTTCATGAACTGGTATTACAATAGAGTTTATGAAGTAGATTCCTGACATAATTACAAAAAATATAATAGCGATGCAAATAATTCCGCTGATGAGAATGTAAATTGCGATCTGCATGTCTACTTTTGAAAGAGAAACAATATATCTCGCGGCTCCGAGTATTTTGCCGTCGCTGTCCTTGAGCAGAGTTGTTACCGACATAACCTTTTCGCCGGTTGCCGCATCGACGCCGGTCCATTCTCCGATCCCGTTTTTGGAGCTTGAAGCCTCAACAAAATCACTTGGAACGGAGTTATCGGCGGGCATAAACCCGCTTGAAGTGATTACGGCATACCCGTTGCGGTCAAGAAAAATCAATTCCATTTTGTCTTTATCAACAAAGCCCTCGACACTGCGCTTCGCCGTGGCGTAAAAATCCGGAGACACGGTACCCAGAAGATTGCTGAAACTGATGCTGTTGTTATGAGCCGTATATCTCAGTGTCTGACTCAAGGTATTGTAAAAATAGCTATGAATAGAAAAGGCAAAAAATAACCAGATGACGACAAGAATGGCAAATATGACACACATAATGTTAAGAAGCCAGCGCCGGGTTATGCCTTTTAAAAGCTTGCGGCTCTGTCTGTCATGAAATTTGAACAAACCTTTTATTTTGCGTTCCACTTGTATCCATATCCCCAAACAGTAAGAATGTGAGCCGGGTTCGACGGCTCATCCTCAATTTTCATTCTCAGTCGTCTGACGTTTACATCGACTATCTTCAGTTCGCCGAAATAATCTTCTCCCCAGACGTGGTTAAGAATTTCGCTGCGTGACAGTGCCGTGTCGGGATTTTCCATAAAGTATTTCATGATTTGGTATTCGACTTGTGTAAGCTCTACAGGAGAGCCGTTTTTAGTCAGAGTGCGGCTTTTTATGTTCAGATTGAAAACGCCTGATTTTATCTCTTCAGGCTGTCTGCTTTCGCGGTCGGTTTCAAGCCTGCGGTACAGGGCGTCGATACGAGCGACGAGTTCCGAAGGACTGAATGGTTTTGTAACATAATCATCCGCTCCGATCATGAGTCCCCCAACCTTGTCGAGTTCCTGTGTCCGGGCGGTCAGCATGATTATACCGAGGGTGCGGCTTTTTTCACGGAGTTTGCGGCAGACCGCAAATCCGTCGATTCCCGGAAGCATGATATCGAGAAGGACAATGTTGATCTTTGATGAATTTTCTTCATAGATCTTTAAAGCATCTTCCCCCGATCCGGTTTCAAATACATCATAACCGGATCTTTTAAGATTAATTATTACGAATTCGCGAATTGCTTCCTCGTCTTCAACTACAAGGATACTTCTCAAATAAAGCCCTCCATTCCATTAGAAGAGTTAACCTATAAATCAGAAATCAGTTCAGCAGATTGAAATAATTACGAATTTCACTGATACTGAGCGTGTAATCATCGCTTTCTTTTGTTTGCGGATACTGAAGAACATATACAGTTCCGTTTTTTTCGGTTAACTTGTATATGGGTTCTTTGATGTCGGCGCTGTTCCATACCTCTTCAGTATAAACGGATATTGTAAACAGGGTTTTTCCATATGTGTTCTTTGAGGAATCCCATTCACAGAATGTCCAGTTATCGTCGCCGTTCTGGTTTTGAATCGTAACTTTTCCGTCCCACTTTGGGGGATAAACAAAATAATAGTTTTTACTGTAGTTCATTACGCATGTCAATTTAGTCGTCCACTTATCCTTGCCGTCGAAAGCCGACCAACGGACAAGCCAGTTTTTGCCGGTATTATTTTTGTTGGAATAGCCCGGCAGTTCGACCGGAAACGGGACTTCAACAATGCCGTCATTGTCGATATCTCTGCACTGATAGTTGACAGAACGCATCGTAGAATTTACCGTATGCTTGTCATTGTCATATAAAGGTGAGGTAAGCCGGCCGTTCTGATAACTGACTATTTCAGTTATAAACCTGTTGTCGCTTTTAACCCCGTCAATAATAACTGAGTTTTCTTTTCCGCCGTTTTTTGTAACATAAACACCACTGTAGCTTGTCACGGTACTGTCAAGGGGCGTGCTCGAAACCTCTGCGAGTTTTCCGTTCTTATAGCTTATGAGGCGGGCGGCAGCGAGTTTAACGTTGCTGTCGAGCTTCAAAAGGAGAATGTCGGTTTTTCCGTCTGAATCCATATCCAGCGTTTTCATCTTTGTAAATGTGCCGAAATTGGCTTTGGTATAAGATCTCCCTTTTTTAGTATAAACAATAAGCGACAGGTCAGTACTGTTGAATGACCGCCACCCAACGGCCAGCTCTTCAACGCCGTCGCCGTTGAAATCGCCGAATTCTATACAGTCGATTTCATTACCGTCGCTCCCGATGTCAGTAAACGTCTGATTTTTTTTACCCGCGTTGTCAAGTATTGCTATATGAGGGGCAGACGCATTACTCCCGGAAGGACTGTAAAACGCAATGGCGTCGGGATTGCCGTCACGGTCAAGGTCTCTCATTACAAAGGCGCTGCGGTAATCCCCTTCGAGAGGAAATTTTAATGTCAATTTTCCTCCGGTATGTGCTCCAAGGGCTTTTTCAATCAATTGTTGATCCGCAGTCAGCTTAGGCGGGCTTTCAAGTTCCGAAATATCGGTGGGAATAACTGCGCACCCTGCCGTGAGGACAGGAATTATTAAAACAGCAAAGATAAGAACCGCCGACTTAATACGCGAGAGCATAGGGCTATACTCCTTTTAAATTCCTTAAAGCATTATTTAAAAAACAAATATTAAACCAATTCTATTTTATATCATTATTAACGATAAGTAAAGCAAAACAGGGCTTTTATATACTGCTTTTTTGAAAAATTATGGAAATTAAAACGTTTCTGGCAGTTACATTTTATAAAGAAAAAGGAAAATAATTTTAATTGAAGTATTGATATTTTATGGAAATTATTATTGAATACAGACCAAAAATCGGATATAATGAGATTTGTTTTTAAATGGAATGACATCACGGCAGGGGAAAGTTTGAAAGATAAAACTTTCAAACAGAACCAGTGAGAAAGGTTGGCCATAAAATGAGCGACTTTGACCATGCTGCGAAGGTTTTGGAAGATATAACGGCGAATATTGAAAAATCAATTCTTGGAAAAAGAAATACAATCGAGCTTGTTGTTCAGGCGATGGCGTGTTCAGGGCATGTTCTGATCGAGGACATCCCGGGCGTTGGAAAGACGAGCCTTGTTTCCGCTCTCGCACGATCGGTCGACTGCAGTTTTAAAAGGATACAGTTTACACCCGATATTCTGCCTTCCGATGTTACCGGATTTTCGTTATTTAACCCAAAAACAGGGGACTTTGAATATCGTCCGGGAGCGGTGATGAGCAATTTTGTGCTTGCCGATGAGATAAATAGGACAAGTCCCAAAACACAGTCCAGCCTGCTCGAAGTTATGGAAGAAAATCAGGTCACAGTCGATCTCAATACATATATTCCGCCACAGCCGTTTATGGTGCTTGCTACCCAGAATCCCGCAGAATATCTCGGAACATATCCGCTGCCGGAGTCGCAGATAGATCGTTTTATTGTAAAATTGTCACTCGGTTATCCTTCTCCGGAAGAGGAAGCGCAGATTCTCGGAAATTCACACACCGATGTAATGCAGCTGTCGCCGGTGACCGACGCCGATGGTGTTATAGAAGCTAAAACCGCAGCTCAAAACATATATGTTGAAAACTGTATAAGAAAATATATTGTCGATATAGTCAACGCGACGCGCAGAAGCTCTCAGACGGCGCTTGGCGCAAGTCCGCGCGGCTCGATAGCGCTTTTTAAAATGTCTCAGGCGCGCGCAATGTACAACGGACGCGAATATGTTCTGCCGGACGACGTTAAATTTTTAGCGCCTTATGTGCTCGGTCACAGGCTGGTTTTGGCCCGGGATGCCAAACTTTCGGGCAAAAAGACGGAAGATATAATAGCGGAAATTCTCGATACCGTGAAAGCACCGTCATTCCGGGTGCGTAAAGCCTGACGGGAAAGGATTCGGCATGCCTTTAAATATAATCGTTTATATCGTATTGATAATTCTCAGCAGTACGGAAGCGTATTTGTTGAACAGCAGGCTTGGATACACCCCGTTATTATTTTTAATCATGCTCGGTATCATTGACGCACTTTTGGCTTTTGTACAGCATTTTGCAGTTAAATTTGAGATTGAGTCACGGAAAATCAGTATAACAAGAGGGAATGTTTCATCTGTTTCCTTCAATGTAAAAAACAGCTTTCCGTTTTATATTGCTAACGCCAGAGCGGTTATGCAGCTTTGCGGCGACAATATCGAAAAGCCTGTTAAATATGTATGCAGATTTTCAGTTGGCTGCAAAGAACTTAATCCTGTTGATTTTAAAGTTAGTCCGCCGCACATCGGAATATTTACTGCCAAGGTTAAAAGTGTGAGGGTTTACAGCCCGCTTGGACTTTTCGCGATATCGCCGAAGAAGCCCCAGCCGCTGACTGTTTATGTTTTGCCGAGGTTTGATGAAACGGCTGTAAACGAAAAAGGCATATTGATTTCAGCAAGCGGAGCTGAGGAAAATGGAAGCTCAGTCAATTTGCAGGGCAATGAATTTTACAGCGGAATCAGGGAATATGAACCCGGTGATTCAATGCAGCGGATACACTGGAAACTTTCAGCGCATGTACTTAAATATATGACACGGCTCTTTGAAGGTGAGACTGAATCAAGCCTGACGGTTGTCGTCGATTTGCCATATGCCGGGACCAATCGTTTTGAAAGGCTTACACTGAGAGACAAAATAGCAGAAACCTCTCTTTCGATGGTCAGCGCCATTTTAAATGAAGGAAAGCGCGCTGATCTGATTTATGCTGACGGGAAAAAGAAAGTAGATTTATCCTTAAATGATAAAAATGAAATAAGCGCAGCTGCTTTTGAAATTGCAGCAGCAAAACCGCCGCTTTTTAAAATTATAAAGAACGCTGAAAAAATTCAGGGTGCATTGCTTTTTATTACCTGTGATCACGATAAAACGATAACGCAAAGCCTTATTGAACAAAAAGCAGGCGGCGCCGCCCCTATGCTTATATTTGTAAAGGATAAAAAGTCGGCGGCAGATAATGACTTTTTTGACAGCCTTCAAAAGAATGAGATTGAGTAAGAAACAGTTGAGACTGAATAATCAGGAGAAAAAACTTGAAAAAGCAAATAATAATAAACAATATAATAGAATATTTACTGCTGATTGTCGGTTCATATACTCTGGCAGGCATTACTTTATTGTTCTTTTTGCCATCTCAGAACATTGGCGAAAGGACGGTACAGATATTAATTGCCTGTGCCGTTGTGCTTTTCCTGCCTTGCTTTTTTAAAAAGGCGGCGGCTGTTGCGGGCGGCTCGGCACTGATTTTGGTTAGTATCGGTTTTTTCTATTTGCAAATTAAATATGACATCGTAAAAATTTTAAGTGTTTATATATCGGCACTCAGCACTGCAACAGGCAGTCGGACTTTGTTTATGAGTGTGTTTATGCTCAGCTTAACGTGTGTTTGCGGTATTGTCCTTTACATAGCATCAAGATTCCGTGCGTGTATCGTATGTATGTTTGTTTCCGGAACCGCCTTCACGTTGGTGCTTTCACAAAACTATGGCATCAGTCCATTAAATAAATATCTTGTGTTTATTGGAATCTGCGCCGCTCTGTTTTTTCACCGTTCATCACTTTTGACAGTTCGGAAACGCGGCGGAAATATTAGGGAAATTCCGAAATTGAGTGCCATCGCGGCAGTACTGTGTGCGGCAGCGGTGGTATTTTCCCAGGTTTCGTTTGACAAATTGCATGATAGGTTTAAGAATGTTCCGAAAATTGATTTTGTTCAGGTAGTAGACGGCCTTAACATTCAAGGGCTCTCGAATCTGAAAAAATCCGGATTCAGCGATTATAACCCAAACAGAAAGATGGGCGGAAGCATACGGCTTGACGATACTGAAATATTTGAAGTCAAAGCCGACGGACCTTTCTATTTAAGGGGACGGATATACGATAAATACACAGGAGAAAACTGGAGATGCAGTACGCCTAAAAACCCGCTTGATGTTTATAACAACAGCACAACTATAAGATCACCCGGCTATTTCGGAAATTTTAAAACATGGAAGGCAGCTAATAAAAACAGTACAAATTATAATTACTTTGTGAGTACTGACTTTTACAAAGACAGCGCCTTCCTTAAAAAGAATACATTAACCATAACGGTCAAGACAGACAATCTGTATTACCTGATGCCTCCGCCGAATTATGAGATGGATAGCACTCAGCTCCCTGTGTCATTAACGATTGATAATTATTATCCTGAAATGCATACGAATCAGCCTATTGAACAAAACAAATCATTAAGCGTAAATTATTACACACCTCTCGTTACAGCAGAAAACTCAGAAAAAGCAATTGAATCAGCTAATGAGAATTACAATAATATTAAGTCAGACCAGTGGCTGTATTATTATACACAGGACCTTGATAACTATTTCAAAGATATATCAAAGGCTTTTGGCTCACAAGATAATATAACAAAAAGGACTCGTGAACTGGCACTGAACATTACAAAAAACTGTAGAAATGAATTCCAGAAAGCCGAAGCTATAAAAAACTGGCTTCAGAAGAACTGCCGATACACTCTTAATCCCCCTCAAGTGCCCAAAGGCAGCAACTTTGTAGACTATTTTATTTTTACTTCAAAAGCGGGATATTGCGAGCACTTCGCCAGCGCAATGACTGTTATGCTGCGCGCCGCCGGGGTGCCGTCGCGCTATATTGAAGGTTACGCCTCACCACAGCCGTCGGAGAACGGTATTTATAAGGTAACAAACAAGCAGGCACACGCATGGGTCGAATTTTATTCCGAAATGTTTGGATTTATTACCGCCGACCCGACCCCGGCAGATGGATTGGCGAAAACCGGAATTGCAAACACCGTTAGAAAAGCGCCGATAACAGTCGTCCATATCCCAGGCGTTTCATCGGAATATACCACAACACAGGCATCACCTTCCGGTGTATCTGCTTCAGCGTCGACGTCCTCCGGTTCTTCCGGACTTCAGTCAAACAGTAAAAATAAGCAAACCGGGAAAGTGCCTATACTTACTATAACGGCCGTGATACTCGGAATTGCTGCATTTTTGGTCATACTGTATTTTGGAAGAGCCATATTGCGGACTGCTTCTCATTTTGCGATAAAACGTAAAAAACCAAAAGTACAGATTATCTGGTATTACAACTTTTATGCTTCGGCACTTGAACATCTTGGCTTCAAAAGGACCCTGTCAATGACTCCGAATGAATTCGCTGATAAAGTCAGAGGCAGATTTATTGCCGATTTTGACGGTGTGACCAGGATTTATATAAAGGCTTCGTACACTAATCAGGAGCTGAATAATGAAGAT
>DATALE010000185.1:0-3263 GCA_036261235.1 Ruminiclostridium sp. | reverse complement strand
ATTTGTCATATGTGTAGCGCGAACGGACTTTGAAACTTCCGCGCCCGGTCCTGTAAATATCTTCAAACGCTTTTTCATCATATAAAATAATGCCGCCGCCCGAAAAATCGGGTGCTTTCAGCGTCGATGTCAAGTCATGTTCCGGATTTTTAATCAGCTTTGCCGCGGTTTCACAGACTTCAGCAAGGTTAAAGGAACAGATATTGGACGCCATGCCGACCGCAATACCCGTGTTCGCGTTCACAAGAACGGACGGAAATGTAACCGGAAGCAAAGTCGGCTCTTTCATTTTATTATCGTAATTGTCAACGAAGTCAACTGTGTTGCTGTCGATATCACGGAAAAGCTCGGCACAGATTGTGTCAAGTCTGACCTCTGTGTAACGTGACGCCGCATAAGCCATATCACGCGAATATGATTTCCCGAAATTACCTTTTGAATCAACATACGGGTGCAGGAGCGCGGCATAGCCGCGCGAAAGCCTTACCATAGTTTCATAGATTGCGGCGTCGCCGTGAGGATTAAGTTTCATTGTCTGCCCGACAACATTTGCCGATTTTGTCCTTTGCCCGCCGAGCAGCCCCATATCATACATAGTATATAGGAGTTTCCTGTGAGAGGGTTTGAAACCGTCAATTTCCGGGATTGCCCTTGACAATATGACGCTCATGGCATAGGGCATATAGTTTATTTCAAGCGTCTGCGTTATCGGCTGTTCAATGATTGCGCCCGCGTCCTTGATTTCCGCCTTGCCGCGCGGTCTGTTCATATTTCTATCTTTGCTGTCGTTACGGCGGGACATTATATCACTCCTGTAAAATGAGTATTGTAGATTTTTATAAACTTAGCTGACATCTGCCAGATCAATGTACATATACCCTTTCTCGGCAATAAATTCTTTTCTGCCGGAAAGATTGTCTCCCAAAAACAGATCAAACATATCCTCGGTCGGCTTTACATCCGACGGTGTAACTTTTATAAGCCTTCTTGTTTCCGGGTTCATGGTGGTCTCCCACATCATATCGGGTTCATTTTCGCCAAGTCCTTTTGAGCGCTGAACAGTATATTTTTTGCCGGTGAGACCGCCGACTATTTCCGCTTTTTCTTTTTCTGTATAAGCGAAAAAGGTTTTGTCTTTAACATTAATCTCAAAAAGCGGCGATTCGGCTATATAAACAAAACCTTTTTCAATCAGCGTCGGAACGAGCCTGTAAAGCATAGTCAGAATAAGGGTCCTTATCTGAAAGCCGTCGACGTCGGCATCTGTGCAGATAATAATCTTGTTCCAGCGCAAAAGGTCAAGATTAAACGATTGCAAGTCCTTGTTCGCTTTTGACCGCACCTCAACGCCGCAGCCCAATACCTTGATTATATCTGTAATTATGTCATTTTTAAAAATACGCCCAAAGTCCGCTTTCAGGCAATTAAGTATTTTTCCCCTAACCGGAATTATTGCCTGGAATTCAGCGTCGCGCCCGAGCTTGCAGGCGCCGAGTGCGGAATCACCCTCAACGATATATAGTTCGCGCCTCAAGGTATCCTTTGTGCGGCAATCCACGAACTTCTGTACACGGCTGGCTATATCAAGACCGCCTGAAAGTTTTTTCTTAATATTAAGTCTTGTCTTTTCGGCGTTTTCACGGCTTCGTTTATTGATTAATACCTGTGCCGCGATTTTTTCAGCTTCCGCCGGGTTTTCAATAAAATAAATTTCAACGGAATGCCTTAGAAAATCTGTCATGGCTTCCTGGATGAATTTGTTTGTTATTGCCTTTTTTGTCTGGTTTTCATACGAAGTGCGGGTTGAAAAAGATGAAATCACGAGCAGCAAACAGTCTTCTATATCCTGATAGTTGATTTTGCTCTCGTTTTTGAGGTATTTATTATTTTGCTTTAAATACGAATCAATCTGTGACGTAAAGGCGCTTCGCACTGCCTTTTCCGGAGCTCCGCCGTGTTCAAGCCAGCTTGAGTTATGGTAATATTCAACAAGATTGGCACTGTTGTGAAAACAAAGCGCAGCTTCGATTTTTACCTTATATTCGGGCTTGTCCTGCCTGTCGCGTCCGTGCCTTTCCGTCTGCCAGCACTGAACAGGAGTGAGGGCATTTTCTCCGGCAAGCTCGTCAACATAATCTTTTATACCGTTTTCGTAACTGAACTCAAAAGTTTCAAACCCGTCAGGCGTCTCATTTTTCAAAATAAACAGCAGCCCGGCATTAACAACCGCCTGCCTTTTTAATATGTCTTTGTAATAGTCGAGCGGTACAGAAATGTCTGTGAAAACCTGCAAATCCGGCTTCCATCTTGTCACCGTGCCTGTCGCCTTATCCGATGTTTTCTTTTTTTGCAGGCCGCCGACGTTTTCACCATGCTCAAAATGCAGGTTATAGATGTATCCATCACGCTTTACCTCAACGTCCATGTATTCCGAAGAATACTGCGTTGCGCACGCGCCAAGCCCGTTAAGCCCGAGCGAAAACTCATAGCTTTCGCCCTCCTGCGTATTATATTTACCCCCGGCATATAATTCACAGAATACGAGTTCCCAGTTAAAGCGCTGTTCTTTATTATTAAAATCAACAGGTATTCCCCGTCCGAAATCTTCTACCTTTACGGAGTTGTCCATAAATTTCGTTATTATAATGCGGTTGCCGAAGCCTTCGCGGGCCTCGTCAATGGAGTTTGACAGTATTTCGAAAATGGAATGCTCACAGCCCTCCAGTCCGTCGGAGCCGAAAATTACCCCCGGACGCCTGCGTACCCTGTCCGCACCTTTCAGCGATGATATGGACTCGTTGCCGTAAGTCCCCGTTTCCTTCTTTTTCGCCATTATTGTCCTCCGTTTAAACTTAAGTATCAAAAAACGTCTATATATATATTGAAACACATATGAAGGCATTATTTACTGTAAACAAAAAAAGATTAATTGTCAAGTGCAGAGTTTTCAACCACGTAATGTTATTTTCTATAATAGTTCATTCTTTTTAATTATAACAACATCTGTCAAGCTTATAACAAGCGTCCCCGATTGTCACATTGGACAATCGGGGACGCTTTTTTGTCAGCTGTTACAGCTAATACCCGTTATTTTTAAAATCTTGAATCTGCCGTCTGATTTTTTAACCTCCATTGAAAGCGAACAGGTTTCCGAACCTTGTCTGTACCCGTCCTTTTCTTTATCAAAAAAGCATGCAGCACTATTTCCGTCAAAGCACTCCGCTTTCCCTGCATATTTCCACGAAAGCCTGTAATTAACTGTG
>DATALE010000115.1:0-13261 GCA_036261235.1 Ruminiclostridium sp. | reverse complement strand
TTCTTCCGCCGGCTTTGAACGGTTATCTATAAACCCTCTTCTGCAAATGAATATATCTGACCTAAGTGAGCAAAAGTTCACTTCAGTTTTTTCGGGCAATGAATTTTTTCTGTCAAACCATGTGATTGAAGGAAATAAAATACTGCCTGGAGTTGCTTACCTTGAGATGGTTCGTGAAGCAGCCTGCCAATCCTCAGGGCTTATTGCCGGGGAAAACACGGTGATCATTAAAAACGTTGTCTTTATCCGCCCAGCGATTGTCAAAAACAATAAGCTGCAGGTTAATGTCAGAGTAAAACCGCATGATGTCGATGAATTGACATTTGAAGTTTACAGTTCAGAAAACAGCGAAAACGAAATTATTTACTGCCGCGGGGCCGTTTCATTTGACAGGACTGAAAGCTGCGCGGATTTCGATATAATGTCGTTTGAAAAAGAATGCAGCCAACGTACAATAACAGACGTCGAGTGCTATAAAAATTTTGCAAAATCCGGTTTTGATTACGGATGTGAATTCCGTGGTATAAAAAAAGCGCTTTTGGGTGAACAAAAGATTATATCAGAAATAGAATTGCCAAACAGTACCGCACAAACAGATAAAGGTTTTTATTTGCACCCCGCTGTGATGGACTGCGCGCTTCAAACAGCCCTTGTTTTAATGGGGAATGAAACCGGCTGTGCAGCGGGTTTGCCGTTCACTGTAAGCAAGGTGAAAGTTATTGGCCCAACAAGCTCAAAAATGTGGGCTGTTGCCCGTCCCGCGGATAGTATGGCAGGAAAAATACATTCATATGATATTGACCTGCTTGACGGTGCCGGCCGCTTGTGTGTGCGGTTTTCAGGAGTATCGTTTAAAACTGAGGAAAATAAATTTAACAGTATGTCGATTTCGCAAGTCGGCGAAAGCATACTGCTTTTCGACAAAACATTTAAGCAATGCGATATTGCTATTCCTCAAAAGCACATAAATTACAGTGAACGAATCATTATATTCTGCGGAATAAACGAAGAAACAGCCCATAAAATCAAAAGCATGGCGGGCGTTTCAGCGTGCGTCTGCTTTAATCCGAAAACATACGGCGCCGCGGAATTTTTTGAAAAGCTGTCGCTGCTTGTTTTTGAAAATATAAAAAGGGCGATTCTGAAAAGGCATGAGGGAAAAATCCTGTTTCAGGTTCTGATTGAAGACAGTCCCCAAAATATGGTTGTCCAGGGGTTGGACGGGCTGTTTAAAACGGCATGCCTTGAATGCCAAAGGTTGGCATATCAGCTTATAACTGTCGGATCTTCAGATTGCACAGGGGCTTCAAAATTGCTTGCCCAGAATGTGGACGAGCCGTCTGGCAATATAAAATACGCTGACGGCAAACGGTACGCTGCCTGTTGGGAAGAACTTGACAGCATAGCGAGCCCTGCTAAAAAAGCGTTTAAAAACGGCGGAGTATATCTGATAACCGGTGGTGCGGGCGGTCTTGGATATATTTTGGCATGTGAAATTGCCGACAGTACGGAGAACACCCATATCATTCTTACAGGCCGCTCCCCATGTGACGATGAAATAGCCGGAAAGATCGAGCTCCTTAAAAATAAAGGGGCCGACGTTTCATATATCCGGTCAAATGCCACAGATAAAAATGACGTATGTCTGCTGGCTGACACTATCTTAAAAAACAATAAATGCGTTAACGGCATAATGCACTGTGCCGGGCTTATCCGGGACAATTACATTATCAATAAGTCGGCTGATGATATGAGAGCCGTCATGGGACCAAAACTGTTCGGTACATATTATATTGACGAAGCGTTTAAAGACCAGCCGCTTGACTTTTTTATTTTATTCTCGTCGTTTTCCGGCTGCATGGGTAACCCCGGACAGGCTGATTACGCCGCGGCAAGCTCATTTATGGACGCCTTTTCGCAGTATCGTAACACGCTTGTAAAATCAGGCGAGAGAAACGGGAGAACTCTGGCTGTTGACTGGCCTTTGTGCCGGGACGGCGGAATGCATGTAGACAGCAATACCGAAAAGCTGATGCTGCAAAGGCTTGGTTTGCTGCCAATGAATACGGATAGCTTTATAAGCGCGTTCTATAAAGCGCTTGAGTGTGACAGGAGCAGTGTTATGGTCATAAACGGAGATGCAAAGACAATAAGGCAGAAAATAATATGTGATTTACCCACTGTGGAAAATAACGCGGACTGGAAGGAAAGAAAAGAAGGAAAACGGATTTCTGCCCGTGATAAAGTCTTAGCGGCGCTCGTCAGTAATGTTTCGGAAATTATAAAGGTAAGCCCGCAGGAAATATGTGAAGAATCAGAACTTTCGGAATATGGTTTTGAATCAATTACATATACCGAGCTTGCAGGTAAGCTTAATGATGAATTTAACCTGGAACTGAACCCGACGGTTTTTTTTGAATATCCGACAATAAAGAGCATTGCGGAATTCATTTTGCCCTCATGCCCAGTTGAGGAAGCGGAGTCTTTTACCAATTCAGACACGGCTGCAGAAGAAAATACGGATAAGGTTCTGCCGGACACAAAAGATTATAGGAACATTGAATGTGATACCGCCGCGAACGCTGAGAAAAAGGAAAACGGCGGTCAGCCGGTTGCTGTTATAGGTATGAGCGGCAGATTTCCCATGGCGGATAATCTTGATGAATTTTGGGACAATCTGCTTGACGGAAAGGACTGTATCTCTGAAGTGCCGCAAGGCCGCTGGGATTGGCGTGAATACTTCGGTGATCCGAAAAACGGCGGTGACAAAACCAATATTAAATGGGGAGGGTTTATTAACGGTATCGACGAGTTTGACCCTATGTTTTTTGGCATAACCCCCGGTGAAGCGGAGATTATGGATCCGGCGCAGCGGCTGCTTATGACATATGTGTGGGAAGCGCTTGAAGACGCCGGAATTTCACCGCAGACGCTTTCCGGTTCGAACACCGGTATATTTACCGGTATAATCAACAGCGGATATGAGCGGCTTATCAGCAAAGCCGATAAGGACAGCGGCAGTTTTTTTATCAACCGGAATGCTCCCCTCGATAGGACCCAACCGCATCAGTTTTTTCCTTAATATCATTGGCCCAAGTGAGCCGGTTGATACTGCCTGCTCCAGTTCCCTTGTCGCCATCCACCGGGCTGTCATGTCAATACGGGCCGGAATGTGTGATGCAGCAATTGCCGGCGGTGTCAACGTAATGGTAACGCCGGACTTTCATATAAAATTCAATAAGGCCGGGATGCTTTGCGAGGATGGCCACTGCAAAACTTTTTCGGATAACGCCGACGGATATGTTCGCGGGGAAGGCGTCGGCATAATTATCCTCAAAAGAAAAAGGGACGCCGAACGAGACGGCGACAATATTTACGGGGTCATTGTAAGTTCGGCGGAAAACCATGGCGGGCGTGCAGGCTCGTTGACCTCACCGAACCCTGCGGCACAGGCCGCGCTGCTGGAAACCGCATACAAAAATGCGGGAATAGATCCCACAACCGTTACATATATCGAAACGCACGGGACAGGTACAAAGCTTGGTGACCCTATTGAAATCAACGCTCTGAAAGAGGCGTTTAAAAACCTATACCATGATTGGGGCTGTGATGCGGCAGAAGGCGCGCACTGCGGGTTAGGCTCGGTAAAAACGAATATAGGACATTTGGAATATGCTTCAGGTATTGCGGGGGTTATTAAAGTTCTGCTGCAAATGAAACACAAAACTCTTGTAAAGACTCTTAATTTCAGAAATTTAAACCCTTATATCAATTTCGAAGGCAGCCCGTTCTATATTGTAAATGAAAACCGCGAATGGACGGCTATAAAAAATAAAAGCGGTGAGGATTTACCCAGAAGAGCAGGCGTCAGCTCATTTGGCATCGGCGGTGTGAACGCTCATATAGTATTGGAAGAGTATATTCCTGCGGGCGGCATGCGTGAAAACTGCGGTATTGAATCATTTGATAAAAATAGTCCTGCAATCATCGTATTATCAGCAAAAAATCGTTCTCAGCTTAAAGAAAAGGCCCTGCAGCTTCTTACATTCATTCAAAGCAGCCGTTTGGGAAACATGGATTTAAACAAAATCGCCTTTACAACACAGACAGGGCGTGACGCTATGGATGAGCGCCTCGCTTTTGCCGCAGATTCAATTGAAACACTGAAAAACAGACTTACCGCATTTGTTGAGAAGGGTGCAGACGCGGACGGGGTCTTTACCGGCAACAAGAAAGATGGCGCGAGGATAATCCGTCTTTTCAACTATGACGACGGGCTTCTTGAGGTAATAAACAAATGGCTCCGCCAAAATCAGTATGAGAAATTTCTTGAGTTATGGGTGAATGGCCTTAATATAGACTGGAACAAATTATATGGCGATAAAAAACCTGAAAAGATGCGTTTGCCGGTATATCCATTCGCTAAAGAGAATTATTGGGTTAAGACTTCTGAAAAAACCGTGCTGGAAGAACCGTCACGGGACAGCGGCTCGGTTTCGAAATATTATTCCATACTTGATGAAATGCTCGGTAATTCCGCAAGTATTGAGGACACCGCAAAAAAACTTGAGATGCTGTAAATCCGAAGACTAATGGAGATAAGCTATGGAATTTATACAATTTGTTCTGAATGAGCTGAAAGCAAATAGAATCACCAAAAAGGAAGCTGTCGAACTGATTGGTCGATATAAAAGCAGTGCCGGAACCGCTGCACAGGAAAACGCTGATTCCGGTAATGACGAGGACTTTGAAAAATCCGGAAAGCCCCGTTCAAATTCTGAATCATGGGCGGAATTTTTGAAAAACTTGGTTTGTGATATAACAAAAATCCCGTCTGAAAAACTCGACGTATATGCTGATTTTGAAACTCTTGGTTTCGATTCAGTTATAATAGCGCAGCTTAATGAGCGAATAGGAAGGGTTACGGGAGAATTAAACGCTGCGATTTTGTTTAAATATAAAACAATCCGCGAACTTATCGTATATCTTGCAGATAAGTACGATTTCCAGAAGCTGCTTAAAAGCAGTTCCGGGCAAGATCGGCAGACTAAAGGTGAATCCGGCAGCGCTATTAAAGCGCCGCATTCAGAAGATCCTAAATGCGATATCACAAATTCAAATAACGATATTGCTGTTGTAGGAATTGCAGGTCGGTTCCCCTGCTCCGCCTCGGTTGATGAATTCTGGGATAATATATGCGGCGGCAGGGACTGTATTACGGAAATACCGGCTGATCGCTGGAACATGGATGGCTTTTACGAGCCTGATAAGGAAAAGGCAATTGAAAACGGGCAAAGCTATTGCAAATGGGGCGGTTTTATTGACGGTGCATACTGTTTTGATCCCCGCTTTTTTAAAATTTCACCAAGAGAAGCCATGTTCATGGACCCTCAGGAAAGGCTGTTTTTGGAATCAGCGTGGTCTTGTATTGAGGACGCCGGATATACAAGGAAATCACTCAAAAAAGGCGGATACGGCAACCGTATTGGTGTTTTTGCCGGTGCATCATTTAATAACTATCAGCTATATATGGCCGAAGCGGCGGCATCGGATCATAAACGCCTTTATTCGGCAAATAGTCAAACCTATTCAATTGCGAACAGGGTTTCATATTTTATGGACTTTACCGGACCGAGTCTTACAATAGATACCGCTTGTTCATCCTCGCTTTGTGCTATACACCTTGCGTGTGAAAGCATACACAGCGGACAGTCATGCGCCGCAATAGCCGGCGGCGTAAATTTATCACTGCATCCCAGCAAGTACATTATGCTGTCAAATCTCCGTTTCTGTGCCGAGGACGGAAGATGCCATGCATTCTCTGAAGGGGGCACCGGATATGTTCCGGCCGAATGCGTGGGCACCGTGTTTTTAAAGCCGCTTTCGCAGGCAGTCGCCGACGGCGACCATATTTACGGCGTCATTAAAGGCACTGCTTCCTCGCACGACGGGAAAACAAACGGATATACTGTTCCAAATCCGGTATCTCAGTCGCTGGTAATAGAAAAGGCACTTGAAGCAGGACATATAAATCCGAGAACAATTACATGCATTGAAGCGCATGGCACTGGAACCGTACTTGGTGACCCAATAGAAATTGAAGCTCTGACAGATGTTTTTAATAAGTTTACATCTGATACATGTTTTTGCTCCGTTTCATCCGTTAAATCGAATATAGGTCATGCGGAAGCTGCGGCCGGGGTAGCCCAGGTCACAAAGGTTTTATTACAAATGAAGCACAAAACTCTTGTAAAAAATCTTATGCACGGCAACGGAATAAATCCTAATCTAAATTTGAAATCCACCCCGTTTTTCATACCGAAAGAAAACATCCCGTGGGACAGGCCGGTTATTGACGGGAAGGAAGTTAAACGGCGAGCGGGAATATCGTCGTTCGGGGCAGGTGGCTCCAATGTGCATATTGTTGTGGAGGAATACGACGGAGATGCAGTAAAAGCCTTTGCGGTCAATTATGATAACGCCCCGGCGCTCTTTGTTTTGTCAGCACACAGTGAAAAACAGCTTACAAAAGTGGTTCAGAATTTGTCGGCTTTTTTAGCGGCTGAAAGCTTCGGCGACGGTGATCTGATCAATATTGCCTATACACTTCAGACTGGGCGGGAGGCAATGGAATTCCGTATTGCTTTTACGGCGTTTTCATTGTCTGATTTAAAATCAAAGCTGGATGGTTTCCTTAACGAAAAACAGAGTATAGACTTATTTTATCGCGGTCAGGCTGCGAAAGAAAAAGCAGAAGGTACAACGCATTTATCTGACAATGAAAAAAAGGCGTACAATCTTTATGTCAATAAAGAATACAGTGAACTGCTTGAAATGTGGGTCTGTGGGTTTAACTTTGATTGGAAAACGCTTTATAAAGAAAATGTTCCAAACAGAATCAGCCTGCCCACATATCCTTTCGCGTGTGACGAATTCAGGATAAACCCCAGTGGCCGCTTGTGCATTCAGAAAAACATTTTCCCGGAAGATGATTCAAAAAGCGGTGAAGCCACGTTGTTTGAGCCGATTTTCGAGGAAAGATCGGCAATAAACGGCAGGGAGCATGTATACGGCAGCCATTCAGTGATTCTTTGCGGATTTGAGAGCAATATGGCGGAAAGTGTTAAAAAAATAATAAACGGAATTACTGTTGACATCATCAACAAACCAGACGGCGACATTGGAGACAGATTTCAAGCATATTCCGCGTTCATATTTGAATGGATAAAGAAGGAAATACTGAAAAAAAATCATCAAAATTTATTATTGCAGGTAATTGTGCCTCTTGATGGTGAAAACATGAGCTTCTGCGGAATTTCCGGATTATTAAAAACTGCAGAAAAGGAAAATCAAAGACTTGTAACGCAGCTCGTTGGCGTTGAAAAAGGGTCGGATTCCGAAGCACTGATAAGGTATTTAAAAGAGAATATGAATTTTCCAGATGATGACGTAATCCTGTACAGGAACGATACCCGTTTGGTTCGCGGATGGAGAGAAGTAAAAACCGGCTCAAATAAAACTGTCTGGAAGGATAACGGAATATATCTTATTACCGGAGGAGCGGGCGGCCTTGGCATAATTTTTGCTGAAGAGATAACAAAAAAAGCTGCATGCCCCACTTTGATACTTACAGGCCGGTCAGAGCCTGACAGAGGTAAACTTGCGGCAATTGAAAAGTTACGGCAGACGGGCGCGTATGTCAGATATGTCAAAACCGACGTGACGGATAAAGAAGCCGTTAATCAACTGATTCATGGGATTTACTGCGAATTCGGGCGTATTAATGGAATCATCCACGCCGCCGGCATCATAAGGGATAACTATATCATAAAAAAAAGCACAGCTGAGCTTTATTCGGTTATGGCACCAAAAGTAAAAGGACTTGTAAATCTTGACGAGGCTGTCGGCAGCTCACCACTTGACTATTTTATACTCTTTTCTTCCGTGGCGGGCACAGTAGGAAATGTAGGCCAGGCCGATTATGCTGCCGCAAACGCTTTTATGGACGCGTATGCACAGTACCGCAATGCTTTGAATTCAATGAACAAAAGAAAAGGGCTTACTACGGCGGTAAACTGGCCGCTTTGGGAAAACGGCGGTATGAAAGCCGACGCCCAGACTAAAACCATGCTGTTTGAAAATTCAGGTATAACAACATTGGGAACTCAGTCGGGGATCAGCGCCCTATACTCATGTATCAATTCCGGGAAAAATCAGGTCATGGTGCTTTCAGGCGATAAATCAAAAATAAAGGAAGCACTTTTGACGAAAGATTTTGATGACCGGGGGCCTTCCGAAGATTTCAGTGATAAAGCTTATCAAAATATTGTAAACGATATATTAAACATCATATCAGATATCATTCTCAGTGATATAAATGGAATTGATATAAGCACGCAGCTTCAGGAATACGGCTTTGACTCAATAACCTTTACGGAGCTTGCAAACAAAATCAATAAGGCGTTCGGAACAAAAATAAATGCTACGGCGTTTTTTGAATATACAACCGTTAAGGAAATCGCTCAGTATCTCGTTTCCGCAGTTAAAATAAAACAAGTGGAAAGAAACAAACGAGAACCTGATGAAAAATTAAAGGCTGAGTGGTATTGTCTGAAAAATGAGGCAGACGCCGCTGCTCTTGCGGCTCAAGAAAATACATACAAATGCGACGGTGAACCGATAGCTGTTATAGGAATGAGCGGGGTTTTTCCTATGGCTGAAGATATAATTCAATATTGGAAGAATCTTATAAACAATAAGGACTGCATAACCGAAATTCCGAAAGAACGCTGGGATTGGAGAGAATTTTACGGCGATCCGGAAAAGGAACCCGGAAAGACTAATATAAAATGGGGCGGCTTTATTGACGGAATTGATGAGTTTGATCCTCTGTTTTTCGGTATTTCCCCGCGTGAGGCTGAATTAATGGACCCACAGCAGCGACTTCTGATGATACATGTGTGGAAGGCGCTTGAAGATGCCGGATATTCCGCAAAAGGTATTTCCGGTACAGATACCGGAATTTTTGCAGGTACATGGAATTCGGGATACAGCAGCCTGCTGACTGAGGCTGGGGTGCCGATTGAAAGTTATTCCGGAGCGTGCATGGTTTCTTCTGTAGGGCCCGGAAGAATGAGTTGGTTCTTAAATATTCACGGGCCAAGCGAACCTGTCGAAACCGCCTGTTCAAGTTCTTTAGTAGCTGTTCACAGGGCGGTTGAGTCAATACGCCGCGGTGAATGCGGTATGGCGATCGCCGGTGGTGTAAATACAATCATTACAAAAGATCTGCACATAAGTCTGAACAGAGCTGGTATGCTGAGCGAGGACGGACGATGCAAAACATTTTCCGATAAAGCGAACGGATTTGTTCGTGGCGAGGGAGCGGCAATGATTGTTCTCAAAAAGCTCAGCGAAGCTCAGAAGTCCGGCGACAATATCTATGGAGTAATTCTGAGTACCGCGGAAAACCACGGCGGACGTTCCGGCTCTTTAACCGCGCCAAATCCGGCGGCTCAGGCAGCTTTGTTAAAAGAAGCCTATAATAAAGCCGGAATTGACCCCGGCACAGTCACATATATTGAAGCACACGGAACAGGCACCAGGCTGGGTGACCCGATTGAAACAAACGCCTTGAAAGCCGCCTTTGCGGAGCTTTATGCGGCAAACGGTACAAAAATGGAATACGGCCGCTGCGGACTCGGCTCGGCAAAAAGCAATATAGGCCATCTAGAAATCGCGTCCGGCGCAGCCGGCCTCATAAAGGTTCTGCTTCAGATGAAGTATAAAACGCTTGTCAAGAGCCTGCACTGTGACACTATCAATCCATATATAGAACTTGATGATTCGCCTTTTTATATTGTGAGGGAAAATAAAGAATGGACGTCTCTTAAAGACGCCGAAGGAAAACCTTTGCCGCGAAGAGCCGGAATAAGTTCTTTTGGATTTGGCGGTGTAAACGCGCATATTGTGCTTGAAGAGTACATACCAGAAAGCAGAACGGAAGAGATTGAAAAAGAAAATAATAAATCGTCCCTAATTGTGCTTTCTGCAAAAAATCAGCAGGCTCTCAGACGATATGTAAAGAATTTAAGGGATTATCTGGTTAATTCAACAACATATATAAACAATAATGTGCAGCTGTCTGATTTAGCATATACGCTTCAGACAGGGCGTGAACCGATGCCTTACAGGTTTGCGGCAGTTGATAAAAGCATTACCGGCCTTATTGTTAAGCTTGACCAGTTTTGTTCCGGAAATCTGACTGAAGGGGTATTTTGTTCGGATTTTATAAATAAGGCAATTGATAAGCAAGACTTTAAAAACGGCTATATCAGTTCACTTTTAAAAAATTGTGATTTGGAGAAGCTTGGAGTCGCTTTTATAAAAGGCGCCGATATCAACTGGAAAGCTTTATATTCCGGCAAATCACCTCACAAGGTATCGCTGCCAACATACCCTTTTGAAAAACGCCGATGCTGGTTTTCTGCTGAAAAAAAGCCGGATAATGATTACAATACCGACAAATCAAAAAATAAATCCGTTACTCATCCGGCAACTGGAAACTTTAATAAAAGTACCAGAATGAAATTGATTATAATTTATGAAAAAACGCAATTGTGCAGTGAAATATGCGAGTATTTACAAAATGAGCATAAAGAAGCCGAAACATTTTTTGTGGATTTTAAAGCCGCAGAAAACTCAGAACCTGATGCACTTGATATTAAGAGCTTTCTTAATGGCAATCCAGAAAATATCAACATTTACTTTCTTATGGACAATGAAAAAGATACGTACTATGAAAGAATTCTGTCAGTTGCCAAAAAATTTAATGCGTCTTTTTCAGGAAATGATTGCAACATAAAGAATTTAAATTTCAGGATTTTCTCAAGGGATTATTTTGTTGATTTTTCCCCTAATTGATAGACATTAGAAATATATAGTGCTATAATTAACTATAATTGTATGAAATTTGATATATTGGGAGTGTAGAAATATGGAAAACCGTGTTATCTATATTAACGGCGAATTTTATCAAAAGGATGAGGCAAAAATCTCTGTATTTGATCATGGTTTCTTATACGGTGATGGCATCTTTGAAGGAATAAGGGCTTATAACGGAAAGATTTTCAGATGCGAAGAGCATATAAACAGGCTTTTTGACGGTGCAAGAGCAATAGATTTGACGATTCCGATTTCAAAAGAAGAAATAACAAAAGCAACAATTGAAACCGTAAAGAAAAATGGAATTAAAGAAGGTTACATACGGGTCGTTGTTTCACGCGGAAATGGTGACTTGGGACTTAGTCCCACAAAATGCGATACCCCGACGATAGTAATTATTGCTGATGACATCACTTTATATCCAAAAGAAATGTATGAAAACGGCATGGAAGTACTCACAGCTTCAGTCAGGCGCAACAGTCCTGATTCGCTGGACGCACAGATAAAGTCCCTGAATTATTTAAATAACATACTTGCCAAGATTGAGGCAAATCACGCCGGTGTGGCGGAAGCTATAATGCTTAACCACAACGGTTATGTCTGCGAGTGTACGGGCGATAATATTTTTGTAGTTAAGGAAAATGTAATTTATACGCCTCCGGTCACTGATGGTGCACTTAACGGAATAACAAGAAAAACAGTTTTCGAATTGGCCGCTGAGCTTGGCTATACAGTAATTGAAAGAAATCTGACACTTGCGAATGTTTACACAGCGGATGAATGCTTCTTTTCAGGAACCGCTGCGGAAATCATCGGGGTAACAAAAGTGGATAAAAGAGAAATCGGCAACGGAAAAGTCGGCTCTGTTACAAGAAAGCTGATGGATGCGTTCAAAAACTTTGTAAGACAGATTTAAAATCATACCCAAATAACACCGTTGCCAGGAAAGCACTATGTTGACTGACAATTGCGGACACAGCGAAACCGTTTTGGGGTCGGTATCAAATCGCCGCAGATTCGTTTTAAGTCCGTGAACGCTGCACATAAATACGCAAAAAAATCGGGTACTCCGCATAACGCGCGAAGTGCTCGATTTTTTGTGCTTACTTATCGGAAAGGTTGAACATCGGTTCAAGTCCTGAACTCTACACAAAGTAGATATGATAAAAACCGCGGGCAAAAAAATTTTACGACAACATCTTCCCTATAAAATAGCTTCAGCTCCGACATTTTCCGTTCTATTTATTTTTCTTTTCAACCGGCAAACCGATATTACTCTTTTGGAATACAAATGACCTGGCAATGGATCAAATGTCGGAAATCAATATTTGGATTAGCCGCGATAATCGCCGAAGGACAAACATTTAATTTATTCGCGATTCTGTGAAGTGTGTCGCCTGCCCTGACAGTATACCGCCACGTATTTTCCCCACAGCAGTTGATCGGCACATAGATACACATTCCCGCCCGCAAGCATCTTGGATTGATCTGTGGGTTTTCCCTCAAAATGCTTTCAACGCTGACATAGAATTTTCTTGCTATTCCGCATATAGTATCACATTTTTTGATTAAGTATTCAAAATTGCGTGGAGAAGATACCGTTGTCGGCGGAACTGTGGGTATCAGCGGAGCCGGCACAGCTGGTCTAATCGGTACAATCGGTGTAGCTGGTGTGGTTGGAATACAAATGATCGAACCAATCTGTAAATTCTGCGGGTTAATGCCGGGGTTGAGGTCGAGAATGCTCTGCACACTGACACCGTAAATCTGCGAGAGCTGCCAGAGCGTATCGCCAGCCTGAATAGTATAAGAAAATGACCCTTTTGCGCAGGTAACTGGTGGAACCTTCATAGTCGACGGAGCGGTCGGCATCATCGGAGCGGCCTTTGTCGGTGGAACTGTCGGCATCATCGGAGCCGGCGAAATTGGCGGAACTGTAGGTATCAGTGGAGCCGGCACAGTTGGCACAATCGGTGCAGTTGATGCAGTCGGGATACAAATGGTTGAACCAATCTGTAAATTCTGCGGGTTAATGCCGGGGTTGAGATCGAAAATGCTCTGTACACTGACACCGTAAATCTGCGAGAGCTTCCAGAGTGTATCGCCAGCCTGAATAGTATAAGAAAATGACCCTTTTGGGCAGGTAACTGGTGGAACCGTCATAGTCGACGGAGATGTCTTAGTAGGCAGAGCTGCAGGTTTCAACGGAGCTGGTACAATCGGTGCAGTTGATGCAGTAGGAATACAAATGGTCGAACCAATCTGCAAATTCTGCGGGTTAACGCCGGGGTTGAGATTGAGAATGCTCTGTACACTG
>DATALE010000106.1:0-3619 GCA_036261235.1 Ruminiclostridium sp. | reverse complement strand
ACGGCGTGAGTGGCAAAGTGCTTATTTACTGTTGCTGTTTTTAACCGTGTAAGATTATTGATTACCTTTAGTTCCTTTGGCGCATCAAAGGAACCGCCTGCCGCGGCGTCAGTGGAAAGTTCATAATTTATGTTGCTATATTTAAAACATGAAAAGAATAAATAGCTAGAAAGAACATACTGTATTTATTTCCATAAAAAATGGCCGTCTGCTTAGCAGACGGCCAAAAATAATAATAATCAGATTGCTTTTTCTCCGGTTTCTCCGGTCCTTATTCTTACAATATCGTTTATATCGTATACAAATATTTTTCCGTCACCGATTTCACCTGTTTTCGCTGTTTTGCAAATGAGCTTAATAATTTCTTCAGAACGTTTGTCCTCACAGACAATTTCAAGTTTTATTTTCGGCAAAAGCGTCAGTTCAACAACTGTTCCGCGATAAATGCTCTTTTGTCCCTTTTGGTTGCCGCATCCAACAACCTGGGTAATGGTAATTCCTTTTACATCAAGCTTATTAAGCTCCTGTTTGATGTCTTCAAGTTTTTCTGCTCTGATAATTGCTTCAACCTTTTTCATAATTACGACCATCCTTTCTCACTGAGCCCGTTTGAAAGATTTATTTCAAACTTGCGCCTAATTTGGAATAATCAAAGAACTAAAAAATAAATAAAACCAAGTAATACCCAATAAGAAGTACAGTTCCGACAGGAACAGCAAATACCGCCCATTCTTTCATTGTGATTTTCAGTTTTCCGGCAGTAATTATATTTGGAATATTGCCTGTTATGAGCATTCCTCCGCTGACAAGCAGACTGATAAGAATAGCTTTGATTTGTACAGCTGTCATCGCTGGGCTGATTTCGGCCACGGCAAGCGTTGCGTTGTCCAGAATAGCGGATAAAAGATTTGCAAGATACAGCATTGTGTTATTCCAGTGAATAACGTATGTGTCTATGATTGGCTTAAAGCCGTTGCCTAAAAGATCAAGGCCGATAACAAATACAAAGATATTTACCGCGCGCATAAGTATCGTTTTAGCATTTTCCTGCTCTGGTATAAAAATCAACTCAGAATTGCCGCTGAATTTGTCACGCCAAGCATTATCTGCGAAAAATGTTCCGAGAATGCCCATAAGGAATACGCCCGCAACTATATAAACTCCGAGAAGATTCGACAAATAAGAAAAATTGCCGTGAAGTTTTGAAATTACAATTGTTGAAAGTGGTTCACCGACAGGAGTTAAAACAGCGCCCAGCCCAATTGAAAAGCATGCTGTAATGCTAACCCTTATTTTATTTTTACGGTCAAGCGGCAGCAACGATACAAATTCCGTCAGCAGCAAAGAGGCAACTATTGCGGTTATAACACTTGAAAGCAGTCCAAGTCCGACAATGAGAATAAAAACTATCGCTTTAAGGGGAAGATGATTTAAAAGGAAATCATTGAGAGATCCGACCTTCTCTTCAAAAAACCTGAAAAGAAAGCTGATAACCAGCACTGCAAAAGTGATTATGTAGAGCAGCTTGTTGGAAAAAATCTCTGCAATGTTTGTCAGAGTGAGAACTCCTGATGAAAGTGATGCCGCTATACCCATAACGAAAAGAAAAGGTTCGAGGTGGTCGCCGACTTTTTTTGAAAACAGCGGCAATGTCGCCGTAATTACAAGAATAATCAGCAGTAATGCTACAGTCAAATTAATATCCCCCTTAAGGGCGCTCCGTATCATTGCAGTAATAATATTATAAGGCAGTATTGAAATGATTAAAAGAGAATTTCCGGATATTTTGACTGCAAGACTTTGAATTTGAGTCCTGCAGTCAAAATCCGGAGAATTTAATTATTTTACCGGGGTTAAAATATTCTTTACATTTTTGAGTTGTTTAACATCAGCGTTGTCAGGAGCATTAAAGTCAAGCTCACATTTGACAACCTGGAAATCAGGATATCCATAGGAACCCATTTCGGGGAGATCAAGGCCCTCAAGTTCGACTTCAGGAGCAACTCTGAGTCCCCATACTTTGTCAAGGAACTTGAACCAGATAAACGATACACCGAAGCCCCAGACTATCAAGACGCCAACTGTGATTAACTGAGCCAGGAACTGTCCGACGTTACCGTAGAAAAGTCCGCTGACAGTATGATTGATACCGTTTATGCCCTTGCCGTAGCTGCCATCCGCAAACAGACCTAAAGAAATTACACCCCAAACGCCATTTACGCAGTGAACGGATATTGCGCCGACCGGATCGTCAATCTTGCATTTATTTTCGACAAAGGGAACCGCAATGCAGACGAGGAAACCAGAAATGATGCCAATGATGAATGCCGCCCATGCCGGAACAAAAGCACACGGAGCCGTTATGGCGACAAGCCCTGCGAGAGCTCCGTTGGCAGTCATTGACGGATCAGGTTTGCCAAACTTTGCCCACATGTAAAACATTGCAACAAGTCCGCCGATAGCGCCGGCAATCATAGTGTTGGTTGCGACAACCGCAAGTCTGAAGTCGGAAGCGCATAATGTTGAACCTGCATTGAAAGAGAACCAGCAGAAGAAAAGAATGATTGTTCCGACGATCGCCATTGGAATGTGATGACCTGGGAAGGCCCGTGCTGTTCCGTCTTTCTTGAATTTACCGATACGTGGCCCGATAACTATTGCTCCTGCAAGTGCCATCATGCCGCCCATTGAATGAACAACCGCGGAACCCGCAAAGTCAACCGCGCCGTTGCCAAGACCTAAGGTTTTACCAAGCTGAGACATCCAGCCGCCGCCCCACATCCAGTTGCCGAAGAGCGGATAATAAAACATTGAAACAAAGAAAGAAGAAATAACAACCGCTGAATATTTAACACGCTCGGCCATTGAACCGGTCGGAATCGTAACGGTAGTATCCATAAACACCATCTGGAAGAAGAAGAGCGCGTAGATTCCGGCGTCATATGTACCGCCCGACTGGAGAAGGAAACCTTTGTATCCAAGTATGCCGCCCAAACCGGGGATGCTGAGCAAACCGTTTAAGGCTGCACCGCCGCTGCCAAGATTCGCGTTTCCTCCGGAACCGCCGAACTGGAGGGCAAAACCAACAAGGAAGTATCCCACAGCACCGACGAGGAAAACCATAAAATTCATCGTCATAGTATGTGAAGCATTCTTGCCGCGGCAGAAGCCTGTTTCTACCATGGCAAAACCGCATTGGAAGAAGAATACCATGAATCCTGTGATCATTACCCAAACAAAGTTTCCGCCATAAAACGCTTTGCTTGCTGTGTCTGCAACGGACTTGAGGTCAGCACCGGACGCCGAAGCGGTGTATGAAGCACCTGTCGGATCGGCGCCTGCGGCAGAAGCACTGATTACAAACAGTCCGACAAGCATAAAAAGGAATAAGCCCGTGCCAAGATACTTTCTCAGCTTTTTCATTTTAATCCCCCACTAATATATTTTTACCGGGAAATGCGAGCGATTGATTCAAAAACCAATTAAATTTTCATCCGATCGACATCATATTTCCCTAACAGTAAACAAATTATATAAAAATTATCTAAAAATGTATTGCAACTTATGATCAAAAAATTATACTTCTTTATGATTTGGATTTTGCAAACAGGCGGCGAGG
>DATALE010000069.1:0-11796 GCA_036261235.1 Ruminiclostridium sp. | reverse complement strand
ATCTTCGGTTCCCGGCAGTTTGACGGCATATTCGACAACGCAGCTGCTGCCTTTTTTTGTGGCCACGTTTGCCTTATATTGTTCCGGAGACAGAATTTCTTCAAGAATAGCCCCGAGCTGGATTTCTCCTAAAACACCCCGCGTTTTAACGTTCGACAGAACCTTTTTCAAATCACCGACGCCTGACGCAAGCGTCTGCATTTCTCCGAGACCTTTGTAAACCTGTTCGAGACGGTCGCTAACAAGTTTGAACGATTGTCCGATCCTTTCCTGAAGAGTTTTCTCAAGTTTTTCGTCTACAGTCGAGCGCATTTCATCAAGCTTTTTACTGCTTTCTGCCTGAAGTGCAGAAAGCCTTTCCTCAACAGTGACCCTTATTGCCTCCATTTTCTGCTCGCCGCGCGACATACTGTTGTAGAGCTGTGAATCAACTCTTTTCATCATATCGGAAACAGTTTTTTGCAGTGTTTCCTGACGCACTGAAAGCTGAGAATTCAATTCCGCAAGCCGCGTGTCCTGAGCCGCCGCAGTTCTTGCAATACCCGAACTTAAAATATCACTCATTGATTTAATTGTATTCTGTGTCATTTGCAGGCTTTCAGTTCTTGATTGTCTTAAATCATCCAACATATCGCGGCGAATTTCCTCAATACGCCGAATAATATCTTTTTGATTCCCGACGGAAGCCCCATGTTTTGTTGCAATAATATTTACAATCGAAATAATTAGCGCAATAAAAGACAGCACGACAGTTATAAAAAGCAATATGTAATCCATTTTTACCTCACAGCAAGTTTTTTAAGATTAAAATAATTTTACCACTTTATTATTTATCTGTAAAATAACAGTTTTAAGCAAATAAACAATCAATATGTACAAATATTTATCACAATATTGTTGATAATATAGATATTATGTTCTAATAGTTATTGAAAATAATGTAATTTGCATATATACTATATATATGCACCGGCATAACAGTTTCCTTTGATAACCCGGCAAATTTACTGTACTAAACGTTCAGTTAAAAAGGGGAGACAATCATGAAACAGTTTGAATCAAAGCAGATTAGAAATGTTGTACTTTTAGGCCACGGGTCATGCGGCAAAACATCGCTTTCGGAAGCTATGCTCTATTTATCAGGTGCAAGCCAAAGATTAGGCTATATTGCCTCGGGAAACACTGTGTGCGATTTCGATATGGAAGAAATTCATCGGGAAATGTCAATATATACGGCAATAGCGCCGATTGAATGGAACGGCGACAAAATTAATATTATCGATACCCCGGGCCAGCCTGACTTTGAAGGGGAACTGCTTGAAGGATTGCGGGCTGCTGATTGCGCTGTTATCGCAGTATCAGGGAAATCAGGCGTTCATGTCGGAACCGAACGTGCATGGGAAAAAACACGAGAGATTCATATGCCTACAGCATTTTTTGTCGGCAAGCTCGACGAGGAGCAAGCCGATTTCTACAAAGTGCTCGAGCAGCTTAAAATAAAATTCGGCGCGGCTGTGTGCCCTGTAATAGTACCGTTTAAAAATAACGGCTCGTTAATCTACATAAACCTTATCACGATGAGTGCTTGTGAATATAAAGATGGAAAGGCCCGCCCTGTTCCAATGCCGGAAACAGGACACAGGCTTCAGGGGCTTATCGCGGCAATCAGCGAGGCTGTCGCTGAAACAAATGATGAATATTTTGATAAATATTTTTCAGGTGTTGCTTTTTCAAAAGAAGAACTTACGACAGGTATCCTTGACGGTATAAAAGACGGGGTTATTGCACCCGTATTCTGTGGCTCTTCTGCAACAGGTTCCGGGGTTGATATGTTATTAGACGGAATAGTTTCATATTTTCCCGGAGCAGATACCGAAGCCACAGCTAAAAACGGTGAGGGAGCAAAAATTAAAATTACAGCAAATGAAACCGAGCCGCTTTCTGCTTTTATATTCAAGACGGTAGCAGATCCATATGTGGGAAAACTTTCATATGTACGCGTGTATTCCGGAGTATTAAGGACCGATTCACCCGTTGTTGATTCAAGAACCGGGAAAAATGAAAGGGTCGGCAAACTCTGCATATTACGCGGCAAGAAGCAGATTGAAACCGATTCTATTTCAGCTGGAGATATTGGTGCGATAGCAAAAATGGGTTCTTTGCAAACAGGAGATACTTTATGTGCTCCGTCAAAGATTGTTTCTTTACCAACATTTGATTTTCCGCTGCCGTGCCTTTCAATGGCGATAAAACCCGTCAAAAAGGGTGATGAAGAGAAAGTTTCAGTTGGGCTGCACCGTCTTATGGAAGAAGACAAAACTATTAAATTTAAAATGGACAGTGAGACAAAACAGCAGGTACTCTCCGGACTTGGCGAACTTCATATAGACATAACCGTTTCAAAACTAAAGTCAAAATTCAGTGTAGAAGTTGAATTATCCACTCCCGATGTTCCTTACCGTGAGACTATTCGGAAAAAAGTAAAAAGTGAAGGTAAACACAAAAAGCAGACAGGCGGACACGGGCAGTACGGTCATGTTGTAATAGAGTTTGAACCGTGTGACAGTGAGAACCTGGTTTTTGAAGAAAAAGTATTCGGCGGTTCTGTCCCGAAAAACTATTTTCCTGCTGTAGAAAAGGGACTTCGGGAATGTGTTTGCCGTGGAGTGATTGCGGGGTATCCCGTTGTAAACATTAAAGCCACACTTCTTGACGGGTCTTATCACCCCGTTGACTCATCAGAAATGGCGTTTAAAATGGCCGCAGCGTTGGCATATAAATCCGCGTTGCCTCAGGCTTCTCCGATTCTTCTTGAACCTTTCGGAGCCTTAAAAGTTATTGTACCGGAAAATGCCATGGGCGACGTCATCGGTGAAATAAATAAACGCCGTGGACGGGTGCTGGGTATGAATTCTGCAGATAATAGCCGTGAAATAATCGAAGCTGAGGCACCAATGTCTGAAATGCATGATTTCAGTGTCATATTGCGCTCGATAACGCAGGGTAGGGGAAGCTTTACATTTGAGTTTGCAAGATATGAAGAAGCACCGCCGCAGGTCGTTCAGTCGGTTATCGCGGCAAAATCTGTACAGTCAGCGGGTTGACGTTTGTTCCTGTCGGTATTATTATATTATAGTAACTTATATCTGCTTTTAATTACCATTCTGAATCGTCCTTATTTAACTGACATTTTGCCTGGAGGTACAGATTTAAATGAAATATTGTATAAAATGCGGCGCTGCACTGAATGATTTCAGTAATTTCTGTGTTTGTTGCGGAGCACCCCAGCAATTCGGCAATGGTTTTAACAATACCAATGCGGCAGCAATACCATATGGAGCTGTACCTGTTCAAACTAAAATTGTTAACTGTAAGCCTGAAAAATTAAAACGACTTAAAGGTCAGCTGCCAATTCTTATTTGGAGCCTGATTTTAGCGCCGTTATTAAATCCTGTTGGGACAACGCTTGCCGTTATTGCTGCAATATTTTGTTTGCAGGCTGATGCCATGGAGGGTGAATCGGGCTTAAAAAAACTTGATAAAGCGCTTTATATGTGTATAATCGCAACAGTTATTGATGTTGCTGTTATCGTATTCCTGATTATTGAATCAATCCTCTATCACAGATAGAATCCCGGAAATATGATTGCGCCCCTGAACAAAGCACAAATAATCTTTGCTTTGTTCAGGGGCGTATTTTAATAATATTCAAGTACGTTAATCGGGGATATCCGCAAAATTGAATTAATGCGTACTGAACAATTCAGAAATTGAAGAAAATAGATGAAATTTTGCGTAAACCATTGATAAATTCAATTTTTGAATTGGGCAAATGCAAGGGTTTTGTAATGATGCCGCTAAAAGCTTTGCATTTGCCGCGAAAGTTTTTTAAAAGCTTTCGGTTCAGAAGCATCAAGGAATGCCTGAATCGCATTAAAAGGGGGCTTTTAATACTTATTCCAAATTAAAAGTCTCCAAAGAATTTGCGTCAAAATCATTGATTTACGATTTTTACGCAAATTCTTGCCTTAAGTTTATTTGGAATTAGTATAAGCCACTTTTGCGATTGTGCGGTTAAATCCGCACCAATAAATTGCAAAGCGATTTATTCAGTAGGCATGAATTATAAATTGTAAGTCTTATTGTTTATTCATTTTCAGGACTATACGAAAAATCTTCCGGCTTTTCACCCTTGCCGAAAAAGTAAAGAATTGCATTGGCAATCCTCTTGCTGGCGCTGCCGTCACCGTAAGGATTAACAGCGCGTGACATTTTTATATAGGCGTCAGTATCGTCCAGCAGTCTTGAAGCCATGTCAAAGATTGTGTCTTCTTCAACACCTGCAATCTTAACCGTACCGGCTTCGACTGCTTCGGGCCGCTCTGTTTCAGTTCGCATTACAAGAACGGGTTTTCCGAGGGCAGGGGCTTCTTCCTGAAGGCCGCCGCTGTCTGTCAAAACCAGATATGAACGTGCCATCAAATTGTGCATGTCTGCTACGTCAAGCGGCTCACAAAGTAAAACATTAGGCAAGCCGCCAAGTATCGAACGGGCAGTGTTTTGAACGGCAGGGTTTAAGTGAACGGGATAAACAACCATAACATCGGTATAAGTTTGAGCAATTTTTTTTATTGCGGTGCAGATATTTTCGAGCGGGCGGCCCAAGTTTTCTCGCCTGTGAGCCGTAACGAGTATTATACGTTTTTTGCAGTCCTTTAATGAGGCAAGTGAAGGCGATGTAAAGCAATATTGTCCCTTTACGGTCAATTTTATTGAGTCGATAACAGTATTGCCTGTAATAAATACGTTATCTTTGATGTTCTCCTTATTCAGATTGTCGCGATTTGCTTTTGTCGGTGCAAAATGCAAAGAAGATATCTGTGAAGTAAGCCGCCGGTTCATTTCTTCGGGAAACGGGGAATAAATATCATAAGTCCGCAGTCCCGCTTCAACGTGACCCACAGGAATCTGTGCATAAAATGCCGAAAGTGCGGCGGAAAAAGTTGTTGTTGTATCTCCATGAACGAGAATAATATCCGGCCTATACTCAGAAAGCACTCTTTCCATTCCTTCGATAACGCCGGTTGTTATATATGATAAACTCTGGGACGGTTTCATAATATCAAGATCAAAATCCGGTTTTATATGAAAAATTGATAATACTTGATCAAGCATCTGTCGGTGCTGAGCAGTAACACAGATTTTAACATCAAACTGAGGATGGCTTTTAAGCTCAATTGCAAGCGGCGCCATCTTAACTGCTTCCGGTCGTGTTCCAAAGATGAGCATTACTTTTATTTTATTCATTAGCCCCTCCATGTCAAATTAAAGAACTTTAATAATTACCGTAAATTGCATGTAATAATTATAACAACAGCCATTTAGATAATCAATATTAAATACCCACAAAACTCATTACCATAATATACCGTAATAAAACCTGTCCTCTTTTGCATATAATTTGCAAAGGAGGGATGTTTTGTGTACGAAAATTCGAACCGCGTTCGCCCGCGGATAAACGACGTAAAAAACAGGAAACCCGAGAATACAAATCATGGATTTTTTCTGACGGGCGCTCAAACGATAATATGTATTTTGTGCCTTCTTACGGCTTTAGGAATAAGAATATATGGCGGCGATATATATAAGTCAGCTAAGAATTATGCGGACGACGCGTTAAAACACAGCATTACAAAACAAAAAATTTCCCAAGTGTTAAAATCATTCGGTGATGAATTTCCAAGTGCATCGGAAGTATTTAAAAACCAGACATCGTCTAAAGTAACGACTTCAAAGCCAAGTCCCAGTTCGAATAATTCTTCAAAAGCTTCTTCCGCAGCAAACCAGAATACAACCAGTTCAACGGCCGCGGCTGATCCGTCGGGAACTGGCCTCAAAGCACAGTCCCTTACGTATCAGGGAGGTGAAGACCTCCCTTTGCAGACTGCACAGGTAACTTCGGGAAGCCCGGCTGTTGTCAAGACAATTAGTTATTCGCCATATAAATTATCAATTAAGCCGATAACCCCTGTCAGTGGGAATATATCCTCTAAATTCGGAGAACGAATCAACCCGATTACTAAAGTGGAAAGTTTTCATACAGGTATTGATATTGCTGCCGCCAAGGATACGAATATCTTAGCTGCTTTTAGCGGTACTGTCGAAAGCACAGGTGTTTCGGGCGCATATGGCAATTTCGTGTTGATCGACCATGGCGGAGGTATCAAAACATTTTACGGACATTGCGATATCGTCGACGTAAAACAAGGAGATAAAGTTACGGCAGGTATGCCTATTGCAAAAGTCGGATCAACTGGTTTGTCTACAGGATTTCATCTTCATTTTGAAGTCAGAATTAATGGAATTTATGTGAATCCTCAGTATTGTCTTGCAAAATAAACTGATTTGGAGGTACCAAAATTAACAGCCGTGTAACAATGAGCATTTTTTTTGCGGTTTTTATAGCATGTGCGCTTGTAATTGATAGGTCAGGGCTCGCAGGATTAGGACTATTATGTATCCTTATCCATGAATGCGGGCATATTTTTGCTATTCGTATTATGAATATTAAAGTTGAACGAGTTGAGTTCAGACTATTTGGAATTAATATCGCACTTAAAAATGGTACTTCAATAAGTTATAGGCAGGAGATTTTGCTGTCGTTGTCGGGATGTGCCGCAAATTTCGCCGCGTGTATTCCGGCCTATATACTTTATGTTTGCGGTATAGCTGCGCGGTTTTCCGGAACAATATTTATTTTTAATCTGTTTTTGGCTTGTTTTAATATTTTGCCTGTAATTTCTCTTGATGGAGGGCGGGCATTTGAATCGTTTTTATGTTTGAAAACAAGTTGTCAAAAAGCAGAAACAGTTGTAAATATAACTTCCGTAATATTCATTATACCTACTGCCGCAATAGGCTTTTACTTGGTTATGAAGACCGGATACAATATCTCGCTGGTTGTTGCATCTGTATATTTATTTGTGGCGCTTGTAATAAAAAGCGGCAAAAAAATGGCCTGCCGTTGAAATTGAGGCAGTTTTAGGTTATAGTATTATGTATTAATATCTCGGAAACGTAAATTTAAGCAGACATTTGGGGGTTTGCGGTTTGGATAAAAAAATTGAAATGGCTTTGAGAAAGGTGCAAAAGCCGGCCCGGTATACAGGCGGAGAACTCAACAGTGTAATAAAAGAAAAAGACAAGGTTGACGTTAGATTTGCATTTTGTTTTCCAGACACTTATGAAGTCGGAATGTCTCACCTCGGCGGGAAAATCCTCTATAGCCGTTTGAACAGCCTTGATTATGTATGGTGCGAAAGGGTATTTGCTCCATGGTTTGATTTTGAGGAGCAAATGAAATGTAATGGTATACACCTTTACGGTCTTGAAAGTGGCGAAGATATAAGCAAATTTGACTTTATCGGATTTTCCCTCATGTATGAAATGAGCTATTCTAATGTCCTGAATATGCTTGATTTGGCAGGTATACCGATACGCTCGGCAGACAGAACAGAACTTTCACCTATCATAATCTTCGGTGGGCCATGTACATGTAACCCGGAACCAATGGCTCCTTTCGCTGATATCATCTGTCTCGGCGAAGGTGAAGAAGTCCTTTGTGAAGTGGCAGACCTTTACAGGAAGTGCAAAAAGGACAAGCTGACAAAACAGGATTTTTTAATAAAAGCAGCAAGAATCGAGGGCATTTATGTACCTTCTTTTTATGATGTCGACTATAAATCTGACGGAACCGTTAAATCAATAACGCCTAATAACGAAAACGCTCCGAAAACAGTTCGGAAAAGAGTTGTTGCGGATTTTGACAAATCATATTTTCCTGAAAATTTTGTAGTTCCATATCTTGATATTGTCCACGATAGGGCTATGCTCGAACTTTTCAGAGGATGTGTCAGGGGATGCAGGTTTTGCCAGGCAGGTTTTATATACAGACCTATTCGGGAGAGAAAGCCGGAAACTCTTAATCGTCAGGCGGCAGCGCTGTGTGAAACCACAGGATATGATGAAATATCATTATCTTCGCTGTCAACAAGTGATTACAGAGGGCTTCCGCAGTTATTACCTGAACTGATGGATTGGACAGAGAGTCAGAGAGTCAGCCTTTCACTGCCATCTTTGAGGGTTGATAATTTCTCCCGCTCATTGATGGAAAAAATAAGCTCTGTCAGAAAAAGCGGGCTTACTTTTGCGCCAGAAGCCGGAACACAGAGGCTTCGTGACGCCATTAATAAAAACGTGAGCGAAGAAGAAATTTTCAAAACCTGCCGTCTGGCATTTGAGGGCGGGTGGACAAACGTTAAGCTGTATTTTATGCTTGGGCTGCCGACTGAAACAATGGAAGATGTTGAAGGCATTGCCGAACTTGCACAGAAAATTGTCGACACCTTTTATTCAATGCCCGGACGCCCGAAAGGCAAATCTGTCAACGTAACGGTCAGCGTTGCGACATTTGTGCCAAAGCCTTTCACTCCTTTCCAGTGGGAAGTTCAGGATACTTCGGATATGGTTATTGAAAAACAAAATCATTTGCGTTCGGCAATAAAAAGCAGAAAGATATCGCTTAGCTGCCACGAAAATCATACAAGTTTTCTGGAAGCAGTTTTTGCGAGGGGCGACCGAAGGCTTGCTGATGTTATAGAAACAGCCTGGCGCAGCGGCTGTCATTTTGACAGCTGGGACGAGGGCTTTAAATTTGAAAAGTGGATCAGCGCTTTTGAAAATTGCGATCTCGACCCGGCTTTTTACGCAAATCGCAAACGTGAATATGATGAGATATTTCCGTGGGATCATATTTTTTACGGAGTTAATAAAAAATTTTTGCAAAAGGAAAATGAAAAAGCTTATAGAAATGAAACTTCACTTAACTGCCGTGAAGCCTGTGCAGGCTGTGGAGCGTCAACATTGACAGGAGGTATCTGCAGTGCAGCCGATAAGAGTTCAATTTAAAAAAGAGGGCAGGGCAAAGTATATCTCCCATCTTGACCTGAACAGAGTTATGCAGCGTGCGCTGCGGCGTGCCAAAATTCCGGTTTGGATAACGCAGGGATTTAATCCGCACCCTTATATCGTTTTCGCAATGCCGCTTTCTTTATTTTATGAAAGTGACTGTGAAATCATGGATGCGAGGCTTGACGGTGATATGCCGCTTGATGAAGTAAAAGAAAGTCTTGCCGCACAGATGCCGCAGGGCATTGTTATAACAGAGGTTTCAAGTCCGAAGTTGAAACTTACCGAAGTAAGTTTTGCCACATACCATATATCTTTCGAGTTTGATGGCAAAAGCAAAGAAGAGCTGGACAGGATGCTAAAGGAATTACTGCTCCGTGATGATATTATTATAGAAAAAAGCACCAAGCACCGCATACTTTCTATTGATATAAAACAGTATTTTGACGAGGCAGATATCAAAGTCATTGACGGCTTTATCGAAATGGTATCAACTTTGCCGGCGGGTTCAAAGGAAAACTTGAATCCAGTATGTTTTTCTGCTGCTTTCGAAAAATATGGATATAAGCCGGAATTCGAAAATGTTCGGCGCATAAAAATCCTGACAGAAGACAAAAAGGAATTTGAATAACTGCTTATTTATCTTCTTAAATCTTAACATTGACTTTTTCTGCCGATTATGATAAAATATTTGGGCATTTGAATTTTCCGCTGTTTATTTAACGGTGGGGTTTAATTGCCGGGAAACCGGAAATTAAAACGGGCAGTCCTCTGCGTCTTTTGCTGACGATAAGAATGCCTAAAAAAGGGGATTTATCAATGGATGCATTAAAAACAATGGTTGGCAGCCAGCTCAAAAGCGAACTGCCGCAGGTGAATATTGGCGATACCGTCAAAGTTCACGTCAAAATCAAAGAAGGAGACCGTGAAAGAATTCAGGTCTTCGAAGGTACAGTTATTTCGCGCAGAGGCGGAGGCATTTCCGAATCGTTTACTGTTCGCCGCATGTCTTATGGTGTCGGTGTTGAAAGAGTATTCCCGATTCATTCTCCGCATGTTGAAAAGGTTGAGGTTGTCCGTCACGGTAAAGTTCGCAGAAGCAAATTGTACTATCTGCGCAACAGAGTCGGTAAGGCTGCCAAGGTCAAAGAGCGCTTATAATTTTGCCTTTAACGCAATTTTGCGTATGGTAATTCAAAAAAGGGACATTTGTCCCTTTTTTGCTTTTATCATTTAAAAACGGTTGCTTTTTATTGTATTCTGGTAATTTTTTAGCTATAATAAAAAAGAATAAATCATTGATTGTCAGCGGCTGAATGGAGGCAGACATGGAAAACGGTGAAAATAACAATATTACTGATGAAAATTTAAAATCTCCTCAGCAGTCAGGCGGAATGACCGGAGAACTGTACGAATGGGCGGAGTCTATAGTTTTTGCACTCGCAATAGTTGTTGTGATTTTTACATTTTTATTAAGGCCGGTCGGCGTTGAAGGCAGTTCCATGATGAATACTTTAAAGAACGGCGACAAGGTTGTGATTTATAACATTAAATATGTGCCGAAACAAGGAGATATTGTTGTCCTTTCCGTTCCGATGTCAAAAGAGGTAACGACCCCGATAATAAAGCGCGTTGTTGCGGTCGGAGGGCAGACTGTCAAAATTGATTATGATGCAAATAAAGTTTACGTCGACGGTAAGGAATTTGACGCGCCGATAAAAGAGCCTATGTTAAAACGAGAAGGCGACGAAGTTTACCCGACAACAGTAAAAGTGCCAAAAGATTCTGTTTTTGTTATGGGTGACAACCGTAACAACAGCCTTGACAGCCGTTTTAAAGATATAGGCCCTGTGAAGGTTAAGAATATACTCGGACGCGCTGTTTTTCGCATACTGCCATTCAGCAGTTTTGGGTTTTTACACTGATTGCAGGGATATAATAAAGTTGCAGCAAAAATAATCTTATACGGGAGTAAAAATGTCCGAACAAGTTTCGATACAATGGTTTCCAGGTCATATGGCTAAAACGCGCAGACTTATTAAAGAAAGCCTGCCTCTTGTAGACTGTGTGGCCGAAATAGTAGACGCGAGAATTCCATTAAGCAGCAGAAATCCGGAACTCGAAGCACTCTGTGCCGAAAAGCCCCGTATTTTTCTGCTCAATAAAATTGATCTTGCCGACCCGTCCGTAACGGACAAATGGGTTGAGTATATTAAAAAAAACGGCGCGGAGCCGCTTGCAGTTGACTGCAAAAGCGGACGCGGACTTAATCGTTTTTTGCCCCTCGTAAGGGAATTGCTTAAAGAAAAAATCAATCGTAATATCGAAAAGGGAATGGCCGGTCGAAAAATTAGAATCATGACCGCCGGTATTCCAAACTGCGGTAAATCAACTTTTATCAATAAAATGGCCGGTTCAAAAAGACTCAAAGCGGAAGATCGCCCGGGAGTTACGCGCGGCAAGCAGTGGATCGACCTTGGCGGCGGAATAGAAATGATGGATACGCCGGGAATTTTGTGGCCCAAATTTGAAGACACGAATGTCGGTGAAAATCTTGCGTTCTGCGGTTCAGTTAAAGATGAAGTTATAGATATGGAATTGCTGGCACGGCGTATTCTTGAAAAAATATCGGTTCTTTACCCGGATTTATTAAGAGCAAGATATAAACTCAGCGGTGATCTGCCGGGGGAAGGCGCAGAATTACTCAATTTGGTGGGTAAAAAAAGAGGCATGCTTATTTCTGGCGGCGAGGTTGACACGGAACGAGCGGCGGTTATCGTACTTGATGAATTCAGGAGCGGAAAAATCGGCAGGATATCGCTTGAAGAG
>DATALE010000066.1:0-13865 GCA_036261235.1 Ruminiclostridium sp. | reverse complement strand
GATTTCATTCTTATTTCAAACAGCCTCGGCTATGGGAGAAAACCTGACGCGGCGGAAGATAATATGCTCACCGAGACAAAACTTAAATCGCCTTTGGAGAGTATATCTTACGAGATGATTGATGTATCTCCCGACATGCTGAAACTCGATTCCATTCTTGAGAACACGGCAAAGCAATATACGAATAAAATTAACGATGAACTTTCAAAAATGATACAATTTCAGCTCATGAGAAACTCCGCTGTGCCTGTCAGCCGAATATATATATACGGCGGCCTTTCCGGCATTCGGGGGCTTGATGCGAATATTTCACAGTTGTTGTCATATCCGGTTGATATTATACAGAGCGTATCAAAAGTAAAGTCAAACCCCAACGTGCAGATTTCGAAATATCTCAACGCAATCGGCTCTATCATCAGAATCAAATAAACGGAGGGCAAATGAGAAGAGAGATTAATTTCTTTTCGGTCTATCGTGCGCCGCAGGAATCGGACAGCGCAAAAAAATTTAATATTGCCGCAGCATCCCTTATTTTCGCCAGTCTTTTTATTATCCTGTCGGTATTTGTCTTTTTAAAAGCATCAGGCGAGGCCGTATTATCCGAAAATCAGAAAGAGCAGGCATATCTAAAAAGCAGTGAGGTTTCGGAAGCTAAAAAGAACCTTGAGAAGGCTGCCTCGCGGCTTTCGGCGATATTATCCTATAAGCAGGCGGCGCAGAGGGTATCAAACGGTTTTGAATCACTTCCGAAACCCGATTCGGAAATTCTTGCGGCGGCGGCGTCAAAAATGCCTTCGGATGTTACAGTTACCGACATAGATTACAATAAAGGCACTCTGACACTTTCGTGTACCGGCATGAGCGAATATTCTCCGGCGGTATTTGTCCACTCACTTGAAGAAAGCGCCGAGTTCAGAGCCGTTAACTATACCGGCCTTACAAGGAACTCCGACGGCGGCGGCTACTCTTTTACCGTCAGGATGACACTGAAAGGCGGGGATTCCGAATGAATTTTAATTTAAGCACAAAGGAGAAAATTATCCTCCTTATCGGGAGTATTATTATAATATTCGCGGCTGGAATAAATTTTCTTATTATCCCCGCGGCAAAACAGCTTGGCGGTTATTCGAAGGAGCTAATGGCAACGCAGATTGAGATTGCAAAGACAAAGCAGGAAATAACCGACTCAAAAAACATTTCGTCTTCAATTACAAAGGCGTTCAGCGACGCTTCAGCGGCCGCAGACCCGTTTTTGCCGATTTATAACAAAGCTTCTCTTAATGTATGGCTGTTCGGGCTTGCTGAACAGTGCGGGCTTAAAGTCAATTCAGCGGAACTAAGCGACCCTGTCGCGTCAACTCCGGGTGCCTCCGTTTCCGCAGATTCCGGCGACAAAGCTTCTTCCTTAACAACCGATTTGGAATACAATATGAAAACCTATGCCGATATCATCGCGGGGAAAAAAGCCGCTCCATCACTCTCGTCAACCAAAGCAAAAACAAATGTAACGAAAGACGCGGTTCTTGTTAAAGTTACAATGAGTATGGATGGGGATTTTGAAGCGGTAAATAAATTCCTAGACGCTGTTAAAGGCACGAAAAAATATATTGTCACGGATTCCTTCACCTGCTCAAATAAAAGCGGGAACTTTTCATTTGACATTACGATCAATTGTTACTCTTCCCAGAAGCTGACCCAGGGGGATAATGTATTAAACTGGCTGCTGCCCGAACCTGGCGGACAAAATATTCTTATGAAATAACCTGATTTTTATGCGATGCAGAGATTGCCCCGGCAGTAAAAAAATAATTAATCTATGGAAATCTTGACAAATAGTAGCAAATGTTTTAATCTTATATTAATAAGGTTTTTTTGCTTTCAATTCATATAGGATTTTTTTAATAATTCTGCTATACTATAATAAACATTATAATTTTTAACGCCATCAGGAGCCCTTATATGAATTACCAAAAGTCAAAGCATGACAGAGGCAGTTCACTCATAACAATCATTGTAGCATGCGCCGTCACCGCTATCCTCTCCGCAGCCCTTGTAACAACAATCCTGACATCAATGAGCGTTTCTAATCAAAACAATTATTCGAATCAGGCTTATTTTACAGCCAGGTCTGCAGTTAGCGCGGCAATCTCAAAGCTAAACGATAAAAACGACTCTTCATTTTACGATTACATATCAAGTTTAAACGACGGCGTTGATTACAATTCCGCTTCAGGCACGGCAAACGGTTTGGGCAGTTTTACGCTGACCCTGCGAAAAACGGGCGATGTCCTGAAAATTACTGGAAAAGGCTATTATCCGTCCGGGAGTAAAGCCGCCGTTAAAACGGTTTATGCCGAACTTTCAAAAAGCGCCGGGCAAATCATCAACGATCCTAACCCTTTAAGCAACATACTCTACGTTGAGAGCCCGGTGAACAGTACAATCAACCCCGCAAGGATTTTCGGCAATATTGCCTTTAACGGACCGCTTTCATTGTCGAACGGCACTTCAATCGACGGCAATGTTTATGTCGGCGGTTCACTTACGGTATCGAACGGTTCAACCGTCACCAAAAACGCGTATATCGCCGGAAATCTCAGTATGGCCGGCAATTATATCGGCGGGGACGCCTACTGCATGGGCAATGTCCAGTTCAGGGGGCAGAATCATCAGATTTTCGGGAAACTTTTTTACAAAGGTGAAGTTACAACGCTCAATAATGACGTTGATTTTTTTGCACCGTCTTCCGAAAAAAAAACCGACATGGATTTGAAACTTGCCCTGACGCCCGGGACTGCAGACACCTCACTTCCCTCGGCGGCTGTCGCCGCGGTTCGCTCAAACTTAATCAATATCACACACTCGACTGAATATGTAAACACAAGCGGCACTGTCGTCGGATGTGAAAACTATTCAAGCAGAAACACGCCGGTAATTATTGATACCACGGGCTCAGACATATATTTTCTTATAGACAGAACTATCAGCCTGCAGAACCGGCAGTTTTATGTCACAGGCCCGAATCATTTTTACATATATCTTGAGGGCGGCGGAACGACGCTCACGCTGAGCGGCGGCAACCCTATCATACGAATGCAGGATATTTCACAGGAGTCAAAAATTTTTGTTATCGGCGGCGCAGGTACAAACCTTGATTTGCAGTCTGCTGAAATAATGGGCAGCATATATATGCCTGAGGGCAATGTTTCGGTCAGCGGCGGCGTCGGCGACAACGGGACACAGACCGGATATGCTGTTGCTGGAAATATAGCCGCCAAAACAGTTGACATCGGTTCGAACGTAAGGCTCAAATATGTTTCCCCTCATCTTGAAGGGACACCGCTCGCGGTGCTTATCAAAAGCGGCGGGAACCAATCCGGGGAAGACGGGGGTTCATGGCAGGTTCTACACTGGGGCGAATAACAGAATTTGAAAGGTGGGTTTTTTATGAATAAAAATAAAAGCCGCCGTTTTGACAAGGGGCTGACTCTGATTGAAGTCATTGTCAGCGTGGCTCTGCTGGCAATTGTTTCGCTGATGCTGATAACGATTACCGAAACCGCTGTAGTTGCGGTCAAGGCTACGCGTACAAAGACCAATAACGCAATGTCCGCCGCCGCTCAGGTTGAAACAAAACATGCGGCAAGTTCGACGGGCGGCACGAGTTCTTCTTTAACAATCAATTTCGGCGGCAACAACTATGATGTTTCCGGCTCTTATGTCAGCGGACAGGACGGCGATGTCACCTATAAGGAATTTGTTCCCGACTAACACCGGAGGTGGTCATAATGCGGTTTTCTTATATTACCCCAAAAGTCCGCAAAGCCAACAGCGGCCTGACACTAATTGAACTTATTGTCGCGTCGGCGATTTCCGTTATGATAATGGGCGTGGCTGTAACCATCCTGCTGCTTTTGCTGAGATCATTTGACACAAGCACAAAACAGACACAGGCACATAACCTTTGCGTAATGACGGTACAAAAAATCGACACTACACTCAGGTATTCAAAAACTGTCACGATATCGAACACAGACTCCGGCGACGGAATATACTACGACCCGTCAAGCAACGGGATACATATCGGCAGCAGCACATACCTCGGGCAAACATTTAAAGGTTATAAAGTATATTTTGTATTTTCAAACATTGATACAACAAAAAACAACCTTCTCGGAATAAAAATGACGGTTAAAAGCAAAGACGGCAATGCAACCTATTATACTCTCAGCTCAAAAGTCTGCCTCTTAAACGGGAGTATCAATTCCACCGATACGGGGGATTCGATCCAGTATTCCGACTCATAACTCAAAGAAGCCCATCATGAGGACGCTTTGTAAGATGTGACAAACAGAGGTTTAACAAATGATTGTCAACATTAACACCGCATACAGGAAATTTGCAGAAAAAAAAGGCTCTATAGAAAACGTCATTTCCGAAGGTGAGGGCATAATCCGTCACTTTGCGGGCATGTACGGTCAAAGTCTTGACAGTGACGACCTTTACCAGACGGGTGTGGTCGGCCTTTTAAAAGCTGTAAAGACGTTTGACGAATCCCGTGGTTCCGCGTTTTCCACCTGGGCCTGTGCGTGTGTAATAAGCGAAATCAGGCACTATGTAAGGCGCGAGCAGGCATATCTCAGGGATGAAGACTGCACAGACTATTCCGATGACTCTCTGAGCGAAGAAATCAACCTTTCAAAACAGCTTCAAAAACAAACTTCTTTTCACCTGGACCTTGAAGATAAAATATTGCTTGAGGAAGCCTTCGTGAAGCTCAAGCCTCTCCAGAACAAGGTTGTTGACTTGATTTTTTTCCACGGTATGACACAGCAGCAGACAGCGGACGAGCTTGGCATGACCCAGCGCCGTGTCAGCCGGATTAAATGCGGGGCGCTAAAAGTGCTTCGCAGCATAATGGATTCTGATAGCTTTCGTTTAATGGATGAAAAAAACAGTTTTAAACTTGTAAAACGCGAAAAACACAAGGCAGAAAGCTATAACAAAACAGAATAAGAACCTCTTCATAAATTATTTCCGCGAATTTTATCTTTTTTCACGAGAAATAATAAGTTCGGGAGATGATATATTTGTCAAAGCAAAGCGCTTATTTCAGAGTTCCCGAACTTACCGGCAACCATGGTGAAAAGGAATTAAAGCGTGCAGTCGGAGCGATTCCCGGCGTTATAAGTGTCAGCGTCAATACGTCGACAAATAAAGCCGCTGTTGATTACGACAGTACGGGCACTTCTGCGGAAAAAATAAAAGAAGAAATAGAAAAATCCGGCTATACCGCACAGCTTATTGCCCGCGAAGACCACACCATGTAGCCTTGAGGAGGATTTTATGCCAAAAGACAGCCAGGTTGATAATAAAGAGGCCAGAGAAAGAAAATGCAACGGTCAAACCCCTCTGACCCGCGAAAACCAGAATCAGAACCGAAATGCAAAAAAACAGTCCGCCAAGCGGTCGACATTTTTATAAACCTGCAGCGGAAAGACGGACAGGCACAGAAAAAGGCCTCCTGAAAAGGAGGCCCCTTTTATTTTATCTTCCGTATATTTTTTCTCTCAAAATTTGTTTACCCCTGATAGCTCTTTCATCACTCATAACCTTGCTTCTTGGGGATATTTCCAAATTTTCGATTTGGCAAATACCATAGCCTGTTTTATTTTCTGCTATCTTCTTAAGGTATAGCAGGTTTTTCCTTTTTGCATCAGACATGATATCACATCCTTTTCTATATTATACCATACTATTTGAGGGTTGCAAAGTGTCACTTTCCATTATTTTTAATGAAACAACTTGTTCAAAATAGTTTATTATATCAAATATAATATAATTTTCCTCGTTTATTATCATCTGGCTTTCCAAAACCACCAATAAATCATAATTTGTATATTTTGTTTTTATACTGGAAAAATTATATTCTTTGGGCCTAAATCCTTTTGGGCAGCAAAAACCAAACATATCAATTGAATATTTTATAGTGGATAATTCTTTTGAAGTCAATTTTAAATCTTTCCGCATTTCAAGGTATCCGTCAAAATCTTCTTTGTATATATAGACCTCAATGTTTTTTCTTACTTTCTTGTATTCCTGCAAAATATCATTATAAAATTCCTGCGGGTTTAAAAATTCCTTTTGTTCAACATAATCATTAATATATTTGAGCATTCGAATTTTTGCGAAAAGAACATTATACAGGCTGCCTATTTCTTTATCGCGCAATTTGTCCAGATGCTCTATTACTTTTTGTTCATCAACTGTTATTTCGAAATTCTTAAATTTTATATTTTTAAAAGACCGACATGAAATAAAAATATACTCCCATATTACGCTCAGGATAAACAGCGCCAGCCCTGCTGCCAGTGCATTAGCTATTGTTGATACCGTATTATTTATATTGAAAATCTGAATATTTTTAAAATCGCTTTTAAAAACGATTACAAATGCGGCAATATACACCATAATCAACAAATAGTATAATCTTCTTATGAGTTTAAAATTGTATTCCTCCGGAATTTTCCTATATGATAAATATGTAAACACTCCGAAAAAGATAAACAGAATCGCCCCTAAAATTATTATTTTTATCAGCATACCGCTTACCTCCGTGTGAAAACTTATTTAATTATAGCATGTTTACCATATATTGTAAAATATTTATTTATTAAAAAACGCCCTCTGCATTACAGGGGGCGTTTCGGTTACTTTAAAAAGCAATAGTGAGTTTTTGTCGGAGGTGTTCCTTGTGATTCAAAAAACAACTTTGTAATAGCAGAATTGATAATCTGTCAAGAATAATTTACACTACCATCACTGTCAGAAAAGTGTTTACTTCATACGGGCAGGAAAATTTATTTTAGTAATTCATCGTAAGTCGTATTCAGAGCATCCCTAATTGCTCGAAGCTGAGATGCCTTTATATGTTGAATGCCTCGCTCAATCTTGACCAGGGTTTCACGTGTCATCTCAATTCCATCAAGCTGCAAGCGGCGTACAAGTTCTGTTTGTCCCATGCCCCGCTGCTTACGGATAATTCTTATATTCGCACCAATATGGACTTCATCTTGCTTTATCTTTTGTTCTGACATTGGCCACCTCATAAAAAGAACTGTTTTTAGTCCATTTTTATCTTTATTTTATGAGGTTAGTATGCTATAATGGGACTGTTATCAGTCCAATTGCTTTATAGTATTACATTGTCTGGGGAATAAAAATGCAAACAAACGATTTTGAAAAGGCATTTAATGATTTTTTAGAGCGCCGAGAATATGACGAAGCGGAAAATGCCCTATTTTCTATGGTACGAGTTGCTTTCATTGCAGGTTGGAAGGCGGCTGGCGGCGAGACCCCGCCGCCACATAAAATTTTTCAGATTGTATATAACGAAACTGTGAATGCTCAGGGTGACAAGCGATAAGCAGGCGTTTCTTGACTGGAGACAAGATAGTAAATCTTAGCTTGTAACAATTTTCATCTATAGCTATTTCAAAAAAGATTACAACTTTTGCTTATCTGATTTTACTGTTGTAAACAAGAAAATCAGATTTCGTTTCTCCAGTTCTTTTTTGAAATTGCTATAAGGTACAGAAAACTAGAAAAAACCGCCTAATCTATATATGTGCCTGCATTGACCGCAGCCGCCGTAATTATCACAGCAGGAATTACATCTCGGGCTGCTGCACGGGTGACAGAAGTTGCAGCAGCAGCTATTGTTACAACAGTTGCCATCACACGACCTGTTGCAACATTCGTTAAACAGTCCATTGCATCCGCACTGACTGCCATTGCCGCAAAAATATGAGAGAAGCAAAAGTGGAAGGATACTTTGCATATAAACAACCCCTTTTGATATATGATATTCTAAAAAGGACAAGGGGGTTCTTGGGCAACACCGCATAATTCTAAATGTTCTTATACTTATTCCAAATTAAAAGTCTCCAAAGAATTCGCGTCAAAATCATTGATTTACGATTTTTACGCGAATTCTTGCCTTAAGTTTATTTGGAATTAGTATTATACGTCGGCAGCCGTGAATTGTGCGGTGCTGCCCTTGAAATATCACTCGGCAAAGCTTTTAAAAAGTATTATAATAGAAAAAATAATACTAAGATAAGGACGATTTTGAATGAACGGCATTTATGAGTTTGTCTGCACTGATTATTCCGGTAAATCACACGATACTGATTATTATAAAAAATTCCTCTGCGATTACGAATTCAATAAGATATCAAAAGCGGTAGAAAAAAGAAAACTCGAGTTCTTGTACGGCAGACTGTGCGCCAAGCTTGCCTATTCCCGCCTGACCGGGAAAAATGCGTTTGACAGCGGCATGTGCATAAAAAGCGACAGGAACGGTGCACCCTTCACCGACGACGGGGCCCGCTTTGTCAGCATTACGCATGACGGAAACCTTGCCGCGGCAATCGTTACAAACAAAGAAAAACTTTATGCAGGACTTGACGTTCAAAAAACAAGCCAGAAAAACACTGATGTTATTTTTAAGTTTATAAACGAACATGAAAAATCCTTATTCAAAGATTGTGTCCCCACCTTGGGCAGTGATTTTACTGCTTCCGCCATGTGGGTTGCAAAAGAGGCGATGAGCAAGCTGCTTGGATACGGTTTTGGCGTTTATGACGCGCTTGAAATTGAAAGTATTGAAAAAAGTAAAAATGTTTTGGTTGATTTCAAAAACTTTAAAGGGTTTAAGGTCGTCCTGAGAAGTTATCGTGATTACATTTTCGGGTTTGCCGCACGGGAAAAAGACGCTGATTTATTTACAGAAGATAAACTTATAATTGAAGTTACTGAGATTGACCAAATTCTTCAGAACAGTTAACTTGACTTTAGTCTGTAATAATGATAATATAATTTTTAATAGAATATGCGGGGGGACTCCTAAAGGAGTTGAGAAGGTTAAAACCTGACCCTTTGAACCTGTCAGTTCACACTGTCGTAGGGAAGCAAGCATTAAACGTATGTTTTTACAAAGGCTTTCCGTTCGGAAAGCCTTTTTTGTTTTCCCTAAGTTTATTATCCATACCGATAAATTTAATATTGCGTTTGCGGGGGGACTCCTAAAGAGTTGAGAAGGTTAAAACCTGACCCTTTGAACCTGTCAGTTCACACTGTCGTAGGGAAGCATTGCACTTTTCATGGTGTTTGCCGCCCGCGGCAGGCACCATTTTTTATTGGGGGCGTTATATGAAAAAAGTTCTGACCATAGCAGGCTCGGACTGCAGCGGCGGTGCCGGGATTCAGGCGGACATAAAAACCTTTTTGGCTCTCGGAGTTTATGGAATGAGCGTTATTACCTCTGTCATCGCTGAAAATACAGTCCGCGTAATCGGGCGGCAGGATATCACACCGGAGCTTATCTCGGCTCAGCTTGACGCCGTTTTCGAAGATATCGGTGCGGACGCTGTCAAAATCGGTATGCTTCCGACAGCGTCCTGCATGCTTGCCGTTGCGGACAAACTCAAAAAATATAAGCCGCCAAATATCGTCATTGACCCCGTCATGGTTTCAACAAGCGGAACCGATCTTATGGAGTCTGACGCCATAGACATATTTATCCGCAGTATTCTCCCTCTTTCGGCCCTGATAACGCCCAACATACCGGAGGCTGAAACTTTAACAGGGCGAAAAATATTGTCGACCAACGATATGGAGCAGGCGGCGGAGATGATACATAAAAAGGGCGCTCGGGCAGTTCTTATTAAGGGGGGACATCTGACAGGCGACGCTCTGGATATTCTTTTTGACGGTGTGAAGTTTACTTATTTCAGAACAGAGAGAATACATACACAAAACACACATGGAACAGGCTGTACCCTGTCGTCCGCGATTGCCGCGAATCTTTCGCTCGGTTATGAAATGCCGGAGGCTGTCCGGCGGGCAAAAGAATATCTCACCCTGGCCATTAAAAACTCGCTCAGTATCGGGAAAGGCCACGGCCCCACAAGCCATTTTTCCAATCTATATCATGACGGAATAACGGAAGGAGTAGTCAAATGAAATTTAAAACCCAAATGGAAGCCGCAAAAAACGGTTATGTCACAAAAGAAATCGCAAGGGTCGCCGCCGATGAAGGAATCCCGGAAAATGAACTCCTGTCTCTTGTAGCGTCAGGGCAGGCCGCGATACCCGCGAATATAAACCACAAGTCCCTGCACCCATACGGCGTGGGGCGCGGACTTCGCACAAAAATCAACGTCAACCTCGGAGTTTCCGGCGACTGTGCCGACTATCGCCTGGAGATGGAAAAAGTAAGGCTTGCCGTTAAATTCGGCGCGGAAGCTATCATGGACCTCAGCAACTATGGGAAGACCCGCGAATTCCGCAAAAAATTGATTGAAGAATCCCCTGCGATGATCGGTACGGTTCCCATATATGACGCAACCGGATACCTTGAAAAGGATCTCAAGGATCTCACTGCTCAGGATTTTCTCGATGTCGTGCGCCGTCACGCCGAAGAAGGCGTGGATTTTATGACAATCCATGCCGGCCTTAACCGAAGGACTGCTGAAGTTTTTATGCGTGAAAAACGACAGATGAATATTGTTTCCCGCGGCGGCTCTCTGCTTTTCGCATGGATGAAAATGACGGGAAACGAGAATCCGTTCTTTGAGCATTATGACGAGCTGCTCGACATTCTGCGCGAATATGACGTTACAATAAGCCTCGGCGATTCGCTGCGCCCGGGAAGCATTGCCGATGCGACGGACGCCTCCCAGATAACCGAACTCTCAGAGCTTGGGAACCTAACGTTGAGAGCATGGGAAAAAGACGTTCAGGTCATGGTGGAAGGCCCGGGACATATGGCTCTTGACGAGATTGCCGCAAACATGAAGCTTGAAAAGCGTCTATGCCACGATGCACCGTTTTATGTTCTCGGGCCGCTCGTTACAGATATCGCACCGGGCTACGACCATATTACATCCGCAATCGGCGGTGCCATTGCGGCGGCAAACGGTGCGGACTTTCTGTGCTACGTAACCCCTGCCGAGCATTTGCGCCTGCCGGACATAAATGATGTCAAAGAAGGCATTATTGCCTCGAAGATAGCCGCTCACGCCGGGGATATTGCAAAAGGAATAAAAGGAGCGCGGGAAGCGGACTTCAAAATGAGCGAGGCCAGACGGAACCTCGACTGGGACGAAATGTTCAAAAATGCCCTCGACGGCGAAAAGGCCAAGGCGTATTTTGAAAGTGTTCCTCCAGAAAACGAACACACCTGCTCTATGTGCGGAAAGATGTGCGCGGTCAGAACGATGAGCCGTATTTTGAACGGACAGAACGTTGAACTGAAATAGTATTAATACTTATTCAAAATTAAAAGTATCCAAAGAATTTGCGTCAAAATCATTGATTTACGATTTTTACGCGATTTTTTGCCTTGAGTTTATTTGGAATTAGTATAAGGAGCGATACAGATGAACGATACACTTAAAATCGGCGGCAAAACGCTGACAAGCCGGATTTTTGTCGGCACGGGAAAATATCCTGACAACAGGCTTATACCGGAGGTCATCAAAGCTGCGAAAGCTCAGGTGGCCACGGTCGCTCTGCGCAGAGTAGATTTCGGTTCCGAAGAAGGCAACCTTGTCAGATTTGTTCCCGAGGGCTGTACTCTTATGCCCAATACTTCCGGAGCAAGAACGGCGGAGGAAGCAGTCAGAATCGCAAAACTTGCAAGAGCCGCCGGATGCGGAAACTGGATCAAAATAGAAGTCGTAGCCGATCAGAAATACCTTATGCCGGACAATGAAGAAACGCTTAAAGCCACAAGGATATTAGTAAAAGAGGGCTTTTTTGTGTTCCCTTACATATGCCCTGAGCTTATGTGCGCAAAGCGCCTTGAAGAAGCCGGAGCTGCCGCCGTTATGCCGCTCGGCGCACCTATCGGAACTAACCTCGGGCTAAAAACACGGGAGCTTATCAAGATTCTTATTGATGAGATTGATATTCCGGTAATAGTTGATGCCGGTATCGGAGCGCCGTCACACGCCGCAGAAGCAATGGAGCTCGGCGCAGATGCAGTTCTTCTTAACACTGGAATCTCGTCGGCACAAGACCCCGTCAGGATGGCAGAAGCGTTCGGGTTGGCGGTCCGCGCAGGAAGGCTCGCTTATTTAAGCAGATCCGGCCCCGTTTCGAATATTGCGAAGGCGTCTTCTCCGCTTACCGGATTTCTTAACGCATAATTTTCGCTTAAGGAGGATTTGATACTAATTCCAAATAAACTTAAGGCAAGAATTTTAATTTGGAATAAGTATGAGATATTTAAATGGACTTTTATGATTATATTGAACCCTACAGGAGCTTTGACATCGGCGGCTTTTTAAGCAATGTCACCGATATGGACGTCAGGCGGATTATTTCAAAAGGCGATCTTACACCGCTTGATTTTCTCTCACTGCTTTCCCCTGCGGCGTCAAACCATCTTGAAGCAATGGCCCGCCGTGCAAATTCTATAACCGTCAGGCAGTTCGGCAAAGTAATTTTTATGTTCGCACCGTTATACCTTGCAAACCACTGCGTCAACCGGTGCGCTTACTGCGGTTTTAACGCAGGCAATAAAATAAAACGGGCAGCGCTCACTCCGAATCAGGTGGAAAAAGAGGCGCAGTCGATTGCCGCCACGGGTATCCGCGACATACTGTTTCTCACCGGGGAATCGCGGGAAATAAGCCCCCCTGAATATATGGCAGAATGCACTGCAATCCTCAAAAAGTATTTCACCAACGTTGCGCTCGAAGTTTATCCCCTTGAAACGGACGAATACTCTATGCTGAACAAAGCAGGCGTTGACAGTTTCACGATGTTTCAGGAATGTTACAACGAGGAACGGTACTCGCAGGTTCATCTGGGCGGCCCGAAGCGTAATTACCGTTTTCGCCTCGACGCGCCCGAAAGAGCCTGCCGTGCCGGATTCAGAAACATCAACCTCGGCGCTCTGCTCGGGCTTTATGAATATGCTTCCGAGGCGTTTTTCACAGGTCTGCATGTTTATTACCTTCAGCACAAATATGACTCCTGCGATTTTGCTGTTTCCCTGCCGAGACTATGTCCGCACACCGGAGAATTTGAGCCTTACAGCACCATAACAGACCGTGATATCGTGCAGGATATATTGGCGCTCAGACTGTTTCTGCCGCGGGCAGGCATAACGGTTTCAACCCGTGAAAAGCCCGAATTCAGGGACAACCTTATCGGGCTCGGCGTTACGAAAATGTCCGCCGGTTCTTCGACCGAGGTCGGCGGCTACGCGAATCACACGACCTCCGATCAATTCAGCATTTCGGATACAAGGAGCGTTGACGAGGTCGTTAATGCAATAAGAAAGAGGGGCTATCTCCCGGTTTTCAAGGACTGGCAGACGCTCGCGGAGGGTGACGCGATATGACGGCTTCTGAACTAAGGGCGAAAAAGGCCGCGAAGATAAAAGGGCTTTACTGCATTACCGCGGAGATGTATTCAAAATGGCGCGATAATATAACTGTCGTGAAAGAAATGCTTTCCGGTGGGGCAAAAATTATCCAGTACAGGGAAAAGGATATGCCAATGCTGCGGCAGTACGAACAGTGCCTTAAATTGCGCCGCATGACAAAAGACGCCGGGGCAATGCTCATAATCGACGACTATGTAGGTCTTGCGCTCGCTGTCGGAGCGGACGGCGTACATATCGGTCAGGAAGACCTGCCGATTGAAGCTGTGCGCAAAATTGCCGGAGAAGAAATGCTTATAGGGCTCTCGACACACAGTCCGGAACAGGCTCTCGACGCCGCCGCCCGCGGCGCGGATTATATCGGTGTCGGCCCTGTTTTTGAAACCCATACGAAAAAAAACGTATG
>DATALE010000061.1:0-2134 GCA_036261235.1 Ruminiclostridium sp. | reverse complement strand
TGATGAGGCTTGCAATCGCACAGGCCCATATCGCTTTAAGAGAACGTGAAGTTCCTATCGGCGCGGTTATCTGCAGAAACGGCGAAATAATTTCTTTTGGGCATTTTCAAAAAAACGAAAGCGTTCCGCGGTGTTTTACGGGAGCGCTTTCGTTTTAGTTTATCACAGCAAATATTGTTAATAAGATTTAGTTACGTTTGCTTAAAAATTGGCTGTATTAATTTTTCCGGAGCCTTGAAAAGAAGTCTGTCAAAAGCCGAGAACAGTCTTTTTCAAGAATTCCGCCGACTATGCCGGGTCTGTGGTTAAAACGATAGTCAAAAAGACTCAGAACTGATCCGCATGCACCTGCTTTCGGGTCTTTTGCCCCGAAAATCACAGTTTTTATTCTTGAATTAATGATTGCCCCGGCGCACATCGGACACGGCTCAAGAGTTACATAAAGTTCACAGCCTTCAAGCCGCCAGCCACCGAGAAAACGGCATGCGTTATTTATAGCTTCAATTTCAGCATGAAAGAGCGCATTTTTCCCTGCTTCGCGCCTGTTATGCCCAAAAGAAATTATTTCGCCGTTTCTGCAGATAACCGCGCCGATAGGAACTTCACGTTCTCTTAAAGCGATATGGGCCTGTGCGATTGCAAGCCTCATCATGGATTCATGAAAGATATCAATGTCGTTTGCCATCATGTCACCTGTGGGTTAAAGAAATCAGGCAGGTTAAAAAGTAAAAAGAAGCAAAAATAATAAAGCCGGGCGTCAGTGAATACATTATAAACGCTTTTTGAGGGCGTGACGGCTTTTCCAGATACTTTTTATATGCACGTTTTAAATAGCCGCGCTTTTTTAATAAAATTACAGATACAACAGACAAAGCAACAATAACAGCGATATATATAAGATAAATCACGTTTGCGAGATTATCGCCTGCGTAAGTGCTTATTGCGCCGAAAATTACGGATGTCGAATTGATTAGGCAATGAAGGATAATCCCGGCAAACACAGAACCGGTTTCAAGGACTGTAAAACCGAGTGCTATTCCGACTACAAATGCGAACGGGGTCTGCTCAAAATTACCGTGTAATACACCGAACATCAGTGCCGTGACTATTACAGCGAAAAAATCTCCGTATTTGCGCAGATTCTGCATTATCAGACCTCTGAAAATAAATTCCTCGCAAAACGGTGCAAAAACAGAAACACTCAGAACATAAAACACCAAAGCTGTGGGATTAGTCGGAAAATTAAACTGCTCAAGGTTTACTTTAAGATTAAAGAAATTCAAAAGCGCATCTGAGAATGAGGAATACTGTTCACCGATTATCGAAACAAGCAAACCGAAAACTAATAGGATCGGCAGGAACTTAACCTTTTTAAATTTAAATGGGATAACTTTAAAAGGATTCTGTCGCAAAATAGCGGCAATTATTACAAATGTTACAAACATATATGTAAAATAACATATAAGGTTAAAGAAACTGCCGATTGCGTCATTGTTATCTGATTGCGATAAAAAATCAAACATTTTTTGAAACGATACATGGGAGCTTTGATGAAAAACACCAAATCTCAACAGAAAAATCAATATTGCGCCGAAAATTAACGCTAATACACCTACAAACTGCTCAAGAATCAACGCTAACGAAAAGGTGTTTGACAATCTTTTGATAGCTTTCTTTTGAACCAATATATTTTCAGGGACGGCAGGTTTGCTGTTATCCACGGTCACACCTCCGATGTTATAATTGACTGCATAACTATAATTATACATTTGCTTTGCAGTTGTGTCAATCAGATGGAATTAACAGGGAATATGCAAATATCCTTCTATAGCTATTTCAAAAAAGATTACAACTGTTGCTTATCTGATTTTACTGTTGTAAACAAGAAAATCAGATTTCATTATTCCAGTTCTTTTTTGAAATTGCTATAAGATATATTCCTGTTTTACAATCAAAATCCGCTTTCTGCTAAAAACGCAGACTGCGGATTTTTTTATGGTGTAAATTAAAATATCAAGTGCAACAGTATAAAAAAGGGTTCACAAATGACGCCGTTGTGATACAGTAGGAGTTGAAAAGACAACTACCGGAAAGGCGGCATCATTTATGAACTATCACCATCTTACACTAGATG
>DATALE010000049.1:0-5020 GCA_036261235.1 Ruminiclostridium sp. | reverse complement strand
CATTTCGACTTTAAACTGCCCTTTTTTCGCAAAACGCTTCGATAAATCGGTGAGAGCTTCGACCAGCCTTTTGAGCGTGCTTTCATCATCACCGATTGAGGCAATAAAAAGAACGACATATGTTTCGGCAAGCTCCGCCTGAACGTTGTATTCGCTTTTGAGAAGGCTGTAAACCTCAAATCCGGTCAGCCCGAGATCATTGACTCTGACTACTATTTTTGTCTCGTCATAGTCATATATACCGCCGCCGTCAATATATTCACGGTTAAGCACCTCAAGTCCGGGAATTGCCGCGATCTGCTTTTTTGTGAATGCAACTTCGGTCAGGAGCTTTTCGAAAATACTTTTTCCCTGAAGCGCGAGCTTTTTTCTTGCAAGGTCAATGCTTGCCATCAGAAGGTAAGACGCGCTGGTTGTCTGAAAAAGGTTAATGACAGTACGAACCTCTGATTTTTCATAAAACCTATCGTTTAACAGCAAAACGGAGCTTTGGGTCAGCGAGCCCCCGGTTTTATGAAGGCTTATTGTGGCCATATCGGCACCTGCCTCCATTGCGCTGTCCGGAAATTCCGGATGAAAGGGAAAGTGAGCGCCATGTGATTCATCGACCAGCACGGTCATTTTATGTCTGTGCGCAAACTTTACAATTGCCCTCAGGTCGGAGGTTGCTCCGAAATAAGTAGGATTTATAAGGAAAACCGCTTTTGCGTCAGGGTGTTCCTGAATGGCTTTTTTAACGTTCTCAAATTTTACCCCGTTCATTATGCCAAAGTCGTAATCCGTTTCCGGTGTTATAAAAACCGGCTGAGCTCCGCTCATAATCAGGGCGTTAATTGCCGATTTGTGGACGTTGCGCGGCATGATAATCTTATCTTTTGGGCGGCACGCGGTCATTATCATATACTGGACGCCGGATGTTGAACCATTGACAAGCATGAATGCGTGTGTCGCTCCGTATGCGTCGGCGAGAAGGTTTTCCGCCTGCGCGATTACCCCGGTGGGGTGTCCGAGCATATCAAGCTCCGGGGTTGAATTAGCATCGAGTTTAAGAACTTTTTCGCCGAAAAATGAGGCAATTTCCTTGTTCTCACGTTTTTTATGCCCTGGTACATCAAAATGGGTTATAGGTTCGCTCATATATTTTAAAAGTGCATCGAGAAGAGGTGTTTTTTCCTGCGATTTATTATTCAACTGATCGCCGCTCCTTAATATTGTGAACTCATATTGCGGCCGTAAAAGATTTCTTCCATTTCTTTGCTCAACTTCTTTGTAATCTGCCGCGCTTCACCCGGATGAATATCTTTCTTTGTAAAGCCGAAAAGGTAGTTGTCAAGATCAAAATCTTTAAGCATACATTTTGTATGAAATATGTTCTCCTGATATACGTTTACATCTATCATCTGATAGCGGTTTTTTATCTCTTTGGGAATAAAATTCTGAATTGAGGTCATGGGGTGATCCATAAAAAGTTTGCGCCCAGTAATATCGCGTGTGAACCCGCGGACGCGGTAGTCAATCGTCATTATATCAGCTTCAAAGCTCTGAATTAAGTAGTTAAGAGCTTTAAGCGGAGAAATTTTTCCGCATGTTGAAACATCAATGTCTGCTCTGAAAGTACAGACGCCGCCGTCCGGGTGATATTCGGGGTAGGTGTGGACGGTAATATGGCTTTTGTCAAGATGTGCGATAACCGAATCGGGCAGCGGACCGGGCTCTTCATCATGCTGTGAAGAAGGAGCGTGGCTTATCATCGGTTCTTCGCAGACAAGAATGGTTACGCTTGCACCCTGCGGGTCATAATCCTGTTTTGCAATATTAAGAATATTTGCTCCGATTATTTGCGTGACGTGGCCGAGTATATTGGTCAGACGGTCAGCGTTATACTGTTCGTCAATATATGAAATGTAGGCATCTCTGTCACCGACGCTTTTCGTGTAACAGATATCATACATATTAAAGCTCAGAGTTTTTGTCAGGTTGTTGAATCCATAAAGTCTGATTTTGTTTTCCATCGATAAATTATCAGTCTCCAATCTTTCCGCCGCAAAACGGCTGCGGGCTATAATTTCAGTCGGTGAAAGTCAATAAATAATTCAAACGTAATAATTGTATATTTTATTGTTGCCGTTTGCAATAGAATTAGCGAGGTATTCGTTAAAAAATCTCTGATATTATAAAATTTTGTTCAAATTTCATTGCTTGTTTGAATTATAGGGAGAATTTATGGTTTGACTTAATAATATATTGGTGGTAAAATAATATAAATTAAGTCTTTGGGGCGGGGTGAAATTCCCCACCGGCGGTGATGCGGCGAAAGCCGACAAGCCCGCGAGCTGATTTTTCAGCAGATTTCGGTGAAAATCCGAAGCCGACGGTAAAGTCCGGATGAAAGAAGACGGCATGTGATTTTAAGCCCCGAATGATTTTTTCATTCGGGGCTTTTTGGCCGTCCGTTCCACAATATTTTTTGGAGGAATGGTTTTATGTTAACAAACAAAAAGACTAAATTCATTGTCTACACCGGCGTAATGGCAGCACTGTCCATTATACTCTATTTCATTGAGTTCCCGATTATCCCGGGATCAAATTACCTGATGATTGACGCGAGTGACCTGCCGGCGGCGATCGCCGGAATTATTCTGGGGCCGGGAGCGGCTGTTGCTGTTGAACTTATCAAGGTCCTTTTCCATGTAATTGTCAAGGGAATGGGAAGCACAATGGGTTTTGGTGATCTTATCAATTTTATCGTAGGTGTTGCGGTTACGGTTCCGTTCTCGGCAGTATACAGGGCAGCGGCGAAACGTTTTTCAAACAAATTTACCGCTATGGTTCTTGCCGGAATTTCAGGACTTGTTTCAATGGCGGCGGTAGGCGTTGTAGCAAATTATTTTATTGCGCCGCCGTATTTTGAATTCTTTTTACATTTTAAACTGACGCCCCCGGCGCTTTGGGCGGCTATCGGAAGTGCTACAATACTTAATATTGTTAAATCAATTTTGATTGCTGTCGTTATGATACCGATAATTACCCTGTTAAACAAAAAGGTTATAAAGATATAAACATTTTCAGTATGTCTCTGTTAAATGAAAATATTAAATTATATATTAATCTTAAAAGCAATTGATTCCGACTTATACGAACTGCTGTCACGGATTCTCAAAAATAGTATAATAATTACTATTTTAAACAATAATATTGTAAAATATTATCATATGCTATTGACAGCAGGCAAAATTATGCTATAATAATTTTAAAATTTAATAAACCTTATCAAGAGTGGCTGAGGGAAAGGCCCTGTGAAGCCCGGCAACCTGCGTTTTTACAGCAAGGTGCTAATTCCTGCGGAAAGGTTAACCGTAAAGATGAGGAAAGTGTAATTACGCCCTCCGGTTGACTTCCGGGGGGCTTTTGTTTTAAGAAAAAGGAGGCTGAAAAAATGGGGAGGTACTTATTTACTTCTGAATCAGTAACAGAAGGACATCCCGACAAAGTCTGCGACCAGATTTCGGACGCGGTGCTTGACGCAATCATTAAAGAGGATCCGCAGGCCAGAGTTGCCTGTGAAACGGTTACAAATACAGGACTTGTTCTTGTTACAGGTGAGATCACAACTAATTGTTATGTCGATATTCCGAAAGTTGTCCGTTCAACAATCAGGGAAATCGGATATACGGACGCGAAATACGGTTTTGACTGCGATAACTGTTCTGTCCTTACCGCTATCGAAGAGCAGTCTTCCGATATAGCGATGGGTGTTGACAAGGCATACGAAGCAAAAGACGGAACAATGGACGATTCTACAATTGAGGCGACTGGGGCCGGAGACCAGGGCATGATGTTCGGCTTTGCATGCAATGAAACGCCGGAACTTATGCCGCTGCCGATTTCACTGTCACACAAACTTGCTTTTCGCCTGGCAAAGGTTCGCAAAAGCGGATTGCTTTCATATCTCCGCCCGGACGGCAAAACACAGGTCACAGTCGAATATGAGGACGGCCGCCCGATAAGAGTTGATACTATCGTAATTTCGGCACAGCATGATCCCGAAGCGTCGCTTGCCCAAATCAAGGCGGATTTAATAGAAAATGTCGTGAAGCCAATCGTTCCGGCAAATCTTCTCGACAGCAAAACAAAATACTTCATCAACCCGACAGGCAGGTTTGTTTTCGGCGGTCCTGCCGCTGATTCAGGGCTTACCGGACGCAAGATTATCGTCGATACCTACGGCGGCTATGCTCGTCACGGCGGCGGAGCGTTCTCCGGGAAAGATCCGACTAAGGTTGACCGTTCGGCTGCTTATGCGGCTCGCTATGTGGCGAAAAATATTGTTGCGGCGGGATTTGCCGATAAATGCGAGGTTGAACTCGCATACGCAATCGGAGTTGCACACCCGGTTTCGATTTTCGTCGATACCTTCGGCACAAACAAGATCGATGAAACAAGGATTGCAAACCTTGTTAACGACAACTTCGACCTTAGACCCGCTGCTATTATCAAGACGCTTGATCTGCGCCGCCCGATATACAAAAACGTTGCGGCATACGGGCATATGGGCCGTGAAGATCTTGGAGTAAGCTGGGAAAAGACAGATATGGTTGAGACACTTAAAAAGGCACTTTAATCCACAAAAAGGCACAAAGGGGCTGTATCAAGCTGAAATATCAGCGGATACAGCCCCTTTTATTTTTGTTTCTTTCCCGTCCCCAACAAAATACACTATGAAATAAGTTGTGCTCCTTTTAAACCGAATAATGAATTTTTGCTTCTTATCTAATCAGAAGTTGGCTTGGGTGATAAGAAGTTCTTTTTCGTCTCCAACAGAAGCATTATAAAATAAGCTCTTTGTCGCTCGAGCCGCGACAGGCTGTTTCTTTCTGCTCGTGGCGAATTGTCAAATCAAGTGCAACAGTGTCAAAGAGAAGCAGCAGCCATGACTTCAGCGGGAGTAAGCCAGTTTAAGCATTTGCGTGGACGATTATTGAGAAGATCCATTGCATGGGCAACCTGTTCAGTGGAAACA
>DATALE010000037.1:0-10839 GCA_036261235.1 Ruminiclostridium sp. | reverse complement strand
ATAACAAGCAGTCAGGCAAAATTGTGCAGCGACGGGACTTGGCAGGACGATTTAATAAATACGACGAGAACTGTAACCTCGGGAATGGCAAGTCTGGTTTTGCCTTCCGGCTGGAATAATCCGTATATTTACGTCTACGACGACAGCGGCGCTACTATTAAAGAAGCCGCAAAATGGCCCGGCGTGCCCATGACAAAATCCGCTGTCGACGGTATTTACTACTATACCCTGCCGAGCGGCTGGGAAAACGCCAAGATTGTTTTTTCCGATAACGGAGCTTCACAGATGCCGGCAGCAAGACAGCCCGGTTTCTTGATGGCAAACAACGAGGCAAAAATCTATAAAGACGGAACATGGCAGGACGACGCAATTAATACTACACGAACTGTCACCGCGGGAATGGCAAGCTTTGTACTTCCGTCGGGCTGGGGTACCCCATACATTTATGTTTACGACGACAGCGGCGCCTCTGTCAAAACAAACGCGGCATGGCCAGGTGTACCCATGACAAAATCCGCCGTCGATGGTATTTACTACTATACCCTGCCGAGCGACTGGAGCAATGCAAAAGTCATTTTCTCCAATAACGGAGCTTCGCAGATTCCTGGAGCAAACCAGCCTGGATTCACAATAGCAAGCAGCGAGGCAAAAATCTATAAATACGGAACATGGCAGGACGACACGATAAACAGCGGCAATTAAAATCGTTTATTTACAATATTGAGTAAAATCACTTAGCAAAGTATCAAAATGGGTGCTGCAAAATATTACCGCAGCACCCATTAATAATTTAAGACCATTCGCGACAGCGGAATTTCACATGAAACCTGAATTTGGCTAACTGCCGAAACCCGCTATATATACAACTGAATAAATAATTGATATATGAACAGTTGTATATAGGCTCGGGCTAAACGCCATGGCGCGTGCAAAATTTTGCTTCTCAAATGCACATGCGCAATACATAACAGAATTGTTTTGTGCTTACGATAGATGTATTAAAAACTTATTCTGTTATATATAATCCTGTTTCTAAAATTATTATCTTGACAATATTATGAAACGGATATAAAATTACTTTGAAATAGTAAACTTAAAAGTTTGAAGAGGGATATACTAAAATATGAATATATTCAATATTGGTAATTCCCTGAAAAGCAGAAAGCGCACTTCGAACAGAAACCTTGAACGATACAATTGCTGTATAAAAGATTTGATTGGGAATGAATCTGTAAAATCAATGTCAAACTTTATACAGCACAACGATGTTACATGTCTTGATCACTGCATTTCCGTGTCATACTACAGTTACCTCGTCTGTCGCTTTTTTAAGCGTGATTGGCGTTCTGCCGCCAGAGGAGGGCTGCTGCATGATTTATTTCTTTATGACTGGCACCATACCCCACCGAGAACCGGGCTTCACGCCTTCGTTCACCCATCAATAGCATTAAAAAACGCTGAAATTTTTAACCTGAACAATACGGAGAAAGACATTATAAAAAAGCATATGTGGCCGCTGACAGTCATTCCTCCGTACCATTTCGAATCTCTTGTTGTCTCATGTGTCGACAAATACTGCGCCCTTTGTGAGACGTCGGGCATTATCTCCGTCTCGCTTCCCGGTTTTTCTCGTCAAAAATCCTGAATCAGGTATAAAGAACTCCCCGGATTTCCGGGGAGTTCTTATCATCTGTATTTGTATTTTTTCATTCTTCGCCTGTTGAGCATTTTTTTGCGCTTGTTCCAATAAACACTCAGCGATATATAAACTATAAGCAGTATAACCAAAAGTACCGCTACAATTTTAAACCATATCGAACCAAAAAATTTCATTATACCCGAAAGAATATAGAGCGGCATACTTAAGTCAACGTTTTCAGACGATACCAAATTGACTTCGCCTATATCCTGATATTTCCCGGTGCTCGCATCCAGCAGCTGTACCTTTTCTTTGCCGATGACCTGCCCTTTTTTAATTGGTGCCTTTACTTTCTGCGGAACATCAATTGTTATTTTCAAATCCGAAGACTTATACGTGTCGGGCACAAGGGCGTTGAGTTGAGACTGAGGTTTTAAAAGAAGCTTTGTCTTATTAACCGCAAGATCGACGCCGACCTGCGCCGCGGTGTCGGTTGTTTTTACAAGCGGCTTTATATCAAAATTCCTGAATACCCACTGATACAGATCTTTTGTTTCGGTAAAGGCAGTATTTGTCCCATCCTTATCCGTTCCGCCCATAACAACCGCATAGTATGTCTTTCCGTCTTTTTCAGCATATGATACAAGACATTTTCCGGCAGGGGTTGTTGAACCCGTTTTAATGCCCTTGACATATTTGAAATAATATTTCTTCTGAGTCGATTTAATAAGGAAGTTTGTATTATCGAACTGCCGCTCCTGCGGATTCACGTTGGTCGCAGGAAGCGTGTATGACGGCTGTGCAACGATTTTTGCGAGTTCATCTATCTTCATTGCGTATTTTGCAAGTTTGTATACATCACTTGCCGTTGTGAAATGATCAGGGTCTTGTAAACCATGCGGATTAGCGTAATGTGTATTTTTAAGGCCGATTTCCTTTGCTTTTTTATTCATGCTCGCCACAAATTCATCAACCGAGCCTCCGGTAACGCGTGCAAGAACATTCGCGCTGTCATCTCCTGATTTCACGAGAAGGCAGTTAAGAAGCTGCTCAATCGTCAGCTGTTCACCCACTTTGAGACCTGCTTTACTGGCATAAGGGTCAAGAGTATCTAAATCTTCTTTTTCGACAGTGACATTTGTATCCAGTTTGCCTTTAAACTTATCGTAAACAATAATCGCTGTCATGAGTTTCGTTATTGAGGCCGGATAAATCTTTTGATCCTGATTCTTCTCATATATAATTGTATTGGTATCGGCATTTACAACTAATACAGCGTTGCATGTGGGTGTTGTCGGGGGATTCCACAGCGCTGACGCCGTTAAACCGGAAATTTGTGTGAAAGTAAAGCTTGCGGCAAACAAAAAAATTACACTTTTTATTAATTTACGCATGGACAACTCCTCTGAAATAGATGTATTATATATAAGAGCTTAAAGCTCAGGAATATTTTATGTATGAGACTGCTCTGCACAGTCTTATATTAATTATATCAGTCTTTCGTCTAAAATGGAATGATAAATTAAAAAAAGGAGTAAAGATAAAATGCAGCAACAAGGTTTCGATACGTTAATGATTCACGCCGGGCAAAAACCAGATTCAGACACACTGTCCCGCGCACTTCCGCTTTACCAGACGACAGCGTACTCATTCAGGAGCGTTCAGCATGCGCATGATCTATTTGCGCTCAAAGAAGAAGGGAACATCTATACCCGGCTTCAAAACCCGACAAATGATGTACTTGAAAAACGCATCGCCGCGCTCGACGGTGGAATCGGTGGACTCGCCGCAGCTTCCGGACACGCGGCAATGTTCATGATTTTTGCGAACCTGTGCTCACAGGGCGATGAAATCGTCTCTTCAATTTGTATCTACGGCGGAGCAATAAATATGCTGGGAATATCCCTTAAAAAACTCGGCATCAATGTAAACTTCGTTGACCCGGATGATTTTGATGCGTGGGAAGCAGCTGTCACAGACAAGACAAAGGCGTTTTTTGTCGAAGCAGTCGGCAATCCGAACGCAAATGTAGCCGATATTGAAAAAATTGCTGAAATCGCTCACAGGCACGGTATCCCCCTGATTGTTGATTCAACCTTCACGACGCCGTATTTACTCCGCCCGATTGAATGGGGCGCGGACATTGTTATCCATTCGGCAACAAAGTTCCTCGGTGGACACGGAACATCAATGGAGGGTATTGTCGTTGACTCCGGAAAATTCGAGTGGCTGGGCAATCCTCGTTTCCCGGATTACAACAACCCGGATGAAAGCTACCACGGTATTGTTTATGCAAAAGACTGCGGCAAAACCGCGTTTATTATGAAGCTTCGCACCAACGTTATGCGCGACTACGGCGCTGTAGCATCACCTTTTAATTCCTATATGATTCTTCAGGGTGTTGAAACGCTGTCGCTGCGCATGAAAAAGCACTGTGAAAACGCTCAGCGCATAGCCGAGTATCTGAGCGAAAGCCCGTATGTCAAATTTGTTAACTATCCGGGACTTAAATCCAGCAAGTATTATGATCTTGTCCAGAAGTATCTGCCGAACGGCTGCGGCGGAGTTTTCACCTTTGGGCTTAAAGGCGGCAAGCAGAATTGCATTAAGTTCATTGAATCACTGAAAATCTTTTCTCATGTTGCCAATGTCGGCGACGTTCGCTCCCTTGTTATTCATCCCGGTTCAACTACTCACAGCCAGCTCTCTGACGAACAATTAGCGGCCGCCGGTATTACACCGACAACAATCAGGCTTTCAATCGGTATTGAAGATGTAAACGATCTTATTAACGATCTCGAAAACGCTATGAAAGCAGCACAGTAACCTTTACATAAATGTTCCCCGATATTTTATCGGGGAATTTTTTTCGCGCAAAAATGGGCGTCAGAAAATCTGACGCCCACTACTGATATTTACATTTTATCTTTCGATGTTCTGATCTCTGCCCGGACCGACGCCTACCATAGAAACCCTGCAGCCAATAAGCTTTTCGATTTCCGCGATATAATCTTTCGCTCCCTGCGGAAGTTCATCGAAGCTGCGGCAGGAGGAAATGTCCCCGGTGAAACCTTTTACGGATTCATAAACCGGTTCGCAGTCGGCGAGTTCCTCAAGAGTCGGCGGAAAGTCCTTCGTAACGCTTCCGTCCGGTTTTTTATATGCTGTGCATATTTTAAGTTCCGGTATATCGGAAAGTGTATCAAGCTTGTTTATAGCGATGCTTGTAAGACCGTTTATGCGGACCGCATGACGGACGATAACAGCGTCAAACCAGCCTGTGCGGCGGGGTCTTCCTGTTGTCGTGCCGAATTCGTGGCCGCGGTTGCGGATTTCATCACCTTTTTTATCGAGAAGCTCAGTCGGGAATGGTCCTTTACCTACTCTTGTTGTATAAGCCTTTGCAACACCGATGACTTCTTCAATACAAGTCGGACCGACACCAGTACCTGTCGCAGCACCGCCGGCTGTCGGGTGAGAAGAAGTAACATACGGGTAAGTTCCGAGGTCAATGTCAAGAAGAGCGCCCTGAGCGCCTTCAAAAAGGACATTCTTGCCGGCTTTTACAGCCTCGAAAGCAAGAACTGATACATCGGATACATATTTTGCAAGTCTCTTGCCGTATTCATTATATTCTTCTATTACTTTTTTAGCGTCTAAAGCTTTTGAACCGTAAACGTTCACAATAATCTTGTTTTTCAGTTCGCAGACCGAAGCCGCTTTTTTGGCAAATATATCAGGGTGAACTAAATCATAGATGCGGATACCGCAGCGTTCAGCTTTATCCATATAGCATGGGCCTATACCGCGACGGGTCGTTCCTATATCGGAACCGCCTCTGGCCTTTTCCGAAAGTCCGTCAAGTTCTATATGCCAGGGCATAATTACATGAGCGCGCGGGTCGATGTGAAGATTTGCACATGATACACCACGGGATTCAAGGCCGTCTATCTCTTCCAAAATCACTTTTGGGTCAACAACTACGCCGCAGCCGATAAGACACGGAGTTGCGGGATACAGTATTCCTGACGGAATCAGGTGGAGTTTGTAGACCTTCCCGTCAGATTCAACGGTGTGGCCGGCATTATTGCCGCCCTGGCTCCGAACTACAACGTCCGCGCGTGAAGCCAGAATGTCTATGATTTTACCTTTTCCCTCGTCGCCCCACTGGGCGCCAACTACGACTCTTGAAGGCAAAGCAAAAACCTCTTTTCAATCCTATGTATTTGCCCTGTTTTTAATTTTTTATATCCGTCGTCTCAACAATTGCTGCTTTTTCAGCCGAAGAGACAATAAAAGCAAGACAACAAGAATTATTATAACAAACTAAAGCATATTATTCAACAAAAATAGTGCATATAAAAACCCATATTTACAGTTTTCGATTTAATCAGAAATTTAATTGATAATTACCCTCATTTTTACTATAATAAATAGAAAGGCTGTTTTTTGCTGACAAAATCCGGACTGTTATGAGACTTGAGTTTAATCTTATATTATAATACAAGTCCGAGAACAAGCATTTTTTCAAGTTTTTCATATACTTCATTAAGATTATCGGGTGGAAGAGGGTTTTTGCCTCTGCCGATTTCTATTGTAAAGCCCGGTTTTGCAAAAACGTTTATATACCAGTCCTTGAATCCGCCGTGAGAAGCAAGCCCCTGCTGCTGACTGACACTGTAGCCGCTTGCATCAGCCAGAGACTGTGCCATGCTCAGAGAATTTTTCGGCGTCCTGTCACCATACTCCCAATAGATTTCCTCGCCCTGACTGTGAAAAGCGTAGGCACGGCGAAAGAGCATCCTGCGGCAAAGATTGCAGAGAGCGTGAGTTTCCGGTTCGCTTTCCGGGCGATAGCCTCCGAATTGGCGCGGCGCCGGCCCAGTTATTCCGCTGTCTATTTCCATTCGACGCAAAGTCTTGAAACCGGCGTTGTAATTGTGGTTGAGGTCCACCCCTCTTGCGTTTGCCTGCCAGTTTTCAAAGCTGCCGCCTGAAATTCTTAATAATTTTTCTTTCATGCCGTATGCTGACGACGCACCGTTAAGGTGTAATTCAACTCCATCAGGGTTGAGCATTGGTATAATATAAACACATTGCCTTGTCATTACTGATTTTACACAACGTCCGTGAAATTTTTCACCCGATTCAATATGGGCACAAAGTTCTCCGGCGAATTTCATGAGAACCATTGATGTTAAATATTCCAGAGCATGGTGTGTACCGACATACAAAACCGGGTGTGACCCTGTTCCGATGATTATTGCAGGAATTTTGCGGCCGAGAACACTCCTGCCGATAGAAAAGCGTTGGACAAATTTGTATCGGTGTCTCAATTTTTGAACGGATCTCAAAAGTTCTTCATATCCCATCGGCATGGTTTCATCAAAGAGTTCTCCCATATCATTCCTCCGTAATTTGTTAAATTAATATAATAAAAGTGGCAGGATTTGAGCGCAATATAATATATATGCCGCGGTCATGCCCTCAATTCAGCAGCGAAAGGATGTTATTTTTGAATTTCGAAGAAAAAACTACTAATGAGAAAGTAATCTTCAAAGGCAAACTTTTAACGCTGCAATGTGATGATGTTGAACTCCCGGACGGTAAGAAATCAATCAGGGAATTTGTCAAGCACCCAGGCGGCGTCGGAGTTGTCGCCATGACCGACGATGACTGCGTTCTGCTTGTGAATCAGTACCGCTACCCATATAAATCCGAAATCTATGAAATACCTGCCGGAAAATTAGATAAGAATGAAACTCCGCTTGACTGCGGTAAACGTGAACTGCTCGAAGAAACAGGAGTTACGGCAAAAGAATATATTAGCCTTGGCCGGCTATTCCCCTCACCGGGTTATACTGACGAGATTATTTACATGTATCTTGCGAAAGACCTGTCGTTCGGAGACATGCAGCTTGACGACGGCGAATTTCTCGATGTCAAAAAAGTGCCGTTTAAAAAAGCCGTCGGGATGGTTATGTCAGGTGAAATTGCCGATTCCAAAACGCAGACGGCGCTCCTCAAGGCGTGGTTACTTACACAGAACGTACAAAATCAAGATACTGTTTTTAATTCTGATTGAATGCAGCTCAAAAGTCCGCGGGCATCAATTATTTCCCATTCTTTTTGACAAGGAAAAAGCGATCCGCTGCTGCCATATCGAATTTTTACAAATAACTGCGGCGTCGCCGCTACGGAGGTTATCATGAACTTAAAGTTTTATAAGATGCAGGGCATCGGAAACGACTATGTCTACATAAACTGCTTTGAGAAGGATATCGAAAACCCGAATGATTTGTCGAAAAAAGTTTCCGACCGTCATTTCGGCATAGGGTCGGACGGGCTTATTCTTCTAAGACCGTCCAGTGTTGCGGATGTTAAAATGAGCATGTTCAACGCGGACGGCTCTGAGGGCCGTATGTGCGGCAACGGAATACGCTGTGTTGGCAAACTCGCATATATGCTCGGCCTTGTTCGGACTGAAACGCTGACTGTTGAAACGCTGTCAGGCATAAAAAAGCTTAAATTAAATATTGAAAACGGCGATGTGAAAAGCGTGAGGGTCGATATGGGCGCACCGGCACTTGAAAGAGAAAAAATCCCCGTAATTTACGACGCTCCACGCGTGGTAGATGCGCCGATGAACATAGCAGAAATTGAATACCGCCTTACTTGCGTGTCAATGGGTAATCCGCACGCTGTTATCTTTACAAAAGACATCGACGACATTGAGATTGAAAAAATCGGGCCGCTTTTTGAAAAAAACAAGGCTTTCCCTGAAAGTGTAAACACTGAATTTGTCGAAATACTCGGCGGGAAAGATCTGAAAATGCGGGTTTGGGAACGCGGCAGCGGTGAAACGCTTGCATGTGGAACCGGAGCCTGCGCCGTCACCGTCGCCGCATGTATCAACGGAATCTGTCCCCGTGGTGAAGAAATAAACGTTCATCTGAAAGGCGGCGTATTAAAAGTTCAGTGGGACAACGACAGTGTTTGGATGACAGGACCAGCTGAGCTCGTTTTTACCGGTGAAATTGAAATTGTGTAATTCTTTAGGCAACACTGCACAATCACGGCTAACCCTTAAACGCCCATACACTTGTAGATTTCCGTCGTTTCCCTAAAACTACAACAGCATTGGCTTCGATTTTTGTTTTATCTGATGCGTAATCTTACGGCGCTTATGAACATTTATAATTATGCGGCGCTGCCTTTATTAAATTAAAAAATACAATAAAGTTCAGGAGGAAACTCAATGGCATTTGTTAATGAAAACTTTTTAAAATTAAAGCAGAGCTACCTTTTCGCAGAAGTTGCAAAACGCGCGGACGCTTATAGAGCCGCGAACCCGGACAAAAAGGTGATTTCACTTGGCATCGGCGACGTGACACGCCCGCTTCCGCAGGCTTGCATTGACGCGATGCACAAAGCTGTTGACGATATGTCAAAGCCCGAAACCTTTATGGGCTACGGCCCTTACCGCGGTTATGATTTTCTTTGCGGTGAAATTGCGAAAAACGATTACGCGGCGCGTGGAGTTGATATTTCAACAGAAGAGATTTTTGTCAGCGACGGCGCAAAAAGTGATACCGGAAATATCGGCGATATCTTCGCAAAAGACAATATTGTGGCAATAACTGATCCTGTCTATCCGGTTTATATGGACACAAATATCATGGCCGGGCGTGAAATAAAAATTATTCCCTGCGGAGAACAAAGCGGCTTTGCTCCGATTCCGCCGGATTTTCACGCAGACCTTGTTTACCTTTGCTCCCCTAACAATCCTACAGGCTCAGTCATTAAAAAGGATCTGCTCAGGGAATGGGTTGACTATGCAATAAAAAATAACGCCGTTATCCTTTATGACGCGGCTTATGAAAAATTTATATCGGAAGATGATGTTCCGCACAGTATTTTTGAAATCGAAGGTGCGAAGAATTGCGCCATCGAATTCCGCAGTTTTTCAAAAACTGCCGGGTTTACGGGAACCCGCTGCGGTTATACGGTTATCCCAAAAGGTCTTATGGCAAAAACTTCGACCGGTGAAAAGGCAGATTTAAACGCAATGTGGTACCGCCGCCAGTCAACCAAATACAATGGCACATCTTATATTATTCAGCGCGGTGCAGCAGCTGTCTATACGCCTGAAGGTCAGTCACAGATTAAAGAAACCATCGGTTATTACCTTGAAAATGCCCGGATTATTCGCGAAGGTCTTACTTCTGCCGGTATCGAATGTTCCGGAGGCGTCAATGCTCCCTATATTTGGGTCAAGTGTCCGAAAGGCATGACATCCTGGGGACTTTTCGATGAACTTTTGAACCGCAGCGCGGTTGTTGGAACTCCTGGCGCGGGATTCGGGGAAATGGGCGAAGGATTTTTCCGTCTGACTTCTTTCGGCAGCCGTGAAGATACTATTGAAGCTGTCGAGAGGATTAAAAAGTCATTCTAACTGGCTTGCTGCCTATCCGATATACATCCTGTTTAAACAAAGCTAACGGTGGAATATAAAGACAAATAGCCACCAAGTTTCTTATTTAACAAAGAATCTTTAAAGCCACGCGCAAAAACGAGCGCGTGGCACTTTATTTTAAAAAACGTTTTTATTCTGTCCAATTTAAAATAGAATTCATCTATTAAGAACTTTGCCATTCACGCCGTGTCAGGCAGTTCCTTTGACGCGCCAAAGAAAGGAAAGGCAATTTATATTTCTTTTTCGGTTTAAAATAAGAACATCTATAAAGGACTCTGCCACTCACGCCGTGGCTGGCGGTTCCTTTGTTCCGCCAAAGAAAGGAAAGGCCTTCTATAATTCCTTATCTGGTTTAAAAATAGCAACATCTAATAAGAACATTGCCACTCACGCCGTGGCGGGCGGTTCCTTTGTTGCGCCAAAGGAACTAAAGGCGCCTGCCGGGAGCGAAACCGCCACAAAACCGCACGGCAGAAAACACTCTCCTTCTAAAGAACTATTTCGCTTAAAACGGCTTAGAACTCGTTTGGACTCAGACAACTAAGCCGTTTTATCGCCTTCGGCGACCGCTCACCACCTACTTTAGCACAGCGCATGCCGCGCGGTGAAAAGTGACGGCTTCGCCGTTGCTGAAAATAGAAAGATTGTATAAGTTTCATTTAAATATTAAACCAATGCGCACACATCCAATTGGTGTAGATAAGAACAAATAGCCACTAAGTTC
>DATALE010000036.1:0-1506 GCA_036261235.1 Ruminiclostridium sp. | reverse complement strand
GAGATGTGGGTATGTCCGCTGCCGCAGGCCTGTATCAGGCTGTCGTCGGGTGTGTGATTGTGTTCATATGCAATTTTGTTGTCAAAAAGGTTGATCCGGATTCCGCACTGTTTTAATTCAAAAAAATCTTTGAATTACATATTTGCTGCTCTAAAGCGGCAAAGGAGGTTAGTATATGGATAACACAATTAGTAAAAAAAGTTATGAATTTAATAAAATATCGACACGTTCCAATTTTGTTATCAACTTTATTCTTATTTTGATTTGCATCCTGATTATCGCGCCGCTGATTCTTGTTGTTATGGTTTCATTCAGCTCAAAACAGTCTCTTGATACAAACGGGTATCAGTTTTGGCCGGCTGGGTTTGATGTGACTGCCTATACATACATTTTTAAGTACGGTTCTGATTTAATCGCTGCGTATAAAAATTCCATCCTTGTCACGGGCTTTGGTTCAACTTTAGCGACCGCTGTCATTGCTTTATACGCATATCCGCTGTCGAGAAATAATTTTGCTCATCGCAACGGTTTTGCATTCTTCGCGTTCTTTACTACGATTTTCGGCGGCGGTCTTGTACCATGGGTTTTTGTCTATTCGCAATTTCTGAAAATTAACAACTCACTTTTAATTCTGATTATACCGTACCTTGTAAACGCCTGGTGGATTATTATCATGCGTACGTTTATGAAACAGTCAGTGCCTGAAGAAATTGTTGAAGCTGCAAGAATCGACGGCGCCGGAGAGTTTAGAACATTTTTCAGTGTGGCGCTGCCGCTTTGCAAGGCGGGTCTTGCGACAATCTTCCTTTTTTGCCTTGTCAAGTTCTGGAACGATTATTACCTCTCCCTGGTATTTATAACGGACCGTCACCTTTACACCATTCAATATTATCTTTATTCCATGCTTGATGGCATCAATTATTTGCTGACAAGTTCCAATGTACCGGCGGATGCCAGACGCAACCTGCCAAGTGAGGGCGCAAGAATGGCGCTTGCAGTTATTGCGGTGGGACCAGTTGTATTTACCTATCCGTTCTTCCGCAGATTCTTTGTTAAAGGCCTTATCGTCGGCGCAGTAAAAGGCTGAAATCGGATTTATCCGATTTTCAATAAAATTTATCAGGAGGTTATTGAAATGAAAAGCGTAAAGAAAAGCATAAGTTTGGTTCTTGCACTCTGCTTGATGGCATCAACCACACTTGTCGGCTGCGGTAATTCCGCACCCGCCAGTGCCGCGCCAGCAGCAGCCAGCGCAGCGCCTGCTGCAAGCACTGCTGAGGCCAGCTCGGCTGAGGCCAGCACTGCTCCAAAAGAAACGGTCACGTTGAAGCTGATGACCGGTGATAAGAAGATTCAGGGCCTTGATCGAGTTCAGGAAGCGGTCAATGCATACCTGAAAGAAAAGGGCACCGGGCTCCAGATCGCGTGGGAAACCTACACATGGGATGAACTCAAGCAGAAAACAGCCACCATGCTCCAGACCGGCCAGGAAGCGGACATCATGAA
>DATALE010000026.1:0-1609 GCA_036261235.1 Ruminiclostridium sp. | reverse complement strand
GTAAATACAATGATGGTAATATCGAATGACAGCGGAATAATCCATAATTTTTTCCATATCACTTTGTCTGTCCGGTTGAGCAAAGAAATACTTTTTTTATAAAAAAACATGGCAATGGGAAAAGTAACAGCCAGAAAGAAGAAGAAAATATGGATGAACCTCATACTGAATCCATTTTCATGTAGAGTATTTGGAAAAAAGTACGTGTCAAAGGATTTTGAAACGTTGATTAGGACCCCTGCGTAATTAACGATCAATAAAAAAACATAAAACAATTTTGAAAAACTTTCCCTTACGGTCAGCAAATAAGTACAAAGGTATATTGACAGCCAGGAGTAAAAGGAAAGTTTAAACAAATTATGAGACATCGTGCCGTTAAAGTAATAAAAAGCAAACTGAGCAACGGTAAAAAAAGACAGCAAAAGAATCAGCTTTATTTTTGAAATTCTTAGTTTATCTCCAAAAGGGAAATAGCACAAATAAGCGTAGGGGACAATATAGAGAAGCATTCCGACCGGAACAAGATACCGGTCATACATAATCTCCCCCCCTTATACTTTTTAAAAGATAACGGTTATAGGAGTCTTTCACTTTCTGTCTGCCGTTAAAGCGGATGGGGACTTTCTCACCGTTTACCAAGAGGAAGCTCTCCTTTTCCATACCGGTGATATACTGCATATTTACAATATAACTGCGGTCGCATTTTAAAAATGTACCGGTCAGGGCGGCCTCCAGCTTTGCAAGAGTAAGATAGGTTTTTAAAACCCCATTCATGGTATGAATGGATACCGCTTTGCCGTACACTTCCGCATACAGGATATCCTGAAGGCGAACCGGAACCGTGTGCCGGTCCACTGTGACGTTGATAAATTTGCAGCCGTCTGAGAGGAAATGACTGCAGCGCCGCAGCGCCTCCTCCACCCCGCTGTATGTCAACGGTTTTAAAAGATAGTGGGTAGCACCTACTTCAAATCCCTCCGCGCGAAAATCCGGACTTGTCGTAGTGAATATGATCATGCAGTCTTTGTTGATATCCCGTATTTTATATGCCGTTTCTATGCCGGAGAGGCCGTTCATATAAATGTCAAGGAAAACAATTTTAAAATCCTCTGCCAAAAAATCGGATATCAATTTAACCCCGCTGTTAAAAATTTTAATCTCGATATCCAGCATTTTTTCGTCCGCATATTGTGATATACATTTTGCGAGGACCTCGCAGTCCTCCTGCATATCGTCACAAACAGCAATTTTCAAATTCATCACTCATTTTTTAGAAATCTCTATACATAATTATCGAAACTTTTTCGTAAATTATTAGACAATATCATCTTTATGCTTTGTTTTACGCCTTAATAGAAACGTTTGCGGAAAGTCTATTGCGTTATTTCATAAAAAATGTGAAAATGAAGGTGAAATTACAGCACAGATAGATAAAAATTTAGGATGTTTTAACAGAAAGGATCGAATCTCATGCCAGACATACTTATGAAATTGCAGAGAGCCTATACGAACAATCCAAAAAGCGCTGTAAATTTGCTGCCGGAATTAATTCAGGAAATTGAACAGGGAAATATTATAGAAAAAGCAAATTCGCAGACTTCAAGAAATC
>DATALE010000023.1:0-2274 GCA_036261235.1 Ruminiclostridium sp. | reverse complement strand
AGGCGACAAAATAAACTATGGTAGTTAATATACAAGCAGCAATTGCTTTCAAGCTTGTTCACTCCTCATTCCGTAGCTTACCTTATAGGTGTACTTTCCAATAGCATGTCGGACTGCACAGGTTGATGATACAGCCGAAGTCATCATAATAAGTACACATTTTCGGAAAGCATTGTCGATGAAACACCGCGTTTCTTCAGGCTTCAGATTATCTGGGCGAGACCCCCTGCATTACAGAACTCGGTACGCTTGCGCTTAATAGTAACATACAGGAGACTAGAACATCAGAATACCCCGGACCTTTAGTTATTGAAGACCGCCACAAAACACCCCTGAAAGTGGCATTTTGAGCACGCTTTCAGGGGTGTTTTCATTTCCTTAAAAGAGCGTTAGTACGCCGTTACTGAATTTGTAAACACCGTTCTGTAATCTGATCCGTTGCTATCACTTGCGAAAATAAAGTAAACGTAAAAGCAGCCGGCACCTTGACGAATAACCTCAAGATGCCGGCTGGCAATCATTAATTAACCTATGAGGTAATCATAACAAGTCGGGATTGCCCGTTTCGAGGAAATCGCAAAGCGCGTTATTCATAAGGACCCTGAAATCGTCATCCGAGATATTTCGGTTTTCAGCATACTCGTATTTGGCGTCAACTGTATTGGCAAACTTCCGCGCCAGGCGGGCATTTTCACGTTCCATCTTCGGAAAATATTCAATGACATAGCCTGAATAATCAAGCTCAAAATCATCCCGCGACATTTTACCATCGGCGAAATCCGAGATGAAATCAACCATAAAGGCAGTATTTTTTCCGACCTTCACGCGTCTACCTCCCAAGCATATTTTTCTGGTTTTTCACGCTTCGGGTTAGGCGAAAACAGCCGTTCGGGAATCGCCGCGCTGCCAGGCAAGAAATCCTCCGTTTTGGCTATGTACCCAGGCCTTCCGAGGTTGGGAGCGTTCGTAAGAATCCACGTCAAGTATTCAAACGGGTTCAGGCCATTTTCCCTGGCCGATACTATCAGGCTGTAGTAGACTGCGCTAGCACGCGCACCATTTGGAGTGTTATTGAAAATCCAATTTTTTCTTCCCATCACAAACGGGCGTATCGTTCTTTCGGCGCGGTTGTTGCTGATTTCAAGCCGCCCGTCAAGAAGATATCGTTCAAGATATTTACGCTGTGATTCCGCGTAATATATTGCCTTTCCCATCAGAGATTTTGGCGCCTCCCTGAGCGACCCAAGCCAGGTATAGAACTCGTCCATCAGCGGCTTGGAAAGACGTTCGCGCTCCTTAAACCGGTCTTCAGCGGACAGCAAAGCAAACTGTTTCTCAAAACGAAACAGCTTATCACAATAGGCGATTCCTTTCGCGGCATCGGACGAATCCCTCTTGTCTTTCGGAATCGTTTGCAGCAACTCGTCGAACTTTCGTCGCGTGTGAGCCCAGCAACCAACTACAGTGATATTGTCAGGCAGCCGGTGATATCCATCGTATCCGTCTGCATGAAGATACCCTTTGAAATCCCTTAAAAATACTTCAGGGTTCTCTGCCTTCCGGTTTGGTTGGTAGTCATACAGAACAATTTGGTGTTTTGCCTCGCCACTTGTCCGGTAGAGCCACATATAGCTCTTGCTCTGGGCGGGTTTGCCGTCCTCATGCAGTACTTGCAATGTGGTTTCATCTGCGTGAAGAACCTCATGCTCACATAACCGCTGCTTCATCTCGCTGTATATCGGCTCCAGCCAATTCTCGCTGGCTTTGATAAGCCAGTTGGACATGGTCTGACGTGAAAGCAGGATGCCATTCTGCGTCCACTCCTGCTCTTGCCGATACAGTGGGCTGCCCATCACAAATTTCTGCGTGGCGATGTGGGCAATCGCTTCTGGTGATGCAAACCCACCCTTTATGACGGGTTCAGGCATCTCCGCCTTGACGATCGGTACATGGTCTGAGGAAGCCTCGCAGTGTCGGCAAGCATAGACGTGCCGCACATGGCGGACTACCACAGCTTTTGCCGGGATGATTTTCAGTTCCTCGCGAACGTCCTCGCCCATTTTATGCAGGGAGCCGTTACAGTCGGGACAGGTTCGGTTTTCTTCGGGCAATTCATGTTCAATGACCTCAACAGGCAGATCCTCAGGCAGCTTGTCAGTCGTCAGGCGGGTTTTCTTTCTGTAATGTGCCTTGACCTCCGTTATCTCTGGTTCCGGTGCTGTCAATGCGGCAGTCTGCTCCGCTTCGTTGAACAGGTAAAGCTGATTCAAGTCA
>DATALE010000019.1:0-14894 GCA_036261235.1 Ruminiclostridium sp. | reverse complement strand
GATACTGGGAACTGTAATGAGATATATAGATTTGTAGCTGTCGGATAACCTATGCCTTACAAGTTTGTGGTTTTTCAGTGCCAGAGCCTCGGAAATTGCCGGTATCATCGTGGTAACAAGCGCGGTTGAAAAAGCTATGGCAAGTGTAAAAAGCCGGTTGTACTGGTAAGAATATATACCAAATAAAGAATTGGCCGCTTTGGCGGTATACCCGATGGACTCAAGCCTTTGTGTTCCGATAAAGGTGTCGATGAGGCTTGCCGCATTTGTTGCGAACGTATTAAGTATGGCAGGAAGGCTGTAGCGCGCTATTTCTTTATATATCTCACTGTTTGCGGGTATGGCAAGTTCAGGAGCCGTGCGCCTTATTTCGCGCCTTCGCTGCTTTCCCATAACGGTAAAGTAAACATAACACAGGAAAGCGGCGGCGCCGATAGCGCCGATAATCGTACCGACTGTTGTTCCGGCGGCACCGTAGTCTTTTCCGTATCTTATAAGCAGATAAGCGAAAACTACTGTAAAAACCGAGTTGAGAATCTGTTCTATTATATTGGATATTGCAACAGGCACCATGTTCTGTCTGCCCTGCAAGTACCCACGGAGCGCGCATGAAACTGATGTGAAAATAAGCGTCGGCGAAAGGAACAGGAGCATGAGATACGCATGAGGTTCATCAATCCAGCTTGCGATCGTCCTCGCGCCCAGCGCCATTGCCAAGGCAACGGCAACGCCAAGAACGAGCAATACAAGGTAGGCGCATTTGAGTATTTTCTGCGCGGCTTTGAAATTTTTGTGAGCCGCCTGCTCCGCTACCAGTTTTGAAATAGCGTTCGGCAAACCTGCGTTTGACAGCGAGAAAAGGAAAATGAAGATATTATAGCCTTTTGCTACGATGCCATTGCCGTCATCGTGAAGTATCGCTGTCTGAAACGGCAGATACACAATTGCTAAAATTTTTACCACAATGCTCGCAGTTCCGAGAACAGCAAAATTTTTTGATGTCGATTGTTTCTTCATAGATAATCTCCGCCCTACCGGTTGGAATTGGTTTTAAATTGAACTAATTTTAAAACAGCGGTCATAATTTACACTATGTACATTGTATTATTAATCGTCATCCATTATAATTAGTTATGCGATTTTGAATTTGTAAATATTTATCCAAGGGAGTGCAATAATGTCCGCTATTCAGTTTTTTATCGATGTTTTTCTTCATCTTGACAAACATCTGAGCGTGTTTATGACCCAGTACGGCACGCCCGTTTATGTCCTGCTGTTTCTGATAATTTTTTGTGAAACAGGTCTTGTCGTCACCCCGTTTTTACCTGGCGATTCGCTCATTTTCGCTTCAGGCGCTCTTGCCGCGACCGGAATTATGGGCTGGGGTGCTTTGCCGATGTTTATTGTCGCCGCTGTCGCAGGGAATATGCTCAACTATCAGATCGGGCGGATTTTGAGTGACAAGGTCAGAAGCAGACAGCAAATCAAATTTATTAAGCAGGAGTACCTTGACAGGACGCAGAAATTTTTTGACAAACACGGCGGTGCAACTATAATTATAACACGCTTTATGCCTATTCTGCGCACTTTTTCACCTTTTGTCGCCGGGGTCGGCTATATGCCTTATAAAAAATTTATGCTGTATAATACAATCGGCGGCGCATCCTGGGCGACCTTATTCTTCCTGATCGGTGTGTTGTTCGGGAATATGCCTTTTGTAAAGAATCACTTCAGCTTAATCGTAATTGCTATTGTCGTTGTGTCGTTAATTCCCGCGGTTGCAGCTTTCTTTAAAAGCAAATCCGCATCCAAGAACTGATTAAACCGCATATTAACTTATCCCCCCGCTTTATCGCGGGGGATTTTTTATATTATCTGCAAAGCAACATATTTTAAATATAGGGATTCGTCAGCGTTAATAGAAACGGGATGATCCTTCGCCTGATACCTTATCTCGCAAATGCGGGCGCTGCGCCGTGAGTCAAGCGCCGCGTCCTGGAGCATTTTCATGAAAAGGTCAGGCGTCATATAATGTGAGCACGAGCATGTCACAAGAAAACCGCCGGAGCGGACAAGTTTCATGCCGCGCAGATTGATTTCTTTATATCCGCGGTAAGCGCCTTTCAGCGCAGACTTTGTTTTGCAGAAAGCAGGAGGGTCAAGGATAACAGTATCGAACATGCGCCCCTGCATCTGGTATTCATTAAGAAGGTCGAATACGTTTGCCTTTTTTGTTGTTATTGAATTAAAGCCGTTCAGAGCCGCGTTCTTTGAAACAACCTGCAAAGCTGTTTCAGAAATATCGACAGCTTCAACCTCTTTTGCGCCGAATTTCGCGGCGTGGAGAGCGAAGCCTCCGGTATGACAAAAGCAGTCAAGAACGCTCGCTTCTTTACAATAGGGCTGTATTGCGGCACGGTTCTCTTTCTGATCTAAAAAATACCCGGTTTTCTGCCCGTTTACAATATCGACCAGTAACCTAACGCCGTTCTCTTCGATTTCGACAATGCCCGGCTCTTCGCCGTAAAGCACGCCTTTTTTTTGTTCCAGCCCCTCTTTTTCACGCAGAGGTACATCATTTCTTTCATAAATGCAGCGCGGATTATAATAGTCGCGCAAAATCTGAACAATGTCGGCTTTAAACATTTCTATTCCGAGCGCGAGCGTCTGGATAACAAGGCAATCGGCAAATTTATCGACGACGAGCGCCGGGAGAAAATCCGCTTCGCCAAATACCGCGCGGAAAGCAGAACGTTCATTCGTATTAAGGCCCAACTTATCACGATAGATGAAAGCGCTTTCAAGACGTGATTTTATAAAATTATGATTTATCTCATCATGTGAGCGCGTCAGAAGCCTTACCAGTATTTTCGATTTTGGGTTTATATATCCGCGTCCGAGAAACGCGCCGTTACACGCCTTGACGTCTACTATCTGCCCCGGTGTAATTTCTCTTTCGATACGCTCGACCTCGTTGTCATATATCCAAAGATGACCTGCGAAAATATCTTTTTCTTCGCCGCGTTTTAAAAAAACGCAAGCATTGTCAGCCATATAGTCCTCCGAATAAAATTATTTATTTCCCTGTTTATCATCACAATAAATGCAAGCCAAATCATCCGAAGCGTCTTTCTTGAAATAACGCGGCAGATAAGTTTCCTGCTGCGTAATGCAGCGGGGATTGTGGCATGAGTGTGAATTATCGAGGACTTTCGCCGCGTCCTCTATGACTATATTATCGTTGATCATCATGAGAATAAGCGCCATGCGGGCATACATTCCGTTAACCGCCTGCCTGAAATAAGCCGCTCGGTGATCCTCGTCGATTTCATTCTCAATTTCATCAACTCTCGGCAGCGGGTGCATTATGGTGAGGTCACTCTTTGCCTTTTTCATTTTTTCACGGTCGAGGACAAATACTCCTCTTTGTCGCTCATATTCTTCAGGAGTTGAAAAGCGTTCGCGCTGGATTCTCGTCATATATAAAACATCCAGCTCGCCGATACATTCTTCAAGCGTATTGACTTCTGTATATTGACAGTCGGAGCTGTTCATTACGTCTTTAATATATTGGGGGACGGCAAGCTCAGGTGTTGAAATCAAAACGAACTTGCTCCCACCGATTTTACACATTGCTTTTATCAGCGAATGCACCGTCCTGCCATAACGCAGATCACCACAAAGCCCTATTGTATGCCCCGAAAGGCCGTTTTTTTCTATCGAAAGAGTCACTAAATCAGTGAGTGTCTGGGTCGGGTGAAGATGTCCGCCGTCGCCCGCGTTTATTATAGGGCACAGTGAATAAAGGGACGCCGCCTTTGCAGCACCCTCCTGCGGATGCCTCATAACGAGAACATCTGAATAACCGCTTACTATTTTTATAGTGTCTTTAAGGCTCTCACCCTTTGAAACAGATGAGTTCACAGGATTGTCGAATCCGATTATCTGACCGCCGAGGCGAAGCATAGCAGCCTGGAAAGACATTTGTGTCCTGGTGCTGGGCTCATAGAACAAAGTAGCCATTACCCTGCCCTTGCAGCGGGACATATAGTCCGCCGGATTCATTCTTATATCAGCCGCAAGCCTTATCAGCTTGTCCCATTCCCCTGCCGAGCAATCATTCAAATCAATCAGATGGCGCAGAGCCATATTAAAGCACCCCTTTTATTAGTTACCATAATATTATGCGATAAAGTTATTTTTTTCTTAAACGGTGCGCCGCATACAGCATTATCCCGCAGCCCATCGAACCAAATAATAGCCCTGCAAAAGCCTTGTTATCTCCGACTTTAATGCTTAAATATGTCAAGGTAATTGTGCCGCCGAGAAGGAACAATACAGCAGTATCGGTTTTTGAAAATTTCAAAAATACTTACTCCCCATGAAAGTCTTGGATAATAGTCTTGTATGCATCCAGCGATTCTGCGGCGTTTGCCCGCGGCGAGTAATGTTCAATTGCGTAACTATGCGCGTTTTCTGAAACTAATCTATAGAAATCCTTGTCGTCAAGCAGTTTTTTCATTGAACTGTACCACTCTTCATCCGCCGACGCGAGCATACCGTTTACCCCGTTTTGAATACAGCGGGCATAAGTATCTGTTTTTGAAGCAATAGTCGGCACAAAGGCCGCAGCCGCCTCAAAGAATTTCAATTCGCTTTTTGCGTGGCAGAATGGATTATCGATATCGAGCGGAGCTATGTTCATATAATTCTTGGCACCGAAACGCATAAGCCTTGTCCAATTCATATAGCTGTAGCTTCGTGTTCTTTTGCGTACTAAAGGAGGCAGCAAATCAAGGTCAAGGTAACCCGCCACATTAAGTACAACATCGTGATACTCTGTCATGATTTTCTCTATAGCGGAAAGTGCAGACATAAAGTCCTTGTCATGTGTTTTTGTTCCGCTAAGATAACCTATTGCCCTTATATTATTGACCGGCTTTTTTGATCTGCGGGCAATTGACAGTTGCTTTTTATTAAGTGCATTGTGAATTACAAAGGCTTTTTTTCCTGAGTTTTTGATCTGTCCGGCAATAAAAGGAGTGCTTGCCGTTGCATAGTCACATTCCTTAAAAGTCTTCTCAAACCCTTTGAATTCGTTTGCACGTTTAATTTGATTTTCTTCGCTTGTATCACAAAGGACTTTGCAGTAATCGGGAGCAAAAGACGGCAGAAATATCAAATCGTCAATGTCGAATATAACTGGTTTTTTTAATTCTTTTGCTGTTTTGATAATCGCATCCGTCTGCGGCACCCAAGTGACACGCATTAAAACGATTATGTCTGCCCAGCGGATATATGATTTTTTGAATTCAGTTTTTGAATCGATTATTTCGAAAACAGTATCAGCTTGGCTTCTCAGGGCTTTTCTGAAATTGTGTATCCGGTACCTCACTGTCTGTGAATGGTATGCTTCAAATTTCGACGTAACATAAAGGATACGCGGCTTTTCTGAGTGTCTTGGAACTTTTGATACCACAGAAATATAGATTTTGTTCCATAAGCGTGAAAATAGCCGTCCGATACTAACAAAAAAGTATGAAATATTGTCCCTTGCAAGGCCGGATATTTCACCGGCGCCTTTTTCGGAAATAACTCTTATGGCAGTTTTCAATTTTCGCAACAAAATCATCTGTTTACCTCAGTCTCCGATAAATCTCTTCAAAAACTTAATGTTTTTGAGTTTTCCTTTTATTTTAAAGAATCGTCTCTCCATTAGAAGCGACCAGTTCTTAAATTCCTTAATACCGGTCTGCATGTTTTTCAAGGTTCTTCGGTCACTTAAAAGCATTTTTTGAATTTCAGCCTGTCTGTTTTCAATGCGCAGAAGCTGACGGCTGAGCGAATGGTTTGTCTGCAAATCTTCATTAGCAAAATCCATGTTGCCGCAAAATACACATTCATCGTCGTCATTTTCGTGAAATCCGCGCAGCAAGCTGTGTCTCGGTGAAAAGCAGAAACTGATTAACGCTTTTGCAGATGAATCATGTTCTGTTTTTATGACCGAAACAATTTCGTCGGCAAGATTTTCTGTATCTTGCTTATCTATTGCTTTAAGTTCATTTAACACGCTAAAAAGGCTTATTCTCTGGCTTTCATCGGAGCAAATAAAGAAATCGGTTATACCGGCTATATCATAAAGCAATGCCGCTAACTTTTCTTTATTTCCAAATTGCTCTGACGCAAAATATAAGTCAACAGCAACATATTTTTCTGCGATTGCCCGTTTTATGTCCGGGTTTTCCAATGGCTTGTCAGTCATAAGAATAATAATAACCGATTTGCGGATTGCCTCAGACAACGCTGAACTATCATTTTCAGAGTAAGTGACGGACGGTTTATAATCGGGTTCACACCCGCCACGGTACGCGGCTGTTATTTCAAGGTTTTTATCAGCCTTAAGTAATTTTATGAAATTGAGGCAGCGATTCTGACTGCCGTCGTCAGCTATAATCAGTAAATTCGTTTTAAGTTGCTTGTTAAGGCTTTCGTCAATTTTAAACGCTTTTACTATATCGTACTCAGCGTTAACATATTCGCCGGTATAATGCAGGAATGACATGAACGGTTTCCCAATCAGTTTTGCTATCTCACTATCCGGCTTTTTACGGTTCTTTTGTATAAAAGACCGCTTTTCGGTCATTTTAGTTATATTTGCGGTGAACTCGTTCAGCGCGCTGACTTTCATAGCAGTTCTTTGGCTTATATTAACCGGATCATCATCAAACGCACCTGGGTTTTTTATATCGTAATTATAGCCATCAATTCCGCTGTCCATATAAAGGTCGCGGATTTGAAGCAAAACTGATGGAAAAAATATTTTATTAAGAAGTTCTTCGCCGTAGTTTTTATAGCATGTATATAATTTATTACGCTCGAAAAGGTACTGAATACGTTCCTTTGCGATTGTTTTAGATGTGCTGTTATGCTTATGATAAACACGCGATTTTACAGACAGGACAACCTTGCATCCGAGAACATTGAGGCGCCATCCTAAATCAGCGTCTTCATAATAGGCAAAATAATCTTCATCGAACCCGCCCGAGGAAAGGAACATCTCGCGGTCAACGATCATTGCGCCGCCGCAGGCAAAAAGCAATTGCTTGTCCTGCTTCAGCAGGGGCTCCATTTCCTTCATCGGACGGCGATAGTCGTCCTGATAACCTAAACCGCAGAAATTAACACCGCCGCCAGCAAAATCCAGAAATTTGCCATCCCAATTGAGTATAACAGAGCCTGCGCATTTCGCACCGGTGTTTTCCATTGATTCTATAAGTTCACTCAGCCAATCCGACTGAACGCGCATGTCATTATTAAGAAAAGCGACGTATTTTCCGGAAGCGGCCCTTGCGCCATCGTTGCTTGGTTTTGCAAAGCCCTCATTTTTTGAGTTGCATAAAAGTTTCACCCACGCGTAATTTTGCCTGATAAATTCAACTGAACCATCTGTTGAACCATTGTCAATCATTACAACTTCAATTTTGTCTTTCGGATAATGTAGTTTACGAATTGATTCAAGGCATTCGCGCAGATGGTGTTTTCCGTTTAGATTTGCTATAACTATTGAAACTTTTTGCAGCTCCACATTTTTGCCCCCCGGTTGATAATTACCTTCTGAATATACGTCTGAATATAGCCTTAATAAAATTAAATGGATTTGCAAGTCTTTTTGCCTTATTGAATCTTTCATTCATCATATACGACCAGTCCTGCAAATCAAATACTGTATCCCGCGTATCTTCACTGTTGTCGCTGATTTCTTTAATCCTGTTTCCAAGTTCTAATTGGTATTTTTCAATCCTGTCAAGCTTTTCAAGAACCGATCCGCTTTTGAATTTTCTTGCTTCGGATCCGTTTCTTTCTAATACACTTAGAATTTCGCTCGGCATTCCATAATGTGATATGTTTTTGTGGCGAACCGGATTTTTGCAATATTCCACAAGTGGCTTGGTAACATTTTTCCACTTAAGTTGTTCAGCCACCTGCTTGATATTTTCCTTACATGCAGCATACAGTTGTTTATCTTCAATGAGTTTCAATATCTTTTCAGCAAACTGGTTCTCATCTTGATAGTCAACCGAAAGACCGATATTCCTGGCTTCAAGTAAATCTCCGAAATAGTCGCCTTTTGTGCAAACAATGGGAAGATCTGCCCACAAATAATCCAGAATCCGAGTGCGGAAGGACATTTGAGTTTCAAGAGTATCAAAGTGACAGCTGACGCCTATATCGGCTTCCATCAGATAATTCTGGCGTTCGTTATAATCAACCCAATCGAAATTGAAAAACACATATTTATCAATCAGATTAAGTTCACGCGCAAGGTCAACTGCATTTGTAAGCATTTTCATAGTAGGTATTGATGGGTTGGGGTGTTTGACTCCCATGAAAAATAACTTGACATCCTGCCGCTTTTCAGAAATAATCTTCATAGCTTTAATAAGCGTCAGGGGATCAAACCAGTTCCAAACTCCACCGCCCCAAATAAGTACCTTGTCATTTTCATTTATACCTGGTATAACACCTTTAATGACATTTTTAGTATGGGCCGGTTCCTCATCAGTAATACCGAACGGAACAATCCCAATATAATTTTCCATATTACGGGATAAATCATATACGTCAGGTGTAATTTTACCGGCAGCGGAAAGCATACCAATCCAATAGCTGCGCTGCTTATCATTTGCACATATAAAGTAGTCACCTGTCTCAAGCTGCTCTTTTATAACAGATTCCGCATTTTTATTATCGTGTCTGCGTAACCCGAGTTCATTGTCTTTAAAGAGTTCCAGATGTTCAATAACATATGGGTCATATAGATCGACAATCAAATAATGGTTTTTTGCTATGTTGAAAAAGTCCGGACAAGTTTCCGTCACATACCCCTGCACCAATATAATATCTGATTCAGCAGCACAAATTTCGATTTCATGCGGATCTTCCGTAGTATAACTTATAATATTAAAGTCTGTTTCAGTAAGCTCACTGGAACCGGAAGAAGCTAAAGTGACATCACAGTATTTTGACAGGGATTTTGCAAATTCATAGTATCTGATAGCAGAACCCGCCATTTTGACTCCGATCTTATCGCTTGCCACAATGAGGACTTTTTGCCTTAATTTTTTGCCAAACGCTTCGGCAATGTCAAAGTTCTTTGCAAGGCTGTATTTTATTTTTCCGTAAGAAAGAATATCATTTCCGACAGGAAGAAGCGGGTCATCAAAGAATTTTACAATATCCTTATCATCGACTTTTCGATTTGCCTGAATCCAGCGGCGTTTTTCGGTCATAATATCGAGATTATCTATAAAATCCTGAAGCGAGCATATTCGTGCTCCTGCCATTTCACTAATTGCAAATTTTGAGTTTCGTTTGCCCGTGTTCTTAATTCTTAAATCAAAATCATCTTTGTTTAGTTCGGTTCGGTCATAAATGAACTGGAAATTCATGAGCACAGCAGGCAAAAAGGTACTTCTCAGCATTTCATCTCCGAAGTTTTTATATATCATATATAAATTGTTTCTGCCATAAATAAAGTCCATGTCACTTTTTTTAAAGCCGCTTGCCGTGCTGTGATGCTTGTGAAATACACGGGATTTAACTGAAAGTACTACTTTATAGCCCAGGACGTTAAGTCTCCATCCTAAATCAAGATCTTCAAAATAAGCAAAAAAGTCCTCGTCAAAGCCGCCGCAGTTAAGAAATACTTTTCTGTCAACAAGCATAGCTCCGCCGCAGGCAAACAAAAGTTCCCTGTCAGATACGAGCTTATCCTGAACCTGTGCCAGCGGTTTATGAAAATCATACTGGAACCCCATGCCGTAATATGTTGCCGCACCGCCCGCAAAATCAAGCAGCTTTCCATCCCAGTTTAGAATAACTGATCCGGCACACTGGGCATTATTATTTTTAATTGAATTTATAAGTTCTACAAGCCAGTTTGGCTGAACACGCATGTCATTATTAATAAAAGCAACATATTCACCTTTTGCGGCATGCGCTCCGTCGTTGCTGGGTTTTGCGAATCCCTCGTTTTTAGCATTAGTTATTACTTTGACCCAACTGAACTTATTTTGAACAAAGTCAACAGAACCGTCAACTGAGCCATTGTCAATCATAATAACTTCTATTTTATCCTTAGGGTAATTAAGCTTTTGAATTGAACTAAAGCATTCACGCAGATGTTCTTTCCCGTTGAGATTGACTGTCACTATTGAAACCGATGGATACTCGAACATATTTTTTTACACCTTAATTCACAATTATTTTGTACTGTTAAATTTTTGGTAAGAAGACAGTACTTCTTGAACGTCACCCAGCATTTTCATTTCACCATGATCAATCCAAAGCACTTTTGTACATATTTTCCTTATCTGCTCCATAGAATGCGAAACAAAGACAACCGTTGCTCCTCCGTTAATCATTGACATCATCTTCGCCTCACTTTTTTGCTGAAAAGGAGGATCACCGACAGATAATATCTCATCAACTATCAGGATCTGGGGAGCAACAAGTGTCGCTATTGAAAATGCAAGCCGTGCCACCATACCTGAAGAAAAGTTTCTGACCGGAACATCCATAAAGTTAGAAAGTTCAGAAAAACTGACAATTTCATCATACTTACTCTCTAAAAATTCTTTCGTATACCCGAGAATTGCACCGTTCAAAAATACGTTTTCCGTTGCGGTCAGTTCAGGATCAAAACCGGCTCCAAGCTCAATCATAGGCGCCAAGGTGCCGTCTTTTGTAACTGAGCCGATTGTAGGCTTCATAACACCTGCCATAAGTTTCAACAGGGTACTTTTTCCGGCCCCGTTTGAACCGACAAGCCCCAGGACTTCTCCGGGCTGTACATCGACTGTTATGTTTTTCAGCGCCCAAAATTCTTCAACTTTGATTTGACGCTTTGCTTTTTTGATAATAAACTCTTTTAGCGTATTTACCTTGTCTTTGCCAAGGTTAAACTTCATCGATACATTGTCGACCTTTATCAAGTACAAACCTCCGTATCCTGTTAAATATAATAAACAAACTTGTCCTGTTTACTTCTGAAAAGTAAAACACCGATAAACAAAAAGAAAAGTGCAAATAGAATACACGCCAAATGCAGATTTAAACTCGGTATTGTGTTGTTCAAAACAACGTCACGCGCATAGTTCACGTAATAATATAAAGGGTTTATATGATAAACCAACATCATATACGGTTTATACCATGCTTTGCTTTTCTCAACAATTTGTATCGGGTAAACAATTGGCGTCAGGTAGTTCCACGCAGTCAGCGCAACACCCCAGATATAGAACATATCACGGAAAAATACCGTGAGCGACGATAGTATAAGCCCAATACCTATCGTAAATATAACAAAAGTAACTAAATCGTACATAAGAAACAAATGAACAAAACTAAAACTTACAGGTTTTCCGCGTAAAACTTCAATAGCAAAAATAAAATACAGCGCTACCAGTGAGAACAGCAAATTAAGCGCTGAAGAAAGAATTTTTGAAAGCGGAAAAATATATTTCGGTATATATACTTTCGTAAGTAGGTTGAAGTTTGTAACAACCGCACCAAGCGATAGATTTGTTGCCTCAGCAAAATAGTTGAACAGAACCAATCCGGTTAATAAGTAAATCGGGAAGTCCTTTATATCAGAATAATTCTTCATATTAAACAACTGCGAAAAAACAAGGTTTAATATGATCATTGTAAACAGTGGATTAAGAACACTCCACGCCACGCCTAAAACCGATCTTTTATATTTAACCTTAAAATCCCTCGAAACAAGCTGCTGAAGCAGATACAGATAATGTTTGAATACTTGAACACTTTTTACAATTTTCAAAAGCAACCCGCCATTCCTTTTATTTTCCTGGGTAACAGGCTTTTTTAATTGTTAATACTGAAATTCTTAACAATCCTAATTAGCAATTATAGTATAAGTCTGCGAATGTGTCAACAAAATAAGAGCTGTATCTGCATTAGTTACAAAAGCAGATACAGCCTGTTTAAGTTTTTTATCTGTTGGAATACATTGCTTTATAATAATTCTGATATTCTCCGGAAATTATCTTTTCCCACCATTCTTTGTTCTCAAGGTACCATTTTACCGTAACCTTGATGCCTTGTTCAAAGTTATATGTCGGGTTCCATCCGAGCTCACGCTCAATTTTTTCCGGATTTATCGCGTATCTCCTGTCATGTCCTGGCCGATCTGTTACGTAAGTAATAAGGCTTTCCGGCTTATTTAGTTCATGAAGCACAGCCTTAACGACTTCAAGGTTTGTGCGTTCGTTGTGGCCGCCGATATTATAAATTTCACCTTCGCGTCCTTTGTGTATGACAAGATCGATGGCACTGCAGTGATCGCCGACATAGAGCCAGTCGCGAACGTTTGCCCCTGTACCGTAAACCGGGAGGCTTTTGTCGTCAAGCGCGCGGGTTATGATAAGCGGAATCAGTTTCTCAGGAAAATGGTACGGGCCATAGTTATTTGAGCAGCGCGAGATTGTTACAGGCAGCCCGAAAGTACGGTGATATGCCATAACCAGCAAATCTGCACTTGCTTTTGACGCCGAATAAGGCGACGAGGTGTGAATAGGCGTATCCTCAGTAAACATAAGCTCGGGCCTGTCAAGCGGCAAGTCCCCATAAACTTCATCGGTAGAAACCTGATGATAGCGTTTTATGCCGTATTTGCGGCATGCGTCCATCATCACCTGCGTCCCTATAATATTGGTGTTCAGGAAAATACCAGGATTCTCAATTGAACGGTCAACATGTGATTCAGCCGCAAAGTTTACAACAATATCAGGCTTTTCTTCTTCAAACAGTTTGTATACACATTCCCTGTCTGAAATGTCACCTTTGACAAATCTGAAATCAGGGTTTTTCATTGCGTTTTCAAGCGTATGAAGATTTCCCGCATATGTCAATGCGTCAAGGCAGATAATCTTATAATCAGGATGCTTTGAAAGCATGTGATAAACAAAGTTTGAGCCAATAAAACCGGCCCCTCCCGTTACGATTACTTTCATTTTCAAAAAATCCCCTTCTGCCGCCGATTATGCGCGGCCTTGATTTTATTGTCCTGTTAAATCAGGCTTTATAAGTGAAATTTACATCACTGTCTTTTAAGAGCGGAGCTTTAAGGTCTTTTTGCGAAAGAATCGGGTCGGAAACACCCCAGTCTACACCTATTTCCGGGTCGTCGAAACGTACGCTGCGGTCACATTCAGGCGCATAGTATTCATCAACTTTATATTGAACTTCTACGTCATCAGTCAATGTTACAAAACCATGTGCGAATCCCTTTGGCATTAAAAACTGTCGTTTGTTCTCCGCGCTGAGCTTTACGGAAACCCACTTTTTATATGTCGGCGAACCGCGGCGTAAATCAACAGCTACGTCGAGGATTTCCCCTCTTGTGCAGCGGAGAAGTTTAGTCTGGCTTTTCGGATTTGTTTGGAAGTGCAGTCCGCGGAGCGTACCTTTCTGTGCGCTGTATGACTGGTTATCCTGAACAAAGTCAACGTCAATGCCATTATCGAGCAGTTTGCTTTTTGTCCAGGTTTCCATAAACCATCCGCGATGATCACCGAAAACCTGCGGCTCAAGAATCAATAATCCTTCTATCTCTGTTTTTGTTATTTTCAAAAAGAACGCCTCCGTTATATTTGTTGTTGTATACTTGTAATCAGGCATTTTCTGTTTTTACATAATCAAAGTATTCCTTTAAGGCATCATGCCAATCAGTAGCATCATAGCCGCATGTCTTTAAGAGTTTATCTTTTGAGAGATTTGAAAAGGCAGGACGTTTTGCCGCACGCTGCAACTGTTCGGATGTCATGTCATTTACTTTTACATTCATTCCGGAAACGCGGAAAATTTCGCGTGCAAACTCGTTCCATGAGCAAACCCCGTTGCATGTCGCGTGATATATCCCGAACTCACCTTTTTTAAGAACGGCGTCGATTATACGGATAAGTTCGAATGTTGAGGTTGGGTTTCCGATCTGATCGGTGACAACGCTGACCTCACCTTTTTCTTCACCTATACGCAGCATTGTTTTTACAAAATTGTTTCCATGCGGCCCATAAAGCCACGCTGTACGCAATATATAACTCTTTTTGTATTTTTGAACTTCCTGTTCACCGGCAAGCTTTGAACTTCCGTAAACGCTTTGCGGGCATGGGGTATCTGTTTCGCTGTAAGGCTTTTTTGAGCTTCCGTCAAAAACATAGTCCGTTGAAATATGAACAAGCCGCGCTCCGACAAACTCTGCCGCCCGTGCCATCACACCCGCGCCGTCCCGGTTGACTTTATTGGCAAGTTCAACATTTTTCTCACAGCCGTCGACATTTGTAATGGCCGCAGTGTTAATGATTACATCAGGTTTTACGTTTTTAACTGTTTCCATAACCTTTTTTTCATCGGTTATGTCAAGTTCAATATCCTTTAAAGCCGTAACCTCATTATTCTTTGAAAAAAAATCGGTTAAATCTACTCCAAGCTGTCCATTACACGCTGTAACGAGAATTTTCACAAAACAGTCCTCCTAAAGCAACCAAAATAATAATAAGAAAAATTCTCAATTTCCATTGTAGTAAATTAAATGCAAACCCTTTGTTTATTAATCCCTTTTTATATGATAATACACCGTTTTTAAAGATTTTTCAACCGCGCCCAGCGCGGTGGCAAGGCAAAGCAGTATATATAAAAAAATTGGCGTTTTCAAATATCTGCGGTGAAAATACAGTCGGCTTTTCTGCATTATCATATATTTCTTAAGAAAATTTAATGATTTATTAACTGAATTTCCTTCACTGTGAATGAAAAAGTAATTTCCGAGAACCGCGGTTTTGTAGCCCATTCTTTTTAGTTTGAAACCGAGA
>DATALE010000179.1:0-3176 GCA_036261235.1 Ruminiclostridium sp. | reverse complement strand
GCACTTAATAACGGTATAGCAGGCGGCGCTATTGATATTCTGACAGAAGAGATTCCTGTAAAGATTGAAGACCTTGCTCAAAAAATACACGAACTCCGCAAGTCCGGGAAAGAGCATTTTGTCATCGTCGTCTCCGAAGGTTACGGACACTCGGTCGAAGTTGCAAAGAAAATAGAAGAACTTACAGGTATCGAAACAAAAGCCACCATTCTCGGCCATGTTCAGCGCGGCGGTACGCCGACACTGAGAGACCGTGTGCTGGCAAGCCAGATGGGGCACCGTGCCGTCGAGCTGTTCGACAAAGGCATCGGGAACCGGATTGTTGCCGTCAGAAAAGAAGCTGTAGTCGATATTGACATTGACGAAGCGCTTGCAATGAAAAAAGGCCTTGATATGGATAAGTACAAGGTACTGACCGAAATAGCCTTATAAAATCATCAACCTTAATACAGGAAGGGCTTGTCTTTATGCCACGTAATCTCATTGTATTTGATTTGGACGGAACTTTGAACAAAACCGAAAATTATGCGGTGCCGGCAATTCTGAACGCGCTCAGACAACTTGGCGCAACTGAATTTGATCGGCAGGATGTAATTGATACTTTCGGCGCAAGGGATGAGGATACCATTGTCAAATTCTTCGGTGACAGAGCACAGGAGGTTGAAAAGGAATTTTGGCAGAAGGTGTCTTCTTTTGTTGAAAACAGCGATGACCTTTACAAGCCTTATGACGGAACCGAAGGAATGCTCAAAGCCCTTAAAAAAAGCGGCTGTCTGCTGGCCATCTGTTCCAACGCAGGTTTAGACTATATTGCAAAGACAGCAAAAAGGTTAAAAATCGAAGATTATTTTGATTTTTATCAGGAACTTGTTCCGGGTCTCACAAAAGCGGACACACTTTGCCTTTTGCTTAAAAAGGTAAAGCCCGATAAAGCCGTCATGGTAGGCGACCGCTATTTTGACAAGGACGCCGCCGTTTTCAACAATATTCCTTTCGTCGGCTGCGTTTATGGGTATGGAAACATAAATGAACTTGAAGGTGCCGACTATTTAATCAATACTCCGCTTGAACTGATTGAAGTAGTTCTTAATCGATTCATCTGAATGTAATAATTTTTTAAAATAATTTTATTAAACCTATTTACAAACAAAACACTATATGCTATTATAATGTCATAATACGATATATAACAAGTTAAAAAAGGAGAAACTATTATGTTTAACTTTAATGTACCACGCTATGAGGAAGTTGTAAACAATGCTATCGCACTGAGACCCCAGATTGAAGCAGCAGTAGACAAGGTTTGCAAGGAAGGCTTCTCCAACATATTCTTTATCGGCTGCGGCGGAACATATGCACACTCCCTCCCGATGAAGTACTGGCTCGATACAACTTCAAACATCGAAACACATTCCGTTATCGCAGCAGAGTTCATGGCAATGGGCCACAAGAGGTTCACAAAGGATTCCATCTGCGTATTCTCAACCAGAAGCGGCAACACAAAGGAAATCATCGCCGCTGCGAAATTCTGCAAAGAAGCCGGAGCAAGGACACTTGTTTATGTTTCCAACGATAACACCCCTGTCTGTGAATATGCCGACTACAAATTCTTCAGTTTTGCAGAAGATGACTGCCTGTGTGAAGCCATATATACTTACATGATCACCCTTATCGCAAGGTTTATGAAAAATGCAGGTGAGTTCCCGAAATACGACCAGTTCATGAACGAATACGCAAACATCACTCCGTATCTCATAAAAGGCAAAGAGCTATATGAAGACAGATGCGCTATAATGGCAAGCGAGCACAAAGACACCGGTTATCACATGGTTATCGGTTCGGGCATGCTTTGGGGCGAAGCTTATGACTATGCGATGTGCATACTCGAAGAGATGCAGTGGATCAAAACAAAATCAATCCACGCAGCAGAGTATTTCCACGGAACACTTGAACTCGTTGAGGAAGACACGAGCCTTATCCTTTTCTACGGCGAAGATGAAACACGGCCTCTCATGGACCGCGTAATGAAATTCTCAATGAATGTTACAAAGGTTATCAATGTTTTTGATACAAAAGAAGTCGACCTCCCGTTCACGGACGCCGAATTCAGAAAGATTGTTTCCCCGATGGTCATGTACGCGATTACCGAACGCCTAAGCTGCCATCTTGAAAAAGAAAGAAATCATCCTTTAACAACCAGAAGATACTACCGCCAGATGGAATATTAATAACCGATTGCTTTTATTCAACAAGAGGCTTCTGATATTTCATATATCAGAAGCCTTTGATTAAAAGGATGAGAGATTTGAAAACTAAAACAAAAGGCAATCTACTGATATTCTTAACCGCGTTTTTCTGGAGCTTTTTAGGCGTCGCCACAAAGTTCACTTCAACAAACGGAATAATCGTAACAGGAGTAACCAGCCTTTGCGCCCTGATTCTAATCAGAATATTTTTTATTAAACATAAGCTTAAACTGAATAAGATATCAATCTGCTCAGGAACGATTCTGGCGGGCGTTAACCTAACATTTTTCATGGCAAACAAGCTCACGACTGTTACCAACACGATTGTACTTCAATACTCTTCTCCGATTTTTGTTTTGATTATAAGCATATTGTTTTTGAAATATAAACCGGCAAAAAAGCAAATAGGCATTCTGATTTTCTGCATGCTGGGCATGGCAGTATTTTTCAGCGATCAGTTCACCTCCGGAAACATGACCGGCAATATTCTTGCCCTTATTTCAGGAATTTTGTTCGCGGTGAGTTTTATACTTAACGCGATGCCTGAAAGCGACCCGTCAACAAGCATGATTATAAACCACTTTGTCTGCTTTTCCTTTGCTCTCGTCTACGCGCTTTTCAGCGGTCAGAGACCGGTTACAGCCGACATCGGCATAATGATAATCACCGGCGTTTTTTTCTCCGGCTTTGCCAGCATTTTTTACTCATTAGGCATGAAAATGACGACGGCGCTGAACGCGAATATGATTGCTTTATCGGAAGTTTTTATGGCGCCGCTCTGGGCGCTAATCCTGTTTCATGAAAACCTGGGAAAACTGTCACTGCTTGGCATACTCATGATGATAAGTTCAATCATACTGGAATCTTACCTCGAAAATAAATTATCTGATTCGGAAAAAACCGGCAAGCCGACAAACTGATTTACCAATA
>DATALE010000301.1:0-7755 GCA_036261235.1 Ruminiclostridium sp. | reverse complement strand
CTAAAGAATATTTTGGACAGGGTTTTTATCCGAGGCATTTATTGATTATATCTCAAAAAGTGAGGGAAGTTTTTGAGAAAAACAAAATTAAAGGCATCGAGTATACACCAATTTATTTTGAAAATTAACCAGATTTAATTAGAACAGAACCAAATAAAAGTATCGGTAAAAGCAAACTGCGTCATTATTTCAGGTGGCGCAGTCTATTTTTGTTTAGTTTTTTGATTAGTACTTGACATAAATGCCGGCAATAATTATATTATTACCCAAGCAAACACAACCTGTATTATAATAGGTAGGAGAAATAAAATGGATAATATATTTGAAAGACATGAGCCCGCGAGTATTAAAAAAGAAGTTTTCGATATTATGTTTGTTATTCAACTTGGAAATTTTGACTAACGAAAGATGAATTGACGTGATTTTATTGAATTTACTTTTTCGTAGACATTGGTGATAGGAGATATTTATGAATAAAAAATTAGAGCAAACAGTATTGATACTAAAAAGATGGGAAAGTAAGAGCAAAAATCTTCTGCCGAATGGGACATTACAAGTATGTCATGTTCCACATATTGGTTGTAATGCTTGGCTGCATGAGCTATATGTAGGATTATCGGATGAGCAAATAAATGAACTGCAAGATTGTATACCAGTGGACTTACCTGTTCCATACAAAGAATTTTTGAGTTCATATAATGGCCTAAACATATTTTCTGATAGCCTTAGTATTTGTGGGCTTAGATCGTTAAATATTAGAACAGGCGACGAGGCAATACAGCCATATAGTTTAATTGATTCCAATAACGGAAGACCCAAAAAAGCCCCTGATACATGGCTGTATTTTGGCAGTTATTCATGGGATGGGTCAATGGTAATTATTGATTTGGAGAATGGTTCAAATCATAATAAAATTTATAGATGTAGTAGAGAAGATACAAAAATTCTCAATGAATGGCCAGATTTTTGGAGTTGGTTATTAAGTGAAACACAAAGATTATCAATGATGTTTGATCAAAATGGTGTTGAACTTGATGAAAATGCTCCAACAATTCCGGAATAATGGATGTGGATTAAATGATAATTAAAGATAATATAACTGAAATATTAAAAAACTCACCAATCAATGAAGTATCAATAAATTGTACCACAATAACTATTTTTCCCCTTAAAGAAATAAAAAAAATCAATTTATCTAAACCTTCGCATATAGATAATGACTGGATAATTATTGGTGATGAAGATTTATGCGGAGATTTAATCTGTATAAACTCTAATTCTGAATCTTTGCCCGTTTATTTAGTACCTATAGATGATGAACTGGAATTTGAATATATATCTTCATCACTTAATAATTTAATAGAAATTCTCCTTATGTTAAAGGAAATATCAATCGGTAGAGATACTCCGGTAAAATATGAGCAGAATCCGTTACCAGAAGATGAGCTAAATCAGTTTTTACAAAAAGTAAAGTTATTTAATCCAGATTGTGAGTTACAGTTTTGGAGTGAATTGTTTGAAGTGTAAGACTTACTAATTGGTTATATTATATAATATGAGCTAGATGTAACAGCGCCATCTTAACAGGTGGCGCTGTTTGCGTGAAAAAATCTACTTGACAAAAAAGGTGACCGAGAATATAATTAGGGTGACCCTATTAAAAGGAGGTATCAAACTGATAACGGGTAAAAAAAGAGGTCCTAAAACTAATAATCCAAAACCATATCGTATGGCGGTCAAGTATGACGAAGAATGCAAACAGATTTTAGAAGAATATTGTTTACAGGAAAACGTCAACAAGATGGAAGCTGCAAGGCGTGGGATTAAAAAGTTGAAAGACGACCTAAAAAAATGAAAGGAAGTGGCTCTTCCTCGCTAAAGTTAGAAGCCACTTCCATCTACCGACAACTGTCCGAAGACAATTTCACTGTAAATATTATACCATGCGCTGAAATTTCTTTCAACGGTTGTCCGACTTTGGAAGGACACATGTTTATGATAATTCGTCAGCTAAAACCCAAACAGTTTGAATCGTTGCACAAAGACTTAATTAATAAGGCGCATACCGAACCATTGGAAGCGAGCTATACCGTTAATATGGCGATCAGCGGCATGGAATATGCGGTGAGAATACAGCCGGAAACCCGTAACAGGATAGCAGTATTGCAGGCATACAAAATTGACCGCAATGGGGATAGCCCGCATTTTGAGCTGATAACAAGCGGAAATATTCTGTCATCACTGCTTGAAATACTCATATATCAGGGTGTGTAAGCGGAAAAACCCATCTGACAAAAATCCGATGGGTTTGCTTTGCTTTGAAATAACAGATGTACTGGATGATTCGAAACATTTTTCGAAATATGGCATTCAAATCTGTATTACTCGGCATATTTAACTAAAAGAAAACAAAAGAATCACCGAATATCCTTCCATTGAAAAGAAATTCGGTGATTCTTGTGGTTAATTATCAGAGTTCCATTCCGAGGTTGATAGCTTTGATGTTAGAATCGATAAGCTGAGCTTTTCTTGCCGGAACGGTTTTGCGAAGGCCTGCGATAACAGAATCATAGTCCGCAAATTTTGTTTCTTTAAGAAGTTTGCCGAGAATAATCATATTGGCAAGACCGCTGAGGCCTTTCTCGTCGGCAAGTCCGGTCGCCGGAACATAGAACGCATTAATATCTGTGCGATCAACCTTTTTATTGATAAGGGTTGAATCGACGACAACCGTTCCACCCGGGAGAACATTGTCGATGAACTTGTCAAGCGATGGCAGGTTCATAGCAACAAGAGCCGACGGATTTATAATAAGAGGAGAACCGATTGGCTCGTCGGAAATCGTAATACTGCAGTTTGCGGTGCCGCCGCGCATTTCAGGGCCGTATGAAGGAAGCCATGAAACTTCATGTTCTTCAACAAGTCCAGCGTATGCAATGACTTTACCGGTGAAAAGAATACCCTGGCCGCCGAAACCGGCAAGCAGTATGCTCTGTGAGAAAGCCATTATTTCGCCACCTCCTGCGTTTTGTCTTTGTAAACGCCGAGCGGATAGTAAGGAATCATATTGTCACGTACCCACTGCAAAGCGTCTTGAGGAGATAATCCCCAGTTTGTCGGGCAACTTGAGATAACCTCGACAATTGAGAAGCCAAGGCCCTTTATCTGATTTTCAAACGCTTTCTTTATAGCTTTTTTAGCGTTGTTGATATTCTTGACACAGTCAACGGAAACACGCTCCGCGTATGCAACACCGTCAAGTGTCGAGAGCATTTCGCAGACGCGGACAGGATATCCGGCATATTTGACATCTCTGCCGTAAGGAGTTGTCTGTGTGACCTGACCCGGAAGGGTTGTCGGAGCCATTTGTCCGCCGGTCATACCATAGATAGCATTGTTTACAAAAATAACAGTGATGTTTTCACCGCGGGTTGCGCTGTGAACAGTTTCGGCTGTACCGATAGCAGCAAGGTCGCCGTCACCCTGATATGTAAATACAACACGGTCAGGAAGTGACCTTTTAAGTCCTGTCGCAACAGCCGGTGCACGGCCGTGAGCAGCTTCAACCATATCACATGCGAAGTAGTCATATGCCATAACGGCGCAGCCGACAGGCGCAACGCCGATTGTTTTGCCTTCAATTCCGAGCTCGTCGATTGTTTCGGCAACGAGCCTGTGGATAATTCCGTGCGTGCAGCCCGGGCAATAGTGGAATGGCACGTCAAGAAGCGAGTGCGGTTTATCGAACACTACAGCCATTATTGTGCACCTCCCAGGATTTTTTCAATATTTTCAAGAACCTCGGCGGGGGTAGGAATGACGCCGCCGGTATGTCCGAAGAAATGTACAGGCCTTGAGCAGTCGATTGCGAGCTTAACGTCATCAATCATCTGTCCCATGTTCATTTCGACCGACAGGAACGCTTTTGCGGTTTTTGCAGCCTTCTTATAAGTTTCAACCGGGAACGGCCAAAGGGTAATCGGGCGGATAACGCCGACTTTAAGGCCCTTTTCACGGGCTGCCTTGACAGCACTCTTTACAATACGGGAAGTTGCGCCGAAAGCTGTAACGATAAGGTCAGCGTCCTCGGTGTAAAGGCTCTCTGCACGTGCTTCTTTAGCTTTTACGATTTCATACCGCTGGAAGCGCTTGACATTCATATCGTCAAGTTCTTCAGGTTTCAGATAAAGAGAATTGATTATATTGTGCTTTCTCTTACACTCAGTGCCTGTTGTTGCCCAGGTTTTTGGCGGAATATTGTTGTTTTCCGGTTTTTCGATAACAACCGGCTCCATCATCTGGCCGAGCATACCGTCGGCGAGAATCATTGCCGGCATGCGGTATGTATCTGCAAGGTCATATGCGAGGAAAACAAAGTCAACCATTTCCTGAACCTTTGACGGTGCAAGGACAATAAGCTGGAAGTCGCCGTGACCTAAAGCACGGGTCGCCTGCCAGTAGTCTGACTGTGACGGCTGGATACCGCCGAGGCCGGGGCCTCCTCTTTCGACGTTGACAATAAGGCAGGGAAGATCTGACCCCGCCATATACGATACGCCCTCGCTCTTAAGGCTTATTCCGGGCGAAGAAGATGAAGTCATTGCGCGGACGCCGGCAGAAGCTGCGCCCAAAACCATGTTTATTGCAGCAACTTCCGATTCGGCCTGCAGATAGGTGCCTCCGATTTTAGGCATCTTTTTTGACATATAGGCGGCAACTTCGGTCTGGGGAGTAATCGGGTAACCGAAAAAATGGCGGCAGCCTGCCTGAATAGCAGCCTCGGCCATTGCCTCATTGCCTTTCATTAATACTTTTTCAGCCATTATGTAAATAACCTCCGTTCATAGCCGTTTAACGACTTTACAGCGCTTATAAGAATTCTGCCGCGTTGGGGAAAAAAAGCCTGCGGCAACCGGCTTGTTCAAAGCTCGAAAACCAACTATGCAAATTACTTTTCGACTTTGATGGCGACGTCGGGGCACATAACAGCACACATGGCGCAGCCTATGCATTTTTCAATTTCAAAGACATGTGCGGGATGATAACCCTTTTTATTAAGCTTATCGCTCAGAACCATAATCTTTTTGGGGCAGGCAGTAGCGCACAGGCCACAGCCTTTGCACAGGTCTTCATTGACAGTAACTTTTGGCATTGCGACACCTCCTAAGAAATATAAAAAGGTTTAAAATTCGGCGCAAACGAATTTTAACCTGTTGTTTACCGGCATTATTGCCAGAAAAATATATATAACATAATAAACTAATGGAAGTAAGCTATTATGTGTATATTAAAGTTTAAAGATCTGTTAGCGTTATTCTTCCCACGGTGTTTTGACAAATATTTTGACCGGGTATATGTCCGGCATGTCCGAAAGTTCTTTTGCCACGGACTCTTTAACAGAAGTAAATCTGACAGGCAGTGAAGCCAGTTTTGAAACTTCCCGGGCATATGCGATGGATTCACGGACAATTCCGGCATCGGTTTCAACAGCAAGATTCGTGTTGTTGACAATGGCAGTTATCGGCACATGACCCGACACTTCTATTTCGCGGAGTATGCTGACAGCGTCTTCCGGCGTCTGTGTCAGGATACGCCTTGCATTTATCACATATAGATGTTCAAAATTGTTTTCTTCCTTAATAATATCAGCAAAGCGCCCTAATGCGGCAGCACCCGCGTCGTCACCGCCTACGTCCAGAATAACCTTTCTGGATTTATCCGAAAACAGAGAATAAAACCGGGGGGAAATCGCTGGTATGTCAAGATTTGAACCAGCATAAATCGGAGCGATAACTTCGATCCCTGATTCTTCCAGCATGGTTTTGCTGTCCGCAGCGCGGAAATAAGGGTTTACTATGTCAAGGTCTGCAAGACAGACACGTTCACTTTGTGAAATATCAAGGGAGAGATTTACGGCGAGATTGGTTTTGCCGGAACCGTAATGCCCTGTAATTATAATTACACGACTTTCTGGAATTTTCATAAATAATATAAAACCTCTTGATGCATGTATTGCTTATTATTATATCACATATTTTATGGTTTGGGCAAATATATTGGCCTTTATTTTACAAAAAAGAATTTTTTCCTGCTTATCCTTGCAAAATACGCATTGAACAAAAAATAGAATTGTGTTAGAATATTTATTATGCATATATGTGATAAAATTATTATGCAAATAAACATATTAATATGAATATTAATTAATTAACCGGCTTAAACACAGTTCTTTTTATTTTGTGAATTATGTTGGTGGTATTATAAAAAAATGACTTATGACAATTTACATAATATTAGCGATTTTTAAAACCTGACAGCGCACTAAGCGTCTTTTTGGAGGAATGAAATTGAAACGATTGATGTTGGGAAATGAAGCCGTTGCGAACGGATTCCGTGACGGCGGCGGTACGGTTGCTTCGGCATATCCCGGTACGCCCAGTACCGAAATAACGGAGAATATAGCAAGATTCGATGACGTCTACAGCGAGTGGGCACCGAATGAAAAGGTTGCAACCGAGGTTGCTGTCGGCGCGTCTGTTGCCGGCGCCCGTTCAATCTGCGCCATGAAACATGTCGGCTTAAACGTTGCTGCCGACCCGCTTTTCACCGCTTCATACACCGGAGTGAACGGCGGCCTGATTATTGCGGTTGCGGACGACCCTGGGATGCACTCAAGTCAGAACGAGCAGGACAGCCGCTATTATGCGCGCAGTTCGCATGTTCCGATGCTTGAGCCTTCGGACAGCCAGGAATGCTACGATTTTACCCGCGAAGCGTTAAAACTCAGCGAACAGTTTGATACCCCGATACTTATGAGACTGACGACAAGAATTGCTCACTCTCAGAGTATTGTCGAAACATCGGAGCGGGAAGATTACAAATTAAAAGAATATAAAAAGAATTTCAGAAAATTTGTTATGATGCCCGGTATGGCAAAAGAACGCCATAAAATAGTTGAAAAACGTGATAACGACCTGCGGGATTTTGCTGAAAACTATTCGCTCAACCGTATCGAATGGGGGAGCAAAGACGTCGGTATTGTATGCTCCGGCATTGCGTACCAGTATGCAAAGGAAGCATACCCAAAGGCAAGCTTTTTAAAACTCGGCCTTGTCTATCCGCTTCCGGAAAAGAAATTTGCCGAATTTGCGTCACAGGTCAAAACACTTATTGTCGTTGAAGAACTCGAACCTTATTTTGAGGAACATATTAAGAAACTCGGGATTAAAGTTATCGGCAAAGACAGATTGACCCGTCAGGGAGAGCTTTCCACGAACGTTGTCAGAAACAGCTTTGCGGATATATGCGCCGAACTTGTCGAAGAACAGTATCGTCAGGATTTCAAGCAGGAGACGCTTATCTCAAATGTTCCGCAAAGGCCTCCGGTTATGTGCCCTGGCTGCCCTCACCGTGCTGCGTTTTTTGTCTTTAAGAAACTCGGGCTTACCGTATGCGGCGACATCGGCTGTTACACGCTTGGCGCACTGCCCCCGTCGGAAGCGATGGACACCTGCGTTTGTATGGGCGCGAGCATCGGTATGGCGCATGGCATGGAAAAGGCGCGCGGACAGGAATTTGCAAAGAAAACAATCGCAGTCCTCGGCGATTCAACGTTTATTCATTCAGGTATTACCGGCCTTATCGACATCGTTTACAATAAAGGCGTCTCCACAGTAGTGATCCTTGACAATTCAATTACCGGCATGACCGGGCATCAGCAGAATCCTACGACCGGGCTTACGATTAAGAACGAGC
>DATALE010000299.1:0-1618 GCA_036261235.1 Ruminiclostridium sp. | reverse complement strand
TTCTTTCATCTAGTGTAAGATGGTGATAGTTCATAAATGATGCCGCCTTTCCGGTAGTTGTCTTTTCAACTCCTACTGTATCACAACGGCGTCATTTGTGAACCCTTTTTTATACTGTTGCACTTGATATTTTAATTTACAGGTTCTAAAAAAGCCATCTCACCGATGAACTTATTTCCCGGAAGCGCTGCCTTCAAATTTGCAAAGCACTTTTCGGCTCCGTTTCCTCCGTGGCTGGCAAACAGTGCTATCTGTTTGCCCTGAAGCTTATACTGTCTAATAAAGCTCTTTATCGGCGGCGTATATGATCCAGCCCAGACTGGCGTTCCGATAAAAACTGTTTCATACCGGTTCAAATCAATACTGTCGTTTGTAAGCTTCGGCTTTTCACCGAAAATTACGCTCTTTCCTCCCCAAAAGTACTTCAAAAATCCCTCCGTTGGATATCTCTTGCTTGTTTTTAATTCGATAATATTTGCGTTTATTGTTTCAGCAATCTTTTCCGAAATGAATTTTGTGTTGCCGTCAAATGAAAAATATACAACTAAAGTGCCCATAACCATTCTCCTTAATGTTATTATACTTGTAATTACTGCTGTTTCCGGCATATTCCAAAGCCGATTGCTTTCTTGGGGCATCCATCGACGCATTCGAGACAGTTTATACATTCAACTGAATCCATGTTTTCTGATTTAACCATCTCAGCTATGCTCAGACCCATAGGACAGTTCCTACTGCATTTTCCACAGGAAACGCAGTCGTCAGGTTTTGCTTTCAGTCTGAATCTCGGGATGTGAAGAAGATCTGCAAGCTTTTCGCCGATAACCATGAATGGAGCCATCCAGCAGAGACTGTGGCACATTCCGCGTTTGCCGGTCAGAAGCGTAAACAAGTAGATTACAGTCATAACAATTGCATAAATGATAATATACTGCATATCAATGTTCACTAAATACAGAAAATCTACTTTGAGTGGCCTGTTATGTATCCATAGAAATACAATGAATGAAAACCAAATCGCCCAGATAATGTATTTAGAGAGGTTTTTTCCTTTACTGTTCCAACTGCGATTGTTGGCACCGGAAACATAGTCCTGTACTGCGCCGCCTGGACAAAGCCAGCCGCAGAACAGACGGCTGCCGACGATTGAAGACAGCAGGAGCAGCCCAAAAATCATTGCGCTTCCATTAAGCATACCTTTTGCCGCTGACAAAACGATCACCATAGGCGATAAAAAGAAAAATGTTGCTGGGAACATCAGTTCAGAAAAAACTAATAGACCTTTACGAACCCTTTGTCTCATTACAAATCAGTTCCTTTCTCTGAAATTATTTTTTTGGCCTCAACTGCCCAATCTTTCATTGCAGAATAGATATAAACACCACAGAGCGCAGTTAGCTGGCTGTAGGTGCAGTCTGTACCCTGTTCTTTAAGTTGGTCAAAAAACCCGATATAACCGTTCATGTCATTGACCAGTTTTTCATTTCTCCTGATAACATCGTCCAAGTGCCCGAGCAGTACCTCTGGCTCAGTATTCTCGCCGAAGGAAACCTTGAGAAGTATTTCATATCTGAGTTTCTCAATCTCAGGTTTCTCACGTAGCCAATCCGAAAGCTCT
>DATALE010000170.1:0-11881 GCA_036261235.1 Ruminiclostridium sp. | reverse complement strand
AATTCGCGCAAGCTCTTTTTTTCTGCCTTCATAATCAAGAGTCCTTAAACGCGTATATGTATTATTTTCTGCAACTTGTTTCTCTATTAGCACATGGTTGTCTGCCTGGGAGGCTATCTGCGCAAGGTGAGTTATGCAAATAACCTGACAGTCATTTGAAAGCAGTTTTAGTTTGCTGCCGATCTTTTTTGCAGCGCGCCCGCTGACACCGGTATCGATTTCATCAAAAATCAGCGAGTCAATATCATCACTGTTTGCGAGCACTGCTTTTATTGCCAGCATAACACGGGATATTTCTCCGCCGGACGCAATTTTAGCAAGCGGCCTTGCAGGTGATCCGGGGTTTGCCGCAATCAAGAATTCGACTTCATCCAAACCGTTTTGAGACGGTTCTTTTAATCGGTTAAAACTGACCGAAAATCTAACCTGAGGCATATCAAGAAAATTCAGTTCCTGAATAACCCTTTCGGACAAGTTCTTTGCTTCACTTTTACGTCTTAAAGATAATTTTTCACCGATTTTTTCAACTTTTATATTTGCCTCTGCAAGTTTATTCCTGAGGATTTCAGCTCTTTCATCGGATGTTTCTATATTTTCGAGTTCCACCTTTGAATTATTAAGGAACTTTAATATTTCTTCGATACTTCCGCCGTATTTCTTTTTCAGGCGAAAAATCGTGTCAAGCCTTTCCTCAATATTCTCAATTTCCTGAGATTCATAATCTCCTTCGGAAATATAACTTCTAAGTTCCTCTGTACAATCATTTAGTTCAAAGGATAAATTTTTAACTCTTTGCGCAAGTTCTTTGATTTCGGGAAGAACGTCAACAATATCATCAAGGCTGCTATCGGCGTCGGACAACAGCTCCTGTGCTCCAACCGAGTCGTCTGCCCCACCCAAGACCGCATAAGCCTTACTTATCGCTGAAGAAATCTTTTCAGCGTTAACTATTTTTAACTTTTTTGCCTTTAATTCCTCTTCTTCGCCATCCTGAAGATCAGCCGATTCTATTTCTTCAATTTGGTACTTTAAAAGATCAATGCGGCGTTCTTTCAAAGCGTCATCAGTTTGAATACTTTGAAATTCAGTTTTTAATTGTTTCATTTCACGGTATGCCTTTGAATATTCCGAAAGGAGTTCGCTGTCCGCAGCAAAATGGTCAAGGTAAAGGATATGCTTTTCAGGTGAAAGCAGGGTTTGGTTATCATGCTGGCCATGTATATTTATCAGCAATCTCCCGATTTCCCTAACTATGGTTACTGTTGCGGGGCGACCGGATATTCTGCAGGTGCTTTTGCCGTCTGATGAAATATCCCTCTGAATCAAAAGCTCATCTTCAGATTCAAAACCAAGCGACTCCAGAGCTTCAATTGCTTTCTTTGATATGCCAGTGAAAACAGCGCTGACATGGGCCGTTTTTGCCCCTGATCTTATTATATCCTTAGAAATACGTTCGCCCATCACAAGATTAATCGAATCTATAAGTATTGATTTTCCGGCACCGGTTTCACCGGTCAATACATTAAACCCTTTTGTAAGTTCAAGATCGGCATTTTTTATTACCGCAATATTTTCGATATGCAAACGAGAAAGCATCAAAACACCCCCAATCGCCCTTGTATTTGAATATAGATTAGTCTTTTGCCAGTTTTTTCTGCAATGTATAAAAAAGGCTATGCGCCTGCTGTTCACTTCTCATTATAAGCAGTATCGTATCGTCGCCTGCGATTGTTCCGATAAGCCCATCAAAATGCTGTGAGTCTAACGCAGCGCATACTGCATTTGCAAGTCCCGAATAGCATTTAATTATAATTTGATTAAAAACATAATCAACTTTTATAGCCGATTCCGAAAGGAGTGTGTCAAACTTCGAAGACAAATTGTTATTATCTGATTTTGCAGCGGTGTAAATATACTCTCCTCTGCCTGAAAGCGTTTTCACAAGGCGTAATTCCTTAATATCCCGTGATACTGTTGCCTGAGTAACATTAAAACCGCTTTGTTTTAATAAGGACAGCAGTTCCTCCTGCGTTCCTACGTCATTTTCGATAATCAATTCCAATATTTTGTCATGCCTGCTTTGTTTCAAAATCACACACCCCTTTCCGTAAATTTATTATGCAATACCTCATAAAATGAAATATCTTTAAGCCTGATAAGTTTTGCTTCCTGCTGTGCCTTTGAAATATATATTGTTTCATACTCTTCAAGTTTTACTGCATCCTGGCCGTCAACAGTTAAATATGCGTCTTTTTCGAGAAGCCTTTTAATTTGAAGTCCTATTACAGTCTGAGGAGTATACAAAACAGTTCTTGATATCAAAGAATGTGGGCAAATCGGAGTAACCTCAATACATTCGAGAACAGGGTCAATAATAGGCCCTCCGGCGGACAGTGAATATGCGGTTGAACCCGTAGGAGTCGAAACAATAACGCCGTCGGCTCTGTATCCGCCGACAGGCCTGCCGTTGCAGGTAATATTTATATCAATAATACGTGAAAGCGCACCTTTTGAAATTACAACATCATTAAGGGCATAGTAATAAATATTAGGGCGGTTGTCGAATGATATCTGGAACATCATCCTGTCATCAGTAATAAATTCGCCGTTAATTAACTTTGCAAAGCCGTCAAGCTCATCGACTTCAAGCCCGGCCATGAACCCAAGCCTTCCTATATTTACACCAAGAACAGGTACTCCTGAAAGCGCTGCATCTTTTGCATCATGCAGAATCGTACCATCGCCGCCAAGCGTAACTATTACATCGGCATAATCATAGATTTGCTCTTTGCAAAGTACCTTAACCTGCATATCCTTAATAAAATCCGACTCCTGTGGTGTTATGGCAACATCTGCCCCGAGTTCTAAAAGGCGGCTGCAAATAAGCTTTGTATATATGAAATTTTCATCCTTTTCGGGATTGGCGACAACCGCGATTTTCAATAATCAAGCACCACCGTCCAGATGTTTATGGGATAAACTAACCAGTTTTTCTATATCTTCTATTTTAATAGAATTTGTACCGTTTTGGCAAGAATTTTTTAAATAAATCAAATATTCAATATTTCCCTCCGGCCCTTTGATTGGAGAAAAATCAATTCCCTCTACTCTGAATTTGATCGCTGTAACAAAATCATATATTTTTGTGATAACTTCTTTGTGTATTTCTGGTTCTCTGACAACGCCTTTCTTCCCTACTTTGCCCTTTCCCGCCTCAAACTGAGGTTTAATAAGACATACTCCACAAGCATTTTCTGATAAGAATTCTTTGACCACCGGCAAAACAAGCGTTAATGATATAAATGATACATCAACAGAAAAAAAATCAATTCTGTCGTGTAAACTGTCTTGAGTCAAGTGACGAATATTTGTGCGCTCCATATTGATAACGCGGCTGTCGGTTCTTAGCTTCCATGCAAGCTGTCCATAGCCAACATCGACTGAATATACCTTTGAAGCTCCGTTTTGAAGCATGCAGTCGGTAAAACCGCCCGTTGAAGCACCAATATCCATACAAGTTTTACCCGAAATGTCTAAATTAAAAGAGCTTATGGCTTTTTCAAGCTTTAAACCTCCGCGGCTTACGTATTTCAGTCCCCCGTGTATTTCAATATGAGCGTTGACATCAACTTCTTCTCCTGCTTTATCGACACGCTGTCCATTCGCAAAAACTTCTCCAGCCATAATAAGAGCCTTTGCTCTTTCACGGCTGGTTTCAAGTCCCTTTTCTACCAACAATAAATCTATTCGCTGCTTTTGATTCAACTTTCACACTCCCGAATCGCTGATTTAACCATTCCGTCTGAATCCAGTCCCAAAACAGATAATAGTTGTTTTACTGTGCCCTGCTTTACAAATTTATTATCTATCGCATTAATTATATATTTACCGTCATAACCGTTCTCAAAAAGTCTGATACCGAAATGTTCACCTATACCGCCGGTTTTGATTCCTTCTTCAAAAAATATTATTCTTTTGCAGTCTTTTATACAGTCATAGCAATTATCGTCAATCGGAAATATACGGTTTAACTTTAGTATAGCGGCATTGATATCTTTAGCTTTTAATTCTTTAGCAGCTTGTATAGCCTGAGAAAATAATCTGCCGTATGTAACTAAAATTACATCGGCATCATTACCGTCGCTGATATAATCAAAACTTTTATAAGCAGAATGAAAATTCTGAGGTTCATCTTCCGGCGTTCCGCGCGGGTATCTGACCGCTACAGGTCCGCTGCATTCATAAAGTGCCGTATAGAGGTTATTTTGAAGCTCGCTTTTCGTCGAAGGGCTATATATAATAATACCCGGAATATTGCTCATCAGCGCAACATCATATATTCCCTGATGAGTTTCGCCGTCTTCACCGGTAATACCCGCACGATCGATGGCTAAAACAACATTCAGGTTTTGCAGCGCTGCGTCATGAATAATCTGGTCATATGCACGCTGTAAAAATGTTGAATAAACAGCAAATACCGGTTTCATACCATTTCTGGCCAATCCTGCCGCAAAAACAACAGCATGTTCTTCGGCAATTCCAACGTCAAAAAAGCGGTCTTTATATTTTGATGCAAATCCCGCAAGTCCTGTTCCATCAGTCATTGCGGCGGTAACAGCGCAGATGTCATTATCAGCTTTGGCATAAAGACAAAGGGAATTGCCGAATATCTCCGAATAAGTTTCGCTATGCGGCGGCCCGATGGGATCGCCTGTTTCTACATCAAATTTAGATACACCATGATAAAGTCCGGGGTTATTCTCGGCGAAAGTGTAACCTTTTCCTTTTGTTGTAAGCGTATGAACAAGGACCGGTTTCTTTAGTGATTTTGCCCGCTCTAACACACGAATAGTCTGGCCTAAATTGTGGCCGTCAACCGGGCCAAGATACAAAAGCCCCATATCTTCGAAAATTGTGCTGTGATAAAGTGCGTTCTTTATAAACGATTTTGAACGTACAAGAGCGGTTCGTATTGACGAACCGATAAGAGGTGTATGCTGCAGTACCTTTTCAACGTTGTCTTTTACTCTGAAGTACCAAGGTTTTGTCCGTATTAATGTTAAGTGCCTTGCCATAGCACCAACGTTTCTGGAGATAAACATTTTGTTGTCATTTAATATTATAATCAGTTTATCGTGGCTTCTGCCCGCATTGTTAAGGCCCTCATATGCAAGGCCTCCTGATAATGCTCCGTCACCGATAACAGCAATTACCGAACCGTTTTCATTTTTTAAAGTTTTCGCTTTTGCGAGGCCTGATGCAGCAGAAATAGATGTGCTGCTGTGACCTGCTCCGAACGGATCATGTTCACTTTCGCGCGGCTTTGTAAAACCGGATATTCCTCCAAACTTGCGTATGGTTTTAAATTCTTCCCGTCTGCCTGTCAGCAGCTTATGGGTATAGCACTGGTGTCCAACATCCCAAACAATCTGATCTTCCGGCGAGTCAAAAACGTAATGAATTGCAACTGTAAGTTCAACTACCCCCAGATTAGAAGCCAAATGCCCACCATTATTGGAAACAGTTTCGATTAATTCCTGTCGAATTTCTTCACAAAGGTTTTCAAGTTCTTTTATATTTAATTTTTTTAAATCGTTTGGTGAATTTATGCTGTCCAAAAGTTTGACGCTTCCCATTAAATGCCCCCAGTTTAATTTGCAGATGATTTGAAAAGCGCTGATATTATTACACAATTATAAGTGAGATAACAATTCCAAGCAATATTCCGGCTAATACTTCTATAGGCGTATGGCCCAGATATTCTTTTAAATCTTTTTCTGTGATTTCCGAGCCCTCTTTTTCCATTATATTAACCATGCGATTTATAACTTTTGCCTGTTCACCTGCTGCACGGCGGACTCCCATTGCGTCATATATAACCACAGCCGCAAAACAAATAGTAATTGCAAACTCAGGAGATTCTATTCCACGTTGATGCACCATTCCCATAGTCAGCGCACAAACCATAGCTGAATGTGCACTTGGCATACCTCCGGCTCCAAAAAGTCGTTCCGGTACAAAAGATTTCGTATGGATTGCGGTTATTATTGTTTTTATAGTCTGAGCCAAACCCCAGCTCAAAGCTGCCGCAATAAGAGTAGTATTACTAAAAATATGACCTATATATGGAAAAAAATGCAGAAATGACATTTCTTATTCCTCCTGGAATTTTTACGTGCATAAAGTAATCTTAATCTATTGCGCCGACTGTTTTATATATAATATAATAAAATTTAATATATCTGTAGGGCACACAGTGCTAATTTATTATGTTATATATTGCGTATGTGCGTTTTGCGAAGCGAATAATCGCACACGCATATGGCGTTTAGCTCGACTATAACCGAATGATGTATTAAAACATTATTCGATTAAGGGTATGATTTAATGGTCCCTGTCAGCAAGTTGAATCGCCAGCTCTTTTAAAAACAAGCTGTTTTCAAAAGTATTCAGGCTGTTTACGGCGCTGTCGGTAAGTTCTTTGATTAGTTCCTTTGAACGTTCGATTCCTAAAATTGTCGCATATGTGTTCTTGTCGTTTGTACTATCACTGCCGACCGGCTTTCCGAGTTTCGATGTATCACCCTGAATATCCAGTAAATCGTCAACTATCTGAAATGCAAGGCCGATGTTTTTGGCATAATTTTCAGCGGCGTTAATATGAAGCATATCTGCTCCGGCAGCTATGCATCCAATTTTGGCAGCTGCGATTATCATCGCGCCTGTTTTTTTTCTGTGCATATCTTCAAGCACAGAAATTTCTACGTTTTTGCCTTCGTTCTCGAGGTCGATAACCTGTCCTCCGACCATTCCTTCTGCGCCTGAAGCCTTTGCAAGTTCTCCAGCAGCCTTTATAACATTTTCATATCCTATATTATCTATGTTATTATTGCATAAAGCTGTTTCAAATGCAAGACTTAATAAAGCGTCCCCGGCTAAAAGCGCGTTTGCTTCACCAAATTTGACATGACAGGATGGAATTCCGCGTCTTAAATCATCGTTATCCATACACGGCAGGTCGTCATGAATCAACGAATAAGTATGAATGAACTCGATTGCGCAGGCAAATGGCAAAGCTTTAGAAGTACTTCCACCGCATGCTTTACAGAATTCGAGAACCAAAACCGGCCGTATTCTTTTTCCACCTGCCATTACACTGTATTTCATTGCGTCAAAAACTATTTTCTGCCGTTCATCATTTTTAGGTAGATATTGAATCAGTGCCTCATTCATAAGGCAGCTGTATTCGTCAAGCTGATTATTAAAATCCTTATCAGTCATCCAAGTTATCGTCCTTCAAATTTGATTTTGCTCCATCCGCTTTTTTAACTATCTGTTCCGCTTTTTCAAGTTTTTCAGAGCAGACAGCAGCAAGTTTTGCACCCTCGGCATACAGAGCCATTGTTTCATCAAGAGGCGCGCCGCCGTCTTCCAGCAGACTGATTATTTCTTCCAACCGGGATATTGCTTTTTCAAACGTCATATCTTTTTTATCGTTTTTCATGAATTATCCCGCCTTTCATTCGTACTTGCTTCTGGATTTACAAGACATTCCACTTTGCCATCCCTTAAAACAAGATCGAATTTATCGCCGCAGCTAAGTTTTTTTGTACTTGTTATAATTTTGTTTTCTTTACATGCCATCGCGTAACCTCTGCTGAGAACTTTTAATGGGCTTAGTGCGTCGAGTGCAAACGTAAGTGATTTTAAATTATCTCTTTTATTTCGCAACAAATCTTTTATTGCAGACAAAAGCTCATTATTTAGCGTTTCAAATTGCAGCCTGTGCGCTTTAACAGCATTAAGAGGTTCATTAATCGCAGAACTTGAAACGGCAGCATCTAGCCTCATAGCGCAATTGTCAAGCTTTCGCTTTATTTCACGTTTTAACTGCGTATTAAGATAAATGATATTTGACAAAACATCTTCAATATCCGGTGAAACAAGTTCGGCTGCCGCCGACGGAGTCGGAGCCCTTAAATCTGCGGCAAAATCCGCTATCGTAAAATCAGTTTCATGACCTACCGCTGATATTACCGGAACTGAACAGGATGCAATACTTCTTGCAACATTCTCGTCGTTAAAAGCCCAAAGTTCTTCAATTGAACCGCCGCCGCGTCCGACAATTACTACATCAGCCGATTTATTAGCACTAAAATAATCAATTGCTCCGCAAATCTGTCCGGGAGCCTGCTCACCCTGCACCATTACAGGACAGAGTATCACAGAAGCAACCGGCCATCTCCGTTTTAAGATGTTTAATATATCCTGCAAAGCCGCTCCCGTCTGTGACGTTACTATACCGATTCGTTCAGGATACAGTGGCAGCGATTTCTTTTTTTTGCTGTCAAAAAGTCCTTCATTTTCAAGTTTCATTTTAAGCTGCTCAAAAGCGGTATGAAGAGCCCCGACACCGTCAGGCTGCATATCATCAATATAGAACTGATACTGCCCATCCCTGTCATATATAGAGACACGCCCCATCGCTATTACCTTCATACCGTTCTGAGGCATAAATTTTAAAAACCTTGCGCTGTTCTTAAACATTACAGCTTTTATAACTGCATTTTCATCTTTGAAGGACATATAATAATGTCCCGAACGGTAATGATTTGTGAAATTAGAGATTTCACCCCTTAAAAAAACGTTCCTCAGCATTGGGTCGGAATCCAGCTGGCTTCTTACGTAATAATTCAGTTGTGAGACGGTAATAATTTCAAAACCGGAACTCATAGCCCCTCCGTTTTAATCTTGGTAAGCGCCGCAATCCCTGCTGCGTTGTCTGATGAAAAACCTGGTTTTGCAAAAAGAGCTCCATACTTTTCAGTCATATAGTCCCTGATTATGCTGTCTGACATAACACCGCCGGCAAACAGCATAGGAAAATTGCCAAGCCTTTCAAGAACAGCTTGTGCCATCTCGTCCAATGTCAGCTTAATATACTCGATACAGTATCTTGCAACATCACAGGGCGGTTTATTAGACTTAATCATGTCTGAACATATATTTTCGATACCCGACAAACAGCAATCGGCGTCTTTAAGGCATGGATGAATTTGAAACTTCTTTTGACTTTCGAGCGCAAGTTTCTCGAGCGCCGGACCAGCCGGAAATGCAAGTCCCAATAAAAGCCCGACACGGTCGACAGCTTGTCCTGCCTTTAGGTCAAGAGACGATGCGATAGGCATAATTTTAAAATTGTAATCTTCCCCGGGCTTTATAAGTACCACGTCGGTTGTTCCGCCCGAAACATGAAAAGCAATAAAACTTTCATTGAGCATTTGCAGTTTATCAATAGAATAAAGAGCCGCCGCAATATGCCCTGCCTGATGAGAAAAAGCATAACAAGGTATACCGGTGACAGCAGCGATACTTCTCGCAGATTCTCCTCCGGCAAGAAAGCATGGCATATATGAGTCTTCTGCATCCCGCGGCTTAGAAGAATATCCGACTGCTTTTATATCACAGCCAAAGCCAAGAAGTGTTTCAAGAAGGCCGGGAAGTTCACGGACATGCTGAAAAAGCGCTTCGCTCTGCCGGAGCCCCTTTTGACCTTCCTTAACCTCCAACAGCTTTTTCTGCTGAAATACTTTATTTTTATCTGTATTTAGAAGTGCCGTTGATGTTGTATAGTTGCTGGTATCAATACCGAGATAAAAAGGCATTACTGTTTCACCTTTTGGTCATTTTTATTTTCGTCATCCGGTGCGCTTCTGGCAAAAGTACCGAGAAGTCCATTGATAAAAGCGCTGTCGCCTTCGCCGCCGTACTTTTTAGCGAGTTCAACAGCCTCATTTATTGTTACGCTGGTCGGTATTTCTTCCATATAGTCAATTTCAAAAATTGCAAGACGAAGTATTGACATCACAACTTTAGAAATTCTCTTTTTACTCCAGCCTATTGAGTATTTTTCGATTTCTTTGTCTAAAGCTTCAAGATTATTGCAAACTCCTTCTGCAAGCTGTAAAGCGAATTCGTCAGGCTCAAGGTCGCGTGAATCCTTTGCGAGCGACAATATTTCTTTTATTGGCTCGTCATTGAACATACGCTCAAAAATCAATGACAATGCCTGTTCTCTTGCTTCTCTTCTGGTCATTCGTTTCCCCTTCTCATAACTGAAATCTATTTATTTAAACGGTTTTTGACGTGAATTTTAATATTTCCCTAATTTTACATATACTATATTATATCGTTTTTAATCAAAAGTAAACCCTCCAGTTTTCTGGAGGGTTATAGTCAGATGGGCAAAATCTCTGTAATTTTCAAAGCACATCGTTTTCTCTTTTTAAAGTACAGGTTTTGCGATAAAACTTAAAGTTTTACCTCATTGATATTATAACTTCCTCATATTTTAGGGGTCATAATTGAAATACTATTCCTGAACGCTTTCCGCGATAACAAGCGACGATATATGAACATTTACCTTTGAAACCGTAATCCCGGTCATGTTCTGGACTGATTCTTTAACGCGCACCTGAATTTGTTCTGATGTTTCAGGAATCTTAACACCGTTATAGATACTCACAAAAATATCAATAATTGCCTCGCCGTCTTTGATTGACAGGCGAATTCCTTTGTCTGCGTTTTTTTTACGGAAAAGTCCGAGATTTTCGGGAATTGGGCGCAGCGACAAACCTGCAACACCTTTTATTTCTTTAGTTGCATTACCGGCAATTGCCGCCAGCACATCTTCGGATATCTTAAGGCTACCTGTTTCGGAACTGTTTTTTTCTAACATACTCTGCGCCCTCCTTTCCTTATATTATACCACAAGCGAAGGAATACACAACTAATTTTGTGGAATTATTTTTATAGAATTTTTCGAAAACTTCGTTTGGGAGATTACGATATCAAGGATTTGCGCGGTGTCATTAGCCGAAAGACTGGTTGAAGTTTTTGGTTTTACTACTATCGAAGCCGTTCCGTCATTAATAAGGCAGACACATTCCGAAAATCCCTTGGCTTTGAGCAGCGTCTCAATTTGCCCTTCAATATTTATGTCCTTTGCAATCTGATTAATCGTATCGTTTGCTTTTTTTCTTTCGTCGCTGGTCGCCGAGGAACTGCCTGTTACATTTTTAAGAACTTGTTCCGCCTGATCCCTGTTTTGTGATCTTGTCAGCCTGGCGGACGCAAAAAAGTCTGATGAATTGCTTACTTTCTGATTTGCGACGTATGCAGCATCACCAAGATTGCCTTTTGAAGCGCTTGTTCCGGTTGAAACAGCATTTGGCTGTGAAAATCTGTAGTTCAGAAAAATTGCAAGACCAAGTGCTACTACCAGTGCCGCCAAAATAATATGCCTTCTGTTAATTACCATACTCATGTTGTTTCCTCCCTGCCTTGATATCTTATAAATTTTTTATTAAAAGCCGTTATTACGGCATTATCAACGGGAATTGGGCTGCATTTTACTTATACTGATTTTATTTGTGGCAATTCCAAGAGCTGTTGAAACAGTACTTGTCACTGCTTCCTGCACATCCGGATTAGAACCTCCATCGCATACAACAACAACTCCCAGAATCTCCGGCTGCAATTGTTTTGTTAAAAGCGCCTGCTGATTTCCGCTGTCGTTATCAACTATTACATGGCTTGTTTCACTGCTCTGCTGTACCTGAGTGTCGCTGTCGCTTGCATTTTTTGTTTTTTCGTTTGTTTCCTTGTTGTCCTTTTCATAGATATTTTCCACCCCGCTTTCTACAGTTACCATTACTTTAACTCTTCCTACTCCGCTTATTTGTCCTATAATATCTTCTAATCTTTTCGCTGTATCAGCTTCAAAACTGCTTGAGGCAGTCTGTGTATTTGAGCTGTTCTGCTGCGAACCGGAAGAAAAGTGAATAAAATCGGATAAAAATATCAAAACAATACCCAAAAT
>DATALE010000169.1:0-1679 GCA_036261235.1 Ruminiclostridium sp. | reverse complement strand
TGATTTACGATTTTTACGCGAATTTCTGCCTTAAGTTTATTTGAAATTAGTATAATAAATAGGAGGGCTAACGTGGGCATAGGAACTTTGAACGAACATTCCCTCCATGCTTTTTTAAAGGATTATTATCAAAAAGACACGACAAAACAGGAAATAAAAATGGGCCGGTATGTAGCCGACATTGTAAACGACAGTGGAATAATTGAAATTCAGACGCGTGGGTTTTCAAAACTGAAACCGAAACTGGAGTATTTTCTTTTACAGTGCCGTGTGACAGTGGTTTACCCGATAGCCAAAACAAAACACCTCGTCTGGGTCGATCCCGAGGTCGGGGAAGCGACAAAACCTCGGCTTTCGCCGAAAACCGGTGCGCCTTTTGAAATATTCTATGAGCTTTGTTTTATTAAAGATTTTCTTTGCCGTGAAAACCTTAGCTTTAAGATAATTCTTATGGATATTGTCGAATATCGCTTTCTTGACGGCTGGAGCCGTGACCGCAAAAAAGGTTCAACGCGAAAAGACAGTGTTCCCGTCTCAGTTTTTAAAGAAGTTGAGATTAAGAATAAAACGGATTTTTTGAAGCTGTTGCCGAGCGGATTGCCCCGGCACTTTACCTTAAAAGAACTGATGAAAAAGGCCAAAGCGAGCAGGACGCTCGCGCGGCGGGCCATTGACGTTTTGTGTTATATCGGAGTAATTGAGAAATGCGGCAAATCCGGGCGCGAGTATCTTTACGAAATATACATAGAAAGATAATCATGAAATGTATTCCATAAAATTACTTTATTTACTTGAAGTACTAGTTATAATTTGTTGACACAAGGTTTTCGATAAGATATAATATCAAAGGCGAGCAAGTCAGGCAGCCGCGGATGCAGTGCCGAAAGGCCGTATCTGAGGAAAGTCCGAGCTTCGCAGGGCAGGATAGCGGGTAACGCCCGCCGGAGGCGACTCCAGGGAAAGTGCAACAGAGATATACCGCCGTTTTTGACGGCAAGGGTGGAAAGGCGAGGTAAGAGCTCACCGGCGCGCAGGAGACTGCGCGGCCATGCAAACCCTATCCGAAGCAACACCGCATAGAGGAACGTATACGCTTGCCCGGCGTGTTCCGGGAAGGTGGCTTGAGCTGCGCGGCGACGCGCAGTCGAGATAGATGGTTGCCAAATACAGAACTCGGCTTACAGACTTACTCGTTTTATATGAATATAAAAAATCCGCTGATTTTTCAGCGGATTTTTTTTGCCTTAAATGCACAAGGGAATCCCAAATTATCGAGCTTAGGTAAACACAAATCAACAGATACAAGCCACGGCATGCGTGAAGTGTCAGTCTCCTCTTTCCTTTTCAGATGCCATAACAATCACTCCTGAACTAATTTTTAAGATCCCAATTAAATTCAATTTCACTATGTAGTTTTGGCCTTTTATAACTTAAAATATACTTATCATAAAAAATATCCCTGTCATATGTTACGTGTAAAGGTCGTTTTTTGGTAGAACCGTTGTTCGATATCTGATTATAACATTTGATGTCTTGTATATCAATGCCCTTTTCGAATGAGATGATATAGTTTATACTGCTCATTTTGTGCCAAACACGTTACCATTTATCGCAACGGGAACGGTATCATTAAAAACGATTTTATAATCCGCGTCATCAACGATGATTCGTTTTCTGAA
>DATALE010000298.1:0-8378 GCA_036261235.1 Ruminiclostridium sp. | reverse complement strand
AAAGAAGTTATTTGATGTTGTTCTTGTTAAAACGAGAGAGCATCTTTTACACAACTACAGTATGCAATTTTATTAACTCCGATAAAAAGTCTTTGCTTATCTTTTCCGGTTTAAAAGGAACAGCGTCTACAAAGCACTTTGTCGCTCTGCGCCGCGACAGGCGCTTTCTTTGTTCCGCCAAAGAAAGAAAAGGCGGCTTTGGGCTGCCGCCCCTAGTACCCTGCCTGCCGATACGCAAAATGGGCGCAAGTATCTTAAATCACCTTTGCAGTCTGCGCGGCGGACAAACATAGAATCCAGCGGCGTGAAAAAAGGACCACGCCGCATAACGATGTTTGTCCGGTTTGGCGGGTGGCTATGCCACCGTCAAACTGCCCGCTTGCGCTCGATTGATATTTTTATGAGCGCTCATTTTGCGTTAGTTTTTTCTTTACTTTGAATATAAACATAATCTCTTAATATTTTCAATTATGAGAGTATAGCTCTATCAGGTGGAGATAAGAACAAATAGCCGCTAAGTTTATTAACTATTACTTAGTAATTATCGTTGAAATATTATCTTAGAAGCCAATATTACAAAAAAGCAGTTGAACAAAGGTACCAGCCGTACTATAATATAAGTATGTTTTGCCGTAAATTATATATGCCGGATGTCGAGCATTGGATTTGATTCGACATTTCGCTTTACGGCACATCGTGAAAGGTATCTTATTATTCTGCACCCGGAAAGCAAATCCCGGGGCAAACATTGGAGGAGTTTTTTGTGAAAAGAGTTTATAACTTTTCTGCCGGCCCGTCGATGTTGCCGGAGCCTGTACTAAAACGTGCAGCTGATGAAATGCTCGACTATAAGGGTTCCGGACAATCGGTTATGGAAATGTCCCACAGGTCGAAAGTTTACGATGCAATCATTAAAGAATGTGAAGCGACTTTCCGCCGTGTTATGGGTATACCCTCAAATTATAAAGTATTATTTCTTCAGGGCGGAGCGTCAAGCCAGTTTGCAATGATTCCACTCAATCTTCTTAATGGAAGCGGACGCGCTGATTTTGTTATTACAGGTCAGTGGGCTAAAAAAGCATTTGCTGAAGCCTCCCGTTATGGCAAATGCACAGCTATAGCTTCTTCTGCCGACAAAACATTCACCTATATACCAAAGCTTGACCCGTCTACATTTGATAAAGGCGCGGACTATTTCTACATATGCATGAACAATACAATCTACGGCACAAAGTATGCTGAACTTCCTGACACCGGGAATGTGCCTTTGATTGCTGATATATCTTCCTGCATTCTTTCCGAGCCACTTGATGTTTCTAAGTTTGGCCTCCTTTTTGCAGGCGCGCAGAAGAACATCGGGCCTGCCGGACTGACAGTTGTTATCGTTCGTGAGGATCTTGTCGGTCACGCACGCGATATTACTCCGACTATGTTCAACTATCAGACACATGTCGACAATAATTCTATGTTCAACACACCCCCATGCTACGCAATTTACATCTGCAAACTCGTTCTTGAATGGCTTGAACAACTTGGCGGCGTGGAGAAAATGGGCGAAATCAACCGTGAAAAAGCAAAGATTCTCTATGATTTCCTTGATTCTTCGAAGATGTTCCGCGGAACCGTTGAAAAAGAATTCCGTTCACTCATGAATGTTCCGTTTGTAACAGGAAACGACGAACTCGACAAAAAGTTTGTCAAGGAAGCGGAAGCAGCAGGCTTTGTGAACCTCAAAGGCCATCGTTCTGTCGGCGGTATGCGCGCCAGCATTTACAACGCAATGCCGGTTCAGGGTGTTCGCGACCTTGTTGCATTTATGAAGGATTTTGAGTCTAAAAACGCCTGAAATAAAGCCGAAGCGGGCAAAACCGCTTCGGCTGCATTTTACGAGATTAATATTTTCGGAGGTAATAATATGTTCGCAATAAAAACTATGAATAAAATTTCGCCTGCAGGACTCTCACAGTTTAAGCCGGGTGCATATTCTGTCTCTGACGAGATTGACGCACCGGATGCTGTCCTTGTCCGCTCAGCTTCCCTTCACGACGCTGTACTGCCTGACTCCTTAAAGGCGGTTGCCCGCGCCGGGGCCGGAACAAACAATATCCCTATTGATAAATGCAGTGAAAAAGGAATTGTTGTTTTTAACACACCGGGTGCTAACGCAAACGCAGTTAAAGAGCTTGTAATAGGCGCTTTCATTCTTACCTGCCGTAATGTAATCGATGCTTCAAATTGGGTCCAGGGGCTTAAGGGCAAAGGCGACGAGGTCGCAAAACTCGTAGAAAAAGGCAAATCACAGTTCGTTGGACCGGAAATTGCCGGCAAAAAGCTTGGTGTAATCGGTCTCGGAGCAATTGGTGTTATGGTTGCAAACACCGCAAAAAGCCTCGGTATGGAAGTTTACGGCTATGATCCCTACATTTCGGTCGACGCCGCTTGGGGCATTTCACGTTCGATCCATCATGCAACAACAGTAAACGAATTATACGAAAAGTGCGATATGATTTCAATCCACGTTCCTCTCAACAATGAAACAAGAGGTACGATAAACGCTCAGTCCATAGCCGCAATGAAGAACGGAGTTCGTATATTTAACTTTGCCCGCGGGGAACTGGTTGTTGCTGAGGATATCAAGGCTGCACTTGAATCCGGTAAGGTTGCTTCCTACACAGTTGACTTCCCGTGCGACGAGCTGCTCCAAACCAAAGGAGTTATTCCTGTTCCACACCTTGGTGCTTCAACGCCGGAATCAGAAGATAACTGCGCTTTTATGGCCGCAAACGAGCTTATCTCATTCCTTGAAGACGGAACAATAAAGAACTCCGTCAATTTCCCGAGGGTTGAACTTCCGTCATCGGGCGGAACACGAATTACCGTTGTGCACAAGAATATTCCTAATATGGTAACACAGATTACCGCTGCGTTTGCCAAAGATAACATTAATATTGAAAACATGGTTGATAAATCAAAGAAAGAAAACGCTTATACAATTCTTGATATAAGCGGAGAAAATATTGATAAATGTGTCGAACGCCTGAAGTCAATTGAAGGCGTAGTCCGTGTAAGAGTTATCCGCTGACTTTAAGTTTTAAAAACGTGCCCGATGTTTGTAATCTTTACAGACACCGGGCATTTTTTCTGTAATCAGAATGTCTCATATATATGATTTATGTAAGATGATACAACTTCTGCCGAAAAAAAATAAGGTTTTTGCAAAAAAGTTAAGTTGAAAATTTATTCGATTAAATATATAATTATAATGTTCGTTAAAATCAGATTATAAGTTAATTCTGAACTATTTGTTGTTTTTATACATTGATTGGAGGTGTGATATGAAACTTTATAATTCTGAAGACTCAAGAAATATATACAGCGGCCGGGAAATCGACTGGGATATCGAAGATGACAGCCCCGAAAATCTTAATCTGCAGCAGAAAAAGAAAAATATAGATGATATTCCGCAGCACAATAAACCGGCTTTAAATAAAAAGAAAAAGAAAAAGGGCAAAAAGAAAAAAAGCCGGTTGAAAATATTTTTCCTTTCTTTTTTAACATTGCTGATGTTGGTTGCAGGTACCGGGCTATTCCTGCTTTATGGGCCGTTTCCGTATTTCCGTGACCTTTGGGTAACGACCGCCATGAGTACGCTTCACCATCAGTGGCTCGCAACGATGTTCTTTGATAAGGCGACGATTGCACAAATATTGAACAGCAACAAAACGGTTGAATCCGGAACCGTAACCGACCCGAACAGTGTATCCGTAACCGGTGCAACTCCTGAAGATAACGCAACAGAACTTCCGACAAGCCCGTCGGACGGAGAACGTATAATTAACGGAATCGGTTTTACACGGCTTAAAACAGCTACATATCAGGGCTGGGTTATTCGCGTGTTCGATCCGTCAAGAATCTATATGGCAATGTCACAGGGGTATGGTAATTCCGGCGAAAAGGTTTCGCATATGGCCAGCAGGCTGAATGCGTTTGTCGGGATAAACGCGGGAGGATTTATTGATGTAAACGGCAGGGGCAATGGGGGAAAAGCCGATAAGATTCTTATATCAAAAGGCAAGCTGATAGCACGCTGCAGCACCGATGAAAAACACAGTGTTATTGGTTTTGACAAGCAGGGAAGGCTTTTGCTCAACAGATACAGCAACAGTCAGGTAAGCGGACTTACGAGCATTTTCAGAGATGCCGTTGAATTTAAGCCGTTCCTTATTGTCAACGGTGTGCCGACAACGATGGTTGGCAACGGCGGTTATGGTATTCAGCCGAGAACCGCAATCGGGCAGACAAAAGACGGTGTTGTTATTTTTGTTCAGATCGACGGACGCAGGCCGCCTGTGATAGGTGCTTCGGTCAAGGAACTGCAGAGCATTTTTGAAAAATATAACGCATATGATGCGGCGAACCTTGACGGTGGCTCTTCAAGCGTATTTGTTTTTAAAGGAAAAGTTGTTAACAAACCGTCAAGCGGCGATGGAGAACGATTCGTCCCGGACGCATTTCTTATTAATTATAAGTAAAACGTTATCTCACAATTAGAATCACATCAACAATAATAAATCATTGTTGATGTGATTTTTTATATATAATATTCAGAAATCCGAATTCGTAAATTATTTTATTTAAATTTGTAGTATAATTTAGAGGGTTGATAGTTTTAATGTAATATTCGCTAAATAGGAGTGATTATTTTAATTTGTGAGGTTTGGATATGACAAAAACGGAAATTAAAGAAATTGTATCAACTTGCCTAGATCAGAGGAAACTTTGCAGAGTTTTTCTACGCTATGATGTTAATTATAGATATTATTTTCCCCTCATAAAAAGTGATAAGCTGTTTTTGGGTGCAGAAGAAGAAGATTTTCTGTTAGACGGATATTCTATAAGACGATTTAAGGACGTCACAAAAGCACTGGTTAGTGAAGACATGTATCATGAAATACTAATGAAGGAAGGCATAGTTGACAGTTTGGCAGCGCCCGATATTAATATGACAAATTTGTACTCAGACAAGATAAATGATAAACCGGGATAACACGGGATAGAACAGGACGACACGGGAAAAACCTTGATTTTATCGGGAACGACGGGGTTTCAGCGGGACAAAACGAGCGATCTTGTATCAAAAATATTGAGAACGGCGTCGAGAAAAACGGCGTCGTTATTTTTTTATCTTTTTTTGAGGATAAGGACAAGGAGGAAACGGTCGGGGTAAATTTAGAGCGGAGGTGCTAAACCCGCACCATACGGGCGTTTAAAAGCATAAAGAAGGGGCACTATACTCATTCCCGGAAGCTTAGCAGCAAGCAATGAGGAATGAGGAGCGACCCCTTGTTTAAATTATAGCGCAGCGAGAGCGGAAAAACAAGACGGCGACCGTGCGAACGCAGCGTTAGAAAGTGCAAAAAGCGGCAGTTTAGAAACGCAGACCGCGCCGATCGGCGACGAATCGCCCCTTTTTAGGCGTGCGCGGGCGTTACTTCATGCGTGCGGGCGTTCGCGGAACGGGCCGTTTTTCAAGGAGTTTTCAACAATTTCAAAGTGACAAAGTTGAAAATTCGCGCTGAACGTGTCACATTGCCCGTTTTATGCGCGTTCGCGGACTATCGCATCACGCGCGGCGGGCCCGTTTCAAAGTGACACAAAAACGATTAAAAATTTAATCAAAATAAGCATAAAAAAATCAGGCGATCTCGTGAGCATTTTCCGCGTCACCGTGTCCGTTTCTTGATGAGCTTTTCGCGTCGGAAAATGTCGAATATATAGACTCCTTTTTCCCTGTTGCCTTCTCATACTTTAACTTTGTAAAGTCGAAGACGTCTTCCCTATCACTGTCATTAAGCAGTCTATACATTGCCACAAGATCGGTCTCTGATTCGGTCAGCGGAACTCCGTCACAGCAAACCGGTTTGAGCGTTTCATCGTTGCTCGCATTATCGTGTGGATCACTCTCAAGTTCGAGTAGGTAGTCTGCCGTAACCTCGAAATAACGAGTGAGCGCTGCAAGTGCAGCATAACCCGGTTTGCTTTTTCCGGTCTCCCAATCTCCAACATTTCCGGGAGAAACGCCGACAGCCTTCGCAAGCTGGCCTTGCGTAGTATTTTTTTTGGCTCTCAAGTCCTTTAAAATTTCACTGAACATGTTACAAAAAACCTCCTCGTTTTTGCGGGCAATTACTCGCAAAACTATTGACATCCTCGAATATGCGAGGTATAATAAATTTAGATTAAAAATTAAATCATAAACAAGCATATCACAAGCACTTTGAAAATGAAAGAGGAAAAACGCGGCAGGTAAAGTAAAAGTGTGCGGCGAGCATTTCACCTCTTTACTTTATCCGAATGGATGTCCCACAATCGGGACGACGAATTGAGTTGTTCATTTCAGAACGCCTGATAGAAAAGCCGGGTTGTTTCAAGTACAAGTTTTCGGGTTGTCTTATTTCAAAGGTTACAGACGCGCCAACGTCCGAAGCCTTAACGGAACTTCTTATTGAGTATTTCATTTCATGCGCTCGCCGCACACTTTTACTTTACCACAAGTCCGCATTCCTCACAACCGGAGGAGGCGATTTTTTGAAACATGGGAAAAGACCGACACGGGCTCAGAAAATTCGGCTCGAAGAGGTCGGACTCAACGCGGCGAACTGGCTTGTTGTCAGCGCGACGCGCGAGAACTTAGAAATTGTTCACAGGCAGTCGGGTCACGTCAGGAAAATTCCGGCGCGACACGTCCTCTATTATCATCATCGCCAAAGATACGCGCACCGGTTACATGTACGTCCTGATCGCCTCCGTCGAAAAGCGGAAGCCGGACGTCATCATCGACGACGCGATCGAGATCAGCAAGCGGCTCAAGCGGGACTATAAAAAGCCGCTCTACAAGTTCGGCGTCGAGACGGTACAGTTTCAGTATTTCTTTAAAGACGTCATGGCAAAGCGGGCGGCGGAGGCCGGGGAGTATCTTCCGATCGAGGAGATCAACAGCGTCCAGAACAAGGACTTGAGGATTCAGTCCTTGCAGCCGTTCGTTAAAAACGGTTACATCAAGTTCAACGAGAAGCACAAGGCGCTCCTCAAACAGATGCAGGAGTACCCGATGGGAAAGAACGACGACGCTCCGGACGGCCTTGAAATGGCTGTCAGGTTAGCGCTGGGCGTTACGATCGGGTCAAAGGTCGATTACAAGTCAATCATCAGCCGGGCTCTGAGTTTCAGGCACGGCGCATATTAAGGGGGCGAGCGATTGAGCAAAAAGAACAAGCAGCAGAAGCCAAGAACGCCAACCGTCCCGGCTTCCCGCAGGCCCGACCTCACAGAAATCGCGATCGCACAGATTCAGGACAAATACTCAACCTATCCGTCGAACGGCCTGACGCCTGTCAAACTCGCCGAAATCTTTAAGGAGGCCGACACGGGCGACGTGCTCCGTCAAGTGGAACTTTTCGAAGAGATGGAGGAAAAAGACCCGCACCTCTTCTCACAACTCCAGACGCGAAAGAACGCCGTCACGGGGCTCGACTATGAGATCATTCCGTTCGACTCCGACAACGAGCTCGACAAAGAGATCGCGGAGTTTGTTTCAAGCGAGATAGGCAGCATTGAAAACTTCGAAGACGTCGAGATGGATTTGCTCGACGCGATCGGAAAAGGTTTCGCGGTCTCGGAAATTATCTGGGACTACATGGGCGGGAACACCACCGTCAAGGACATCAAGTGCAGACATCAAAAGCGGTTCTTCTGGGATTCAGCCGACGACAGTTTCAAAGTCATAACGAAGGACTTCCCCTCCGGCATCGTGATTCCTGAGAACAAGTTCATAGTCCACCGTTACAAGGCCCGCAGCGGGCACCCCTCAAGGGCGGGCGTTCTTCGCGTGGTTGCGTGGATGTACCTCTTCAAAAATTACGATCTCAAGGATTGGGTCAGCTTTTGCGAAGTCTTCGGAATGCCCCTCCGCCTCGGCAAATACGCCACCGGCGCGAGCGAAGAGGACAAGAACGCGCTCATGCGGGCGCTCGTTCAGATCGGTTCAGACGCGGCAGGCATCATCCCGGACGGAACAACGATCGACTTTGTCACAACAGAGAAGACCTCCAGCACCGACCTATACGAACGGCTCGCCCGATACTGCGACGAGCAGATCAGCAAGGCCGTACTCGGGCAAACCCTTACAAGCGACTCGGGCGGCGGTTCCTTCGCACAGAGCAAAACACACGACGAGGTCAGACACGACCTCACCGTCGCAGACTGTAAGGCTCTCGCGGCTACTCTGAGGCGCGATCTTATTAAGCCCCTCGTTTATTACAACTTCGGCGAAGACCGGCGCATCCCGTACCTACGTTACGATTGCGAAGAGGCGGGAG
>DATALE010000297.1:0-3420 GCA_036261235.1 Ruminiclostridium sp. | reverse complement strand
TTCTTTGTCAATGAACATTAATTGTATCTCCCCCGATATTAAATTGACAGTATATCAATTATGCTAAAAGAGATGCACTCTGCAACGATCTAATCACCACAGTTAAAGGTGTTATATTGCACTAAGGCTGTCCGCAACCGCGGCAAAATCCTTCAGAGTAAGCTTCTCTCCGCGAATTGTTGGAGGTAAGCCCACGGCTTCAATTGCTTTTGCCGCCTCATCTTTTGAAATTGAAAGCCCAGCCGACAATGCGTTCTGAAGCGTCTTCCGCCTTTGAAGAAAAGCGGCTTTTACCGTACGGAACAAAAATTTCTCATCTATAACACTAACAGGCGGTTCACTTCTGATATCCAGCCTTATTACGCTCGAATCCACCTTCGGCGGAGGCAGAAAGCTCCCCGCTGAAACGTCAAAAAGAACTTTGGGCGAAGCATAATAGCTGACAGCGCAGCTGACAGCTCCCGCCTCCCTGCTGCCCGGTTCGGCACAAAGTCTCCTTGCCGCTTCTTTCTGCACCATTACGGTTATGCTTTTCACAGGCAGCCTTGATTCAAGCAGGTGCATAATTATCGGCGACGTTATATAATAAGGCAGATTTGCGCAAACTATTGTATCACAGCCCGAAAACTCATCGTTTATAACGGCGGCAAGATCTGTTTTCATTACGTCGGCGTTTAATATTTTAACATTGTGGAAGTCAGCCAGTGTTTCGCCCAGCACAGGGATAAGCCGCGTATCGAGTTCAACGGATACAACCTTTTTAGCGCGTTTTGCAAGTTCCACTGTAAGTACGCCGATACCGGGCCCGATTTCAATGGCACATACATCCGGATTTGCTCCGCCGAGTTCAGCCATTCGCGGACAAACAGACGGGTTTATGAGGAAATTCTGCCCGAGCGCTTTTGAAAGGCCCGCGCCATGCTTTGAAAGCAGTGATTTAATTACGGAAGGATTTGAAAGGTCATACATCAGGATTTATTCTCCTTGGAATCAAAATTATCAAACGAATGCGGCAAAAGCTCAGACAGGCTGAAAACTTCATACCCGTCCTTTTTTGCACATATAACACAAAGCTCTGGTGAAAACTCAGCAAGTACCTGCCGGCAGATCCCGCACGGAAATATTATATCGTCGCCAGCCGAAATTGCAATCGCCGTAAAGTTACGGTGCCCCTCTGCTATTGCGGAAAAAAGAGCGGTTCTCTCGGCGCAGTTTGTTGCGCCGAATGACACATTTTCAACATTGCAGCCCCTGTATATTTTACCGTCAGACGAAAGAAGAGCCGCGCCGACCTGAAACCCCGAATATGGCGCATATGCGTTTTCTTTTGTTTCACCGGCAATTTCAAGGAGCATGTTTATTGTTTTTTGATCCGGTTTTATCAATTTTAAGCCCCCATGATTCATATTGAAATACACATTGCCTTATTGTATAATTATTTTAGCTAGATAAAAAACTATAGGCATAACCTATTAGGAGGACTTCATGGAACAATCCGTATTCAGGCGTGACAAAGTAAACTATTACCTTGATATTGCCCAGACAGTTCTTGAACGCGGGACTTGCCTTCGCCGGAATTTCGGCGCTATTATAGTAAAAAACGACCAAATTATATCGACCGGTTATTCCGGAGCACCGCGCGGGCGGAAAAACTGCTGCGACACTGGTTTCTGCATGAGGGATAAACTTAATGTTCCCCGCGGTGAAAGGTATGAATTGTGCCGTTCCGTTCATGCCGAGCAAAATGCGATTATTGCCGCCTCACGCAATGATATGATAGGCTCAACACTTTATCTTGTCGGAAGAGAAATGCGCACCGGCGAACTGATACCCGACGCAAGCTCATGCGCAATGTGCAAAAGGCTCATCATCAACGCCGGGATCAAAACCGTTATAGTCCGGAATACTCCGGACAAATATACCATTATCGACGTCGATAAGGAATGGGTCGAAAATGATGAATCCTTGAGCGGTGCAACAGGTTATTAACTCTTTAATATATTATATCATAAATCTTTACATTCAATAAACATTGCCTTAAGTATTCTGAAATCTGCTTAATAATGGGAGGAGCTCTCCGCAAAACTACGTTAATTGATTTGCAGGGAATTTTATTTATGGCTTTTTATAAGATGCTCAGTCAGGTTATAGTGCTTTTCTTATTAATGGGTATTGGGTATGTGCTTTCCGTGACGCGAAAGATTGACACCAAGGGCTCAAACCAAATGACTTTTCTGCTTTGCTACATAGTTTCTCCTTCTATCATTTTCTATGCTTTTCTTATTAAATTCCAGCCCGATAAATTTATAAACCTGTTGATTGTTGCGGCTGCTGCGGCTTTCATACATATATTTAATATCATAGCAGGCAAAATCATTTTCAACAAAAGGCTTATTAAAAATGAAGACAGAAAAATTGTGGCTCAGTTCGCTTCAGTATATTCAAACTGCGGATTTATGGGTTTTCCTCTTTTACAGGCTTTTGCCGGTAATCCGGGGCTTTTTTACGGGTCTGCCTATAACGGAATATTCGGTCTTTTCAGCTGGACACACGGAATGCTGCTCTATTCCGGCAAGGTTAACAGAAAATCAATAGCAAAAGCCTTAATCAATCCGAATGTTTTAGCCGTTATTGCCGGGGCTTTGTTTTTTCGGTTTTCAATTTCCCTCCCCGGCCCGTTATACACCGCGGTCAAATACATATCCGAGCTTAACACCCCGCTGTCCATGATAGTTATCGGCACAACGATAACACAAATTCCATTGAAACAATTATTCAATGACCGTCTTGCATGGGTGGTTGTACTTGTTCGCAACATTATTTTGCCGTTTGCCATGTTGTTTATACTGCACGCCGCAGGGCTCAAGGGAATCCTTCTGCTTTGCTGCATGATACCCGCCGCCTGCCCCGCCGCCGGAGTAACGGTACTTTTTGCAAAGCTTACCGGCAGAGATGTTGTTTTTCCGGGCAAGGTTATGACACTTTCAACCATTTCGAGCCTTTTGACCCTACCGTTTGTCATAACTGCCATCAATTCACTGAAATTCTGACTTAAAATATTGTTTTTCTTACTTGACATATACGACTGATTTTACTATAATAATATAGTCACTTCGGGGTGTAGCTCAGTTTGGTATGAGTGCTTGGTTCGGGACCAAGAGGCCGTGAGTTCGAATCTCACCACTCCGACCACAATAAATGTCCACAGCAAAGCAGGCTTTTCGGTTTGCTTTGCTCTGAGCATTTTATCTAAGTAAAATGATATTCAACAGGCTTGTCTGGTTAAGACAATCATAACACTTTAAGTCCAATACGTTCTTCACGATATTAAAAGTGTTCTCCCCCATTCGTATCTAAGGAAGCTGCCCCCAATACGGTTATGTTGGCCGGGCAGAAGTATCATTGTCACTCTTGCAGATT
>DATALE010000290.1:0-11375 GCA_036261235.1 Ruminiclostridium sp. | reverse complement strand
GCCCGACAAGGTCATATTCCGCGTCATAGCCTTCGCAGCGGAGCAGCGCCGCGAGTTTCGCTGCTTTTTGAGACGCCGCCGAGCCTATAGTGGCAAAATATACAGAGCTGTGCTGCTCTGTCTCGAATTTGCAGCCTTGTTCTTCCATTGTCATAATAAGGCGCTCAAGCCCCATGCCGAAACCGAGAGCCGGCATTGCCGGGCCGCCGAGCTGCTCGACAAGCCCGTCATAACGACCGCCGCCGCAGAGCGTAAGGCCATTTTTTTCATCAATAAATTCAAAGACGGTTCGGGTGTAATAATCAAGTCCGCGAACGATTGAGGTATTGACAGTATAATCAACGCCCAGAGCTTTGAGCTGATTCTGCACAGCCATAAAGTGAGCGCGGCAGTCGTCACAGATATAATCGGTCACTTTTGGCGCACCTTGGGCAATTTCGTGACATTCAGGGCTTTTGCAGTCAAGAATACGCATCGGGTTGCGTTCAAGGCGGCTGCGGCAGGTATCACACAGATCATCCTGTTTGGCAGCAAAATAATCGCGCAAAGCCTTTTGATAATCTTTTCGGCAGTCTGGGCAGCCGATCGAATTAATTTCAAGCCTGAGCCCTTTAACGCCGAGGTTTTTAAACATTGTTCTGGCGAGCATAATTACTTCAACGTCGGCGCTCGGTGCCTCTGCGCCGAAAAGCTCTGCACCAAACTGATGGAATTCGCGCAGCCTCCCCGCCTGAGGCCTTTCACCGCGGAAGCACGATGTAATATAAAACAGTTTGAGCGGCATCGGTTCGTTCTGAAGCCCGTTCGCGAGAAAAAGGCGGACTGTTGACGCCGTACCTTCCGGTCTTAAAGTAAAGCTGTTTTTTCCGTGTTCGAAAGTGAACATTTCCTTTTGGACGACATCGGTAGTTTCGCCTACACCTCGGCGGAAAAGATCGGTGCTTTCAAAAGTCGGAAATCTGACTTCTTTAAATCCGAACAAATCCGCTGTGTCATGTGCCGTATATTCCACATAAGACCACTTATCGATTTTTTCCGGAAGCACGTCCATTGTGCCGCGCGGCGCTTGAAAGATATTCGCCATAGAATTCACCTGTTCCTTAACATAAATATTAGTGCGTCAAACTTCTTTTAAGTATAATTAACCATTTAACAGAAAATTTGTCATAAAAAATAAAATAACCCCGTCCCCGGTCAAGGGACGAGGTTTTCCTCGCGGTGCCACCCTTGTTAAGTGCAAAGCACTTCACTCAAGCCCCCGTAATGTGGGGAAAACATTACAGCTCACGGATGTCTTCACCGTCGCTTTATCTGCCGCGCTCTCAGCCAAGGCGCAATTTTCTGTCAGAATTGCAGCGGTTACTCTTTCCGATCACAGCCATATATCAAATTTATCTTGATTTCGGATTAACGATATTACGCCAGTCAAAATCTCCTCTGTCGAGCGCACGAACCAAAACTTCGCCGGTCGCTACGTTAGTTGCAAAAGGAATGTTATGAACGTCGCAGAGCTTAAACATGTTGCTCTCATTGGGTTCATGCGGTTTTCGTGCAAGAGGGTCCCTGAAAAACAAGAGCAAATCTATCTCGTTGCAGGCAATTCTCGCGGCAATCTGCTGGTCGCCGCCCTGACGCCCGCTGAGAAATTTCTGTATATCAAGCCCTGTCGCTTCCGCAACGAGTTTGCCGGTCGTGCCTGTTGCGCAAAGCGAATGTCGGCTAAGGATACCGCAGTAAGCAATGCAAAACTGAACGAGCAGCTCTTTTTTTGAATCATGTGCGATAAGTGCTATGTTCATATATATAAACCTCCGTGTGTAATGTTATTTCGCTGTCAAAGCTTCATCAGAGGGACATTTTCACCATCAATTCGTGCCGCTATATTTTTAAAAGCCTGCGCCGCGCGGCCCTTTGTCAAAGGCTCTCCTTCCGCGGCTGCCGTTAGGATCCGCCTATCTTCCGGGATTATTCCGATCAGCTGGACAGAAGCCCTGTCGATAGCGGTGTCAAGATCGGGCAGAATGTTTTTTCTAATTAATTTTGCGTCAATACGGTTTAAAACGAGCCTCAAATATTTTGTCTTTTTTTCCCTCAGAATCTGAGACAAACGCTCAGCGCTCCTGATACATACAGGGTCGGCGTTGGCGACCACAATCGCACAATTCGCAACCTCCGCAGGCGCGGTTACATAATCACCGACGCCTGCGGGGGAATCAACGATTATATAATCATAATAGCTGGCAAGTTCGCTGTAAAGTCTGCTGACGGCGGATTTATCAGCCATGTACACACAGTCAGTCTGGGGTGCGGGCAAGAGATAAAGGTTTTCACGGTTTGTTTTTAAAACAGCCTTTTGGGGTTCGCATCGGGCCGAAAGAACATCATCAAGGTCAAAAATAGCTTTGTCGGCAACCGAAAGCATCAGGTCAAGCGACCGGAGCCCGGCATCGGCGTCGACAAGCAGAACTTTATGTCCTCTTTTTGCCAGCTCCGTGCCGCAGTGAACCGAAAAAGTGGATTTGCCTGCGCCGCCCTTGCCGGAAGCGACGAGCAAAATACGGCCAATTTGTTCCATTTGCAAGCACCCTTGTTAAAGACCGGTATTATTTAGTCAAAATTCCTGCCGGTCGTCTGAATTGCACTTATATGTTTATTTTATCATAAACATAAAATTATGTCAAAGAAAAATGTCCTGTTTTATTTAAAATGTCAGCAAAAATATAGACTAAATTAAATTATTTCATATTATTTCAGAAGGGTGCCGGTTGGTGTTGACGAAACAGGTGTGGATATCGGGTTACCGTTTGCATCAAGATTAAAGTACTTTGTTATCGCTTCCCTTGCGACCGGGGCGGTCTGATAACCGTTATGCCCATATTCAACAACGACGGAAATCGCAATTTCAGGGTCGTCATAAGGGGCGAAGCAAATAAACACGCCGTTAAAGCGAACGTTTGGGCTGCTTAAAGAACCGATCTGAGCAGTACCTGTCTTGCCTCCGACTTTAATATTGAAATCTGTGAACATTGATTTTGCGGTACCGCTGTCACCCTGTGTAACCTTCAGCATTCCTTCTTTGATAGCGTTGACCGCATCCTGAGTAATTTTTGTATCGGAAACTACCTTTGGCGTATTATTGTCAAGAACTACCTTGGAATTATCATAACTGTTTACCTGTTTTATAATATGAGCCTGATACATTTTACCGTTTTTCAAAAGTGTTGAAAGGTAATTTGTCATCTGAAGCGGTGTAAGTTTTGTATAAAGCTGACCGATAGCCGCCTGTGCGGCGTCGGCGGGGTAAACCGAAAGACCGTGATCCTGAGCATAGTTATAACCGGACATAATGCCCGGAACCTCGTCGCTCAGTTCGATTCCTGTTTTCTTACCAATTCCGAAAACATTCATAGCAGTCTGCTCAAGTTTTTTCATACCGAGTAAGTCACCGAAGTTGTTAAAAAAGACATTTGACGAAACTTCAAGCGCACCGGCGACATTAAGATAACCTCTTGCTTGGTTTTCATCGTCTTTACCGATATAGTTTCCGCTCGCGTACTTTGTAAAAGCCGCAGGAGTGTTCCACCTTGTTTCAGGCGTCAGAACACCGTTCATCATAAGAGCAGCGGACGTCAGCGGCTTGAATGTCGAACCGGGGCGGTATGTGCCTGAAACGCAGCGGTTTAACAATGGGGTAAGCTTATCGTTTGCAAGTTCGGAATAATTTTGCTTGTATGTGTTAAGGTCATATGACGGATAAGTCGCCATGGCAAGGACTTCGCCGGTTTTTATATTCATTACGACCGACGCCGCCCCTTTTATATTCGCGCCGTATTTCGGATTACCGCCCGCTTCATTTTTAATCTGTTCTACAATAACCGGCAGGGTGTTTTGCATATCGATCTGAAGATCCTTGTCGATTGTCAATACAACATTATCACCCGGCTGTGCTTTTGTGATAGCCTTTGTGCTTGCGACATTGCCGTTGCTGCTCAGTTCGACCTGGGACTTCCCGTTTGTGCCATGAAGATAATTTTCCATAGATTTTTCAATGCCGAACTTTCCTATAACGCTGTCGGCGGTATAGCCTTTGTCTTTAAAAGAATTAAGCTCTTCGGAATAAATTGGCCCGGTGAGCCCGATGATGTGCGGCGCAATGGTGCCGTCGGGGTAACAGCGGATCGGAATCTGCTGTGCGACCGCGCCGGGAAGCACTGACGCCCGTTCCTCAATCTTTGTTACGGTGCCTATGCTGACGTTTTCGGCAAAGGTATAAACGTTCGTGTAGCTGTAGGATTTCAAGTCCATTTCATAACGTATGCCGCAGAGAGTCCTCTTGTTGTCCTCGCTGTATCCGTCTGTCTTATAAACGCTGCTTAGGACTTTCATAATATCGGTCGCTGACGCGTTGTCCTTGAGCAGCACCTTTTTCTTATCCTTTGCGTTGATAAGCTTAATGAGCTTTTTCTTGTCGCTGTCGGTTCCCGTGAAGGTATACGGTGCGGTTGTGCTGATAGGAAGTGAGTCTTCCCAGGTTTCATTATTCTCTTTTAATATACTGACAAGCGAGAGAAGTTCGCTGTCCTGTTTATCCCTCTGCTTTGATGACGGGAAAAAGGCGCTTTCAATCACAATGCTGTAACCAACTTTATTCGTGGCAAGAACGCGCCCATAGCGGTCAAGAATTTCACCGCGCGGGGCGATAACGTCCATTGTATTTACTGTCGATTTAACGCTTTGCTGCCGGTATGATTCACCGTTTGTAACCTGATATTGCATCAGCTGGTAAACATAAAAAGACAAAACAGCAAAAACAAATACAACCATTATTGCAATTCGTGATCGCTTTAACATTTATGCTCTCCTTATCAAGCTATGTATGTTCTTCGAAACTTTTCTGAATGTTCTTACACGCCGTCAGATTTTTTGTAAGATAAAACAAAAACGCGGGATTCATTTGTTGTATTAGCGAGTATTTCTGTGACCATAAGACGGAAATTATAAGGGAGTTGAAACCGTGAATTGTGCAGCGTTGCTTTAATTATACAGAAAGGTCGCTGTCCTGTGAATCCGTCAGCCGTTTGTTTAAAAAACGGATGCCGTAATAAATCGGCAGAGTAAAAATCAGGGTCAGTGCGACCGTCGGTAATATTATATTCAAAACCGCGAAAACAAAATCCCTGTTGCCTGTCATGTAATAGAAAAAGAACCAGGTAATTGTTTCATGAAGGACAGTGCCTGCCGCTGTAAATATAATTGCCCAAAAAGGCGTACTTTTCAGAAGAAATTTAAAAAGCAGCCCAACAGCGATTGCAAGACACATCAAAAACAGCGCGTTAAAACCAAAAACCCTGCCGGTGCCGCTGTCCCAAATCAATCCTGCAAAAATTCCATAAATTCCTCCGGCAGTCTCACCTTCATATATTGCAATCACAATGAGGGCTGGAATCACAAAAAGAGGCGTTACATCCATAAAGCGGGGGAAAAATGCTGTTTGCATCTGAAATACTGTCAGAAGCAGAATTGCGAGCGCATATGCGCCCCATTTCAGGATATTGAAACGGCGTATCATTTTCCCTCCTTGGATGATGACTGCGCGGACGACGATGCGGAAGTGCCGTCGGCAGAAGTTTTTCCTGAGAAATCTGTTATGACAAAAACATTCTTAACTGAAGACGGGTCAACCATTGGTTTTAAAATGGCGTTGAGGGAGTTTCCCGATTCATCCTGCTTGAGTTCCTGAACAATTCCTACTTTTAAATCTTTAGGATAAATTCCGCCGGTACCTGTTGTTATAATTATGTTGCCGACCGCGGCACTGCTGTTTTTTGTAAGGTAGCATAGTTTAAACTCACCTTTTGTTCCGAGTTCACGTTCACCCTGAGTAATACCGGTGTCTCCCGTCTGGCTTATAATAGAGCCTACATGAACGGACGGATCAAGAATTGTACTGACGACGGAAGTGTTAAGAGATGGCGTAACAACAATGCCGACCAACCCTTCTGAGGTAATGACCGGGTCGTCTTTTTTAACCCCTGAAAGGGTGCCTTTGTCTATCGTGAAAGAGGAGAACCATTGGCCGGGATCACGGGAGATAACCATTGCCGGCGTATACTGGCGGTTATCTTTTTCCTGAGTGATGTTAACAAGGCCGCGAAGCTGTTCGTTTTCCAATTTGATCTTGTCATAATCAATCATCTTTGACTGCAGGTCGTTAACCTGTTTTTTCAGATTTTCATTCTGAGATTTAAGAGAACCCATATTCACAAAGTTTCCAATAAGGCCTGAAAATGCGTTTGAAACATAAGCCGAAGCACTTTGAAACGGGCTGACTATTGTACTGATGATATTCTGTGTAACAGCAGGCAGGCCGCCTGTTGCAGCCGTGCGCAGCATCAGCCCGATAAGAAGGCAGGCCACTACTGCAAATATTTTAAATTTCAGGCTGCTGAAAAATTCACGCACGTTTTTACCTCCAGTCTGCAACTGTATGTATATTCAAATAATAGTTAAATAGGACATAAAAATAAAAAATAGGGAGGAAAGCTGCCATGCATATTTGCGCGGCAAGCAATTCCCCCCGTTATTTATCATTAATTATTTGTGCTTTGCGTTAAACAAGACGTTGGCAAGTTTTCCGGTCATGTCATCAAGAAGTCTGCCTGTTCCGTCAACAACGCAGTCAAGAGGACTTTCGGCAACATTAACAGGAATACCCGTCTCGTTGGCAATGAGCTGGTCAAGGCCGCGAAGCAGAGCACCGCCGCCGGTCAGCATAATTCCGCGGTCAATGATATCAGCGGAAAGTTCAGGGGGTGTGAGTTCAAGCGTATTGCGAATTGCGTCTACAACTGAAGAAATCGGGTCAGCAAGCGCTTCACGGATTTCCTCTGATGTAATTTTTATGTTACTGGGCAGACCGTCAAGAAGGTTACGGCCCTTAATTTCCATTTCGCCCTCGTCTGCATATGGATAAGCTGAACCGATATTGATCTTTATCTCTTCCGCGGTGCGTTCACCGATAAGCAGGTTGTACTTCTTCTTCACATAATTGATAATAGAAGAATCGAACTCGTCACCCGCTACTCTGACGGAACGTGATGTTACAATGCCGCCGAGCGAAATAACGGCGACTTCCGCCGTACCGCCTCCGATATCAACAACCATTGAACCGGTTGCTTCATCGACCGGAAGACCCGCGCCGATCGCGGCCGCCATCGGCTCCTCAATGAGGTATGTGTCTTTTGAACCGGCCTGAAAAGCAGCTTCGTCAACAGCACGCTTTTCAACTTCGGTTACTCCGGAAGGAATGCAAATGATAATGCGCGGTTTTGAAAATGCACCGCCGCTTATTACTTTGCGGATAAACTCTTTAAGCATGTTCTTTGTAATGTCGAAATCAGCAATAACACCATCTTTGAGCGGACGTATTGCCATGATTGAACCTGGAGTACGGCCTATCATTTGTTTTGCTTCGTTGCCAACGGCAAGTACCCGGTCGTTTTTTACGTCGACTGCAACAACAGACGGCTCGCGCAAAACAATGCCTTTGCCTTTCATATATATAAGTGTATTTGCAGTTCCCAAATCTATACCGATATCACGGGAAAACATAATTTAAACTGCCCCTTTCAATTATTGCATAAAATTTCGAATTCTGCCGCAGATTTGCATGGCTCAAAATGCCTCAGTGTAAAAACCGGAGCATTATAATTCAATTATAATTCCTCTTTTTTTATTATAATCCAGTTTTAATTTATTAACAACATATTTATTTGCTTTTATTATATTTTTTGTTTTATAATAGTCAAACAGGGGTAAGTATTTGATATTTTTTATTTTATTTGCTCAAAAAATGCCCCGTTTACATTAAAGTCTTAATAATAAAATTTTCTTATTCTTTTATTAACCGGAGGTATTATATGAATCGGAATTTTGATGTTGTGATAGTGGGCTGCGGATTTTCGGGCGCCGCTTCTGCAAGAGCCCTTGCTGAAAAGGGAAAACATGTGCTGATACTTGAAAAGAGAAACCACATAGCCGGCAATATGTTCGACTTTATTGATAACAACGGTGTGATGGTGCATAAATACGGACCACATATTTTCCATACAAGCAACAAAGCAGTATTTGAATTTTTGGGCCGTTTTTCGGAATTTTTCCCTTACGAACATCGCGTTATCGGGAAAATTGACGGCCAATTCGTTCCGATTCCGTTTAACTTTAAATCAGCAGATATTCTTTTCGGCAAAGAAAAATCCGAAAAAATTAAAAATGCCCTGAAAGAAGCTTTCGACGGCCGAGAAAGGGTTACGGTAAACGAGCTTTTGAAGGGCGCAGGGGAAATAAAAGCCGTTGGGGAGTACGTTTTTGAAAAAGTGTTTCTTCACTATACCGCTAAACAATGGGGCATGCCGACAGAAAAAGTCGACAAATCTGTTTTAAACCGTGTCCCGGTTGTTTTTGGCTATGACGACCGCTATTTTTCAGATACTTGTCAGTACATGCCGAAAGACGGTTATACAAAACTTTTTGAAAATATGCTGGATCACGAAAATATAACAATAAAGCTTAATACAGATGCCGGAAGTATGATTCATGCCGATGCGGAAAAAGGAATTGTTGAGATTGAGGGAGAAGTTTTTGAAAATCCGGTGATCTGGACAGCTCCTGCCGATGAACTCTTTGGATATAAGTACGGAAGGCTTCCATATCGTTCGCTTGACTTAAAATTTGAACAGCATGAAAAAACATGGTATCAGCCAGCTGCGGTGGTAAATTACCCGAATGAGGAAGAGTTTACGAGAATTACTGAATTCAAATATCTGACGGGTCAAAAGATTGACGGCGCAACAACGATTATGAAGGAATATCCTCTTCCGTACGACCAAAATGCCAAGAAAGGAAATATTCCATACTATCCAGTCGTCGGGCCGGAGAATCAGGCAGTATATAACTGTTATCTGTCTCTCGCGCAAAAAGTAGGCAGCCTGTACCTGTGCGGCAGGCTTGCTCAATACAGGTATTACAATATGGACGCAGCGGTTGCGGAGGCTTTGATTCTGGCGGATAGAATTCAATAATTAAATATGAAACGGATCAATTAATGTGAATAATTAAATATTGACACAGAGCATAAATCGTATTATTATTTTTAGTAGTATTATTGAAAAATATGTCGTTAATCGGCTATATGGCGAAAATTGTTCTAAAATAAAATTTATTGGAGTAGGTTATATTGGATCAAGAGGCGGCAACTTTAGACCTTAGGGAAATCGCGCTTATACTTAAAAAACATATAGCGCTGATTATAATAATCCCAATAATTTTTGCAATACTTGGTTATTTGGTTTCGTCGTTTATTATTGCACCGAAGTATGAAGCGGATGCGACATTGGTTGTAAACGCAGGTCAAAACTCACAGACTTCTGTTGTAACATATGACCAGCTAAATACAGCTCAGCAGCTTGTCAATTCATGCGCAGTAATCTTAAAGAGCGATAACGTTCTGGACAAGGTTATCAGCAATCTTAACCTTGATATGACGACAGAAGAACTCGCAACTGAAGTAACAGTATCTCCGGTTAACCAGACCGAGGTCCTTGATATATCTGTGAAAGACGAAAACGCTCAGAGGGCTGTTTATATAGCGAATGAGATATCCAAAATTGCCCCGGATATACTTATAAAAACAGTTAAAGCAGGTTCAGTTGAGGTTGTTTCTTCCGCCAAGGCAGATAATAAACCTGTTTCACCGAATGTTATGCTTTTTACGGCTGTCGGTTTTATTATAGGAATCTTTGCAGTTGTTATTTTGTCGTTTATAATTGAAAAAATGGATAACACATTCTCAAGCGAAGATGATATTCAAAAGCACTTGGGCTTTACTGTTTTAGGTGTAATTCCTAATTTAAGTGCAAAATAGTAGTAGAGGTATAAATAATGGTAAGAAAAAAACACCTTCATACACAGAATACCCAGCTTGTCGGAAGCAAAGCGCCTTTTGTATTTGTTGAAGCGTATAAATCCCTTCGCACAAATCTGCAATTTGCTTCTATCGACAAAAAATATAAAAAAATTATCGTTACGAGTTCGATACCGGGAGAGGGCAAGAGCTCTGTCGCTGTTAATATGGCGCTTTCACTTGCGGATTCAGGCAGCCGTGTGCTTCTGATTGACTGTGACCTCAGAAAACCTGCCATCCAGCGTTATCTGCATCTCGGAAATGTAAAGGGCATGGGCCTTACAAACATGCTTTCCGACCCGCAGAAGGTACAACAGGGTATCATTGTCCTGAGCGATTCCGGCTTGAACATAATAGTTTCCGGTCCGATTCCGCCAAACCCTGCGGAAATGCTTGGCTCGGAGAAAATGAATGAACTCCTTACTTCGCTTGAACCCAATTATGATTATATAATTCTTGATACTCCGCCCGTTACCGTTGTAACAGACGCGGCGGTACTTTCGAAGTGGAGTGACGGAGTTATTTTGGTAGTGAGGCATAAATCTACCGAGATTGAGACAGCGCAGCTTGCAAAAAAAACACTTGAAAATGTCAAGGCTAACATAATAGGATGCGTTTTAAATGACTTTAAGGCTGCCCAGAGCAGCAAACCTTATGCATATTATCAGTATAAAAATTACGAATATTCGTACAAATAAAGGAATGCACGCAAATGGTTGACCTTCATAGCCATATTTTGCCCAACGTTGACGACGGTTCCAAAAGCATGGAAGAATCTCTGCGCCTGATTCAACTGGAACAGGCAAACGGAGTCGAAGCAATTGCTTTTACGCCGCATTTCCGCTATGAATATGGGAAAATATCGGATTTTGCAAAAAAAAGGGATAATGCACACCAAAATCTTTTAAAAGAGATGCGGGAAAACAGAATTGATATGCCGACGTTCCTCGGAGCGGAAGTATATCTTTACCCTGAAATAGTATATGATGCGGACAAGGACAAACTTACTATCGGCGGCACAGATTACATGCTGGTTGAGTTGTCTATGACGTCATATTATGATTGGGTGCCGAGGATTCTTTATAATCTGAAGCTTGACGGCATAATTCCCATAATAGCCCACGTCGAGAGATATCCATATTTGCGAAATAAACCGGAGCTCCTTTATGATCTTGTAAGCGCTGGGGCTGTCGCACAGGTTAATGCGAGAAGTATTGCGGAAAAAAGCAAGTCGAGGGATATTGTCTGGAATTTTATCGAAAATAATCTTGTACATATTATAGCAACCGATACTCATTCAGTAAAGCACAGGCCTCCTTATATGAAAGAGGCTATGGTTCAAATTGATAAAAAATTCGGCAGTGAATATACGCAGTATTTTGTTGAGAACAGCAGAACAATAACACAGAATAAA
>DATALE010000017.1:0-25627 GCA_036261235.1 Ruminiclostridium sp. | reverse complement strand
GGTCCTTTGTTGTAAAAAATGTAATAAAAAAAATATTGAAGGGTCGGCTCATGCAGGCGTATGGCTGCTATCTTCTAAATAAGGGAACTATCAGAAGCATGATAGCAGTACGTCAAAACGGAATCGGAAGTAAATCAATCAGGTATCCGAATACAAATTCCAAAACTAATGCCGTCAAGGTTTAATTATGCTTTTGATTCATCAAAGAATTGTAACGCATGATAACACGGTTTTGATTTACAGGTGATTCTTATATGAAAAGTAATTTCAATTCTAATGAAAATAAAACATTCTGGGGAACTGTCCATCCTCTTATCAGTGAAATCACTAAAATAACCGGTGAAAGATATCTGATAAGTCTGGCCGGACAAGAAGTGTTTCTTTCTGACCACAGGATTGATGAAATGATCGTTTTTCCTGGTGCGGCATATCTTGAAATTATATGTGCGGCTGTGCAGATATTAGGCCTTGGAAAAGTAAAAAAAATAATATCATGTATAATCGCGAAACCATTGATTGATAACGGCTCACCGCTTGAAATAGAGCTTTTGATTAAACTAAGCGCCGAAGGAATAATAAGCTTTAAAATCTGTTCCCGATCTGACACCGACGAAAATGCTGCATACGCGCAGGGTAAAGTGCTTTGCGCTGAAAGTCAAAGCAGCGGTTCCGAAGGCGGCACAGTAGATATTCAGGCAGTAAAGCAGCGGTGTGTTGCTGAATTGGATAAAAAGGACTGCTATGAGATACTTCGAAGGCATGGTCTTAATTATGGTCATGCCTTTAAAACTATAAGTCGGTATTTATTCAGCAAAAATGAGGCATTATCGCTTTTGGAACTCCCGGAATCTTTAAGGGGCAACAGCAAAAGCTTTAAAATTCATCCAAGCCTTATTGACGGCGCCTTTCAATCCGTAATGGGACTTATGGGAAGAGATACAAGTGATACTTACGTACCGTTTATACTAGGGGAAATAAATATAAATGGCACAATTCCCGATTTATGTTATGCACATGTTACAACTGTACAGGAAGATCAACGTGAAACCTCAATCAGCAAATTTAATATAGAAATATTGGATATGTCCGGTAATATTATCATCAATATCAATAATTTTTGCATGAAGAGAATGAGTACGGAAGCCTCAGACAAAGGAATGCCCGATACAATATTGTACAGCAGGACAGAATGTCCTGAAAATATCTGTAAAAAGGCTAAGTCTGACGTGCCCGTACTCATCTTTAATACCGACAATGACGATGCTGACTATTTAACAAAGCTCGTATCCAGTCGTCTGAATGAAACATCTGTAATAACTGTAAGCCCGGGAGCGAATTACCAGAAGCACGGTAACAACAGTTATATTGCAGACATCAATGATTGCGGAAGTTATACCAGACTGATAAAAGATATAACTGCCGAATATAAAACCTTCCCTTCAAAGATTATACTGATGCCGTTTGGCATGAAATTTTCGAACAAAGAGCTTCCTGAATTCAGCCGATTATTTTCCTTGTCACAGGCATTGATAAAAGAAAAAATAAAAAACAACGTCGAAATAATCACCATCTGCCTTAATGGTCCAAGAAATGATTCCTCGTTTAATATTGCGGCTGACGGATTTAACAAAACTCTCAGCGCCGAATGCCGAAACCTTCACGGCATTATTGTTGGTATAAAGGATTATGATAAAAAATACGCGGAGAGAACAGCCGGTATAATTGCCGATGAAATTGAATGTGATCATGAAAAAGAAAGCTGTATTATATGGAAAGACGGCGAACGGTTTTGCGTACGTTACCGTGAGATAAGGCAGCATGATGAAGCGGACTCCGGTTGTGTTTTAAAGCAAAACGGTGTTTATTTGATTACCGGCGGTATGGGCGGACTCGGGTTTATTCTCGCGAAGTATCTTTCCGAAAATTTCAGCGCAAAACTTATTCTTTCCGGACGTTCACCCATGTCTGTAAATTACATCAAAAAAATAAACGAACTTGAAAGCTATGGGGCAAAGGCTGCATACATCGCAGGCAATATTGCGGATGAAGGCGATGCAAAGCGAGTTTTAGATATAGCGCACAGTCTTTATGGAAATATAAATGGGATTTTTCACTGTGCGGGCACAATCAGGGATGCGTTAATCACCAAAAAAACAATTGAAGAAACAAGTGAAGTTATTGCCCCAAAAGTTTTCGGAACATTAAACCTTGATGAAAATACGAAAGAAGATAAGCTTGACTTTTTTGTGCTTTTTTCATCAGCCGCCGCTGCCTTTGGCAATGTCGGGCAGTCTGATTACGCATATGCCAACAGTTTTATGGATTATTTTGCGCAGGCCCGTGAGCTAAAAATGCAAAACGGTATGCGTTCAGGTAAGACTGTCTCAATAAACTGGCCGCTGTGGAAAGACGGCGGTATGGCGGTTGACCCGCAGATATGCCGGAGGCTTGAAGCAAAGACGGGATTGGGAATTCTTGAAACAAAAACAGCATTAAAAGCCCTAAAACAAATTTTAAACTTGGGCCTTACAAATGTTGTGGTAGTTACCGGCAGCAGGCAAAAACTTATGGATAGCTTTAATATAGCCGGGGCAGACGAAAAAACCGAAAGCAAAAATAATTCAGAATTTAAAGAACAAGATCAAGTTAAATCGCCTGCTTTTGACAATAACGAAGCGGCCGCGCGGATTGTTAAGGTTTTTTCTGAACTTTTGGACGTAAGCGAAAACGAGATTGATATCCATACTGAATTGTCAGACTATGGATTCAGTTCAATCATGCTCATGACACTGCTTGACAGGCTTGAAGAACAGTATGGCGAGCCGGTTGAACCGAACGATGTGCTGAACTTCAGCACGATTTCCGATTACGCGGAATACCTGTCTTCAATCAAAAAACCTTCTGGTAATACAACTTTTCAGGCAGAGGTCGACGCCGGATTAAAAACAGTTAATGGCGGAAAAATTCAATCATCAGCCTCTGATAAAAGCAACGCGGCCACACAGCTTGTCAATATTTTTTCAAAGCTTCTTAATGTCAGCGAAAAAGAAATAGATGCAGACACTGATTTGACTGACTATGGGTTCAGTTCAATTATGCTAATGGCGCTGCTTGACAGGCTTGAAGACAAATTCGGAAAACCTGTTGAGCCGAACGATGTACTGAATTTTAATACGATATCCGAATATGCGGATTACATTGTTTCAAAGGGAATGACCGGTACAGCAGAGAATAATATAACTGGAACAGCCGGACAGCAGTTTCTCAATACCGAAAGCGGACAAACATTCAAAAGCAATAAGAAAAAGTGCGGTAAGATTGCTTTGATTGCGGCAGCATGCAGGTTTCCCGGAGCAAATTCAACAGAAAAATATTGGGCAAACTTAAAAAGCGGCGTATCTTCCATAAAAGAGGTACCAAAAGACCGCTTTGATATAGAAAAAATATTCAGCACAGATAAATCAAAGCCTGGCAGCAGCTATTCTAAATGGGGCGGATTTATAGACGATATTTATAATTTTGACGCCGGCTTTTTTGGTATATCTGAAAGTGAAGCGCTCATTCTTGACCCTCAGCAAAGGATAATCCTTGAACTTTCTCAGGAACTTTTTGAGCGGGCCGGGTATTCAAAGGACGAGCTCAGCAATACCGATACGGCTGTTTATCTGTCAGCGCGGGAAAGCTCTTATCTTAAAAGCGCACATATTCCTGACAGCGGTATGAAACATGTCATCACCAGCCTTATTCAGAATATGATAGCGGCAAGGGTGTCTGATTTTTATAATCTCAGGGGTACTTCGCAGATTGTGGATACGGCATGCTCTTCCTCCCTTGTTGCGGTGCATATGGCATGTGAAAGTATTAAAAATGATGAGGCTGAGGCCGCTGTAGCCGGCGGTATCGACCTGATACTTGATGAATTTCCATTTATAGCGTTCTCTAAGGCAGGGGTATTGTCAGATGATAAGAACTCGTATGTTTTTGACAATAAAGCAAAAGGGTTTGTGCTTGGTGAGGGAGCGGGACTTGTATTACTAAAAAGCTATGATGCGGCGATAAGGGACGGCGACAGCATTATAGCTGTTATAGACAGCTCCGCCGTTAATAATGACGGACATACAAACGGTCTTACTGTGCCAAATCAGCAGGCGCAAAAGGAAGTTATTGAAAAGGCTTTGAAATCGGCGGAAATTTCGGCTGAAGATATCTCATATCTTGAAGCGCACGGCACCGGAACTCTTTTGGGAGACCCCATAGAAGTAAAGGCGGCGTCTCTTGCTTTCAGAGAATATACTCAGGCAAGAAGTTACTGTGCCATCGGTTCGGTGAAAGCCAATATCGGCCATCTGCAAAGAGCCGCGGGAATTGCAAGCCTTATCAAGGTTGCCGAGGCGCTGAAAAACAGATTTATTCCCCCCACACTTAATTGTGACACGCCGCACAAACGTTTTAAATTCAACGAAACGCCGTTTTATCCGGTAACCGGGGGACAACGGTGGGATGCCGGTGAGAAAAGGCGGATTGCCGGAATATCGTCTTTCGGATTCGGCGGAACAAACTGCCATGTTATTATGGAAGAATTTATACCTCCGGAGGGGTATACTTTACGCCGCACACCTTTGCCAGCGGCGCTTTTAAACAAAAAGTACTATCGTATTGATGATACAGGAAGCGGCAATACAGCACCCGATAGTTCAAAGTCTGAAATTGCTGAGCGTCAGTTTGAGAAAACCGTTCCCACCGAAAACGCTGCTGGGACGGATATGCGTACCAGAATAGAAGTTTTTCTAAAAAATAAAATTGCACGGCTTATCAATACAGAAGCTGATGAAATAGAGCGCGGACTTAATTTTATGGACATGGGTATAGAGTCAGGGAGTTTGATACGACTTACTGATGAAATATCCGATGAGTTGAATATAGAGCTTTACCCTACTGTGTTTTTTGAATACCAGAACATAAATGAAATGACCGATTTTCTTTATGCTGAATATTCACGATTGTTTGAGATATATTTTCAAAAATATTCAACTAAAGAAGCCGCCGCTCTTGTAAAAAATGAACCGATACCCCATGACAGTGATAAAAAAATCAATGAAAATACAGGCGCAGTGAACAGCAATGAACTGAATGAAAGTGCCGGTAACGATATAGCCATAATAGGTATGTCCGGACTCTTTGCAGGTTCACCGGATCTGCAGGCTTTTTGGCGGAATATTAAAGATGGGCGCGATCTGATTAAGGAAATACCAAGGGAAAGATTTAGTTATTCACAGTATTTTGACAGAGAACCTCAGAAGCAGGATAAGATGTACTGCAAATGGGGGAGCTTTATAGATAACGTTGACATATTTGATGCCGACTTATTCCACATCTCTCCAAGAGAAGCAGAAACAATGGATCCCCAGCTAAGGCTGCTGCTGGAAGTTTTATATTCGGCGGCTGAGGACGCGGGATATATCAATAAGCTTCGCGGAAGCAATACCGGAATTTTTGTCGGCGCCTGTTACAGGGACTATCTGATGGAAATGAACAGGTTCAACAGGAAAATCGGGATTTATGACGGCACGGGAAATTCACTTTCAATGTTGGCGAACAGGCCCGCTTTTTACTTTGATCTTAAGGGTCCCGCAATGTCGTTGGACACGGCCTGCTCATCATCACTCGTATCACTGCACCTCGCGGTTAACGCCCTACGCGCAGGTGAATGCGACACGGCTTATGCAGCTGGTGTAAACATTATTCTCAGTTCATGGAGATACCGCTATTTCAGCAGTATAGGCGCGCTTTCCCCAACAGGGCGATGCCATACGTTTGATGAAAAAGCTGACGGTTACGTTCCAGGAGAAGGGGTGGCCGCCCTGCTGTTAAAACCATTAGACAAAGCTTTAAAAGACGGCGACAGAATTCACGCTGTAATAAAAGGCACAGCTGTCAACAGCGGTGGTTATACTTCTTCAGTAACCGCGCCAAGCGTAAATCTGGAATCACAGGTTATTATAAAAGCATGGAAGAATGCGGGCATAAATCCTGAAACCATAAGCTATATTGAAGCCCATGGAACAGGCACGAAACTTGGCGACCCGATTGAAATCGAGGCCGTAACAAAGGCTTTTGCAGCATATACAAAAAAGCAGAGTTTTTGCGCCATTGGGTCTGTCAAGGCTAATATCGGCCATACGGAGGGTGCAGCGGGTATTACCGGTATTATCAAAACTGTCCTTTCAATGAAAAATGGCATTATACCCTCAATGCCCGGTTTTTCAAAGGTAAACCCGTATATAAAGTTAAAGGATTCTCCGCTTTATATCAATAGAGAAAATATAAGCTGGCCGCAAGACGAGGAACAACCATTCAGGGCGGGGGTAAGCTCGTTTGGTTACGGCGGTACATATGCACATGTTGTTTTAGAAGAATACAGGTGTGAACAGCCCCGGCTTTCAAAGACCGAAAACAGGCGCCGTGTATTTGTTATTTCGGCAAAAACCGACGAGCAGCTGAAACTCTATTCCGAAAAACTGCTTGCTTGGGCAGACGGGTTGAAATCGTCAGGGAAAATAAAACTGATTCCCGATGAAATCGATGCCAAAGGCGTTCTGTCCGAAAAGCTGGCGTCGGAAATCAGGAATATGCTGTCAGAAGTCACAGGTATAACTGTCGAAAATATCAGTACCGATGTAACCGCTGAGGATATGGGTATAGACGAGGTAATACGTTCCGGAATAATCTCAAAATTAAACGACAGATACAATCTGGAACTGCCATACGGAATCTATATGCCGCAATCTGACGTCAGGATTCTGTCAGAGGAAATTTCAGAACGTTACGGTCAGAATATCAAAATTTACGGTAATAACGAGAACAGAACGTTAAGTGAATATTCAACCGTAAATCTGGATGATGCGGCGTGGACACTCCAGACAGGGCGGGAACATATGGAGGAAAGGCTTGCGTTTTCAGCCGAAAGCTGGCATCAATTTGCGGAGAAAATAAGGGCATTTATAAAATTCGGCAGCGGCGCGGCCGAAATATACAGGGCAAGCGTCACATGTAATGAAATGCGGCGTGAACCGGGCTTTACAGAAGAAGATTATGCCACGGATATCGGTATTGAGAAAATTGCGGAATGGTGGACAAAAGGCGTCTGTCCCGACTGGGGTCTGCTCTACAGCGAACATCAGCCTTCAATTGTCACAATGCCAAATTATCCGTTTGCAGGTCAAAGCTTTTGGTTCAAAGATGATGATGCCGACGACGCGCCAAGTCAAATGCACGGAAGTGCGGTTTTAAAGGGACGGAATACACCGTCGCAGGAACCTGTAGCATTTTCAGAAACACTGAATAATGACAGTGCTTTTTTAAGCGGGCACAGAATCAACGGCAAAGGAATACTTCCGGGCGCCGTATGCATCGAAATAATGAGGGCCGCCGGTGAAGCGGTCTGCGGTAAGCCTTGCTGCACACTTTCAGACATTAACTTTATTTCCCCGATAAGGCAAAAGCAATCGGAACAGGAACTTAAGATAACTCTTTACCAAAAAAGCTGTGCGTTTATGTGTGAAATCGGCGGCGAAAGCAATGAAATTTTCGCCTGCTCAAAGATTGAAACTTCCTGCACAGACGAGAACAAACCAGAAAAAGCTGACATTCAAGCAATTATTTCATCAATGGAAGATCAAATCCCGGGTTATGAAATTTACAATCAATTTGAACAATTCGGCTTTAAGGTAAGCGGCAGGAGCCGCGCTGTAAGTGCTGTTTATTTAAACGGCGGAGAGGCCTTGGCAAAGCTCGAACTTTTAGAAAAAACCGAATCAGAAGAATACTACCTTAATCCGTTTCTCGTCGACGGCGCTTTTCACTGTTCCCTTTTGTTAATGAACAGTTCTGCCCCCGTATTTCTTACGCATATCGATCAAATCAAAGTCTTTGGACCGCTTCCGCATTCGTGTTTTGCACATGTTGTTTTGCATGAAAACAGCGACACGAAGGCAGGCGCGGATATAAAAATTTATGATAAAAACGGCAATTTGGCAATCCTGATAAAAAACGTTCGTGGTGAGGCGGCAAATACCGGGGATCTGGGAAAAAAGCAGTCTCGACTTTCGCAGCAGCCCGAGTGTTCCTGCCTTGATAAAGATTTTGTGATGATGAATTCGGACGAGCTTGCCCGTTCGCCTGAACTCAGGGATGCAGTTGACAGATTATTTAATAGATATGCGCGTGAAGAAGCGTCCGCAGCACTTAAAGAAATTTCGCCATATATTTTTATTCCGGCGGATAAAAGCTGCTGTGCCTACTGCAATCGCAGTGACAGCATTCTGGCAGTTTTTAATTACATGGGACCGGATGAAAAGTTTGCATGGCTTATAAAAGAGCTGGTCAAATATTGTGACCATTCATCTCTTGAGTTTGAGCTGATTACCGACAGAAAACAGCAGCTTTCCGAATTTGAGGATTTTACTGCGACTGTATTCGCTGCTGTCCAGCGCATTACGGATTTAAAGGATTTCAGCCTAACGGGGCGCCGTATGAGTAAGCTGAGATACATGGTATCAAAATTTCAAAGCAGCGGCGTCTGCACAACCGAGGAATATACGCCCGGAACAGCCAAATCTATTGATAATGAAATTTTGACGATGATCGATACGTGGTGCAAAACCAAAACCACGGTAAATACTTATGTAAAACACGTTAAAAAACAAATAGAAAACGCAAGGCTAAGTCGTCTTAACCGAGTGTTTCTTACACGACTGGACGGCAGTCTCCAAAACGTTATTATCATTACCAGAATGCCTGCCGGCGGATATCTTATGGACATGGAATTTTACCGTTCGGATATGCCTTTAGGGTCGCTTGAATTCGCTATATCCACGATAATTAAAAAACTCGTTAATGAAGGCTGCGGACTTTACAGTCTTGGTGTTACATGGGGTATTCCGTCAGAACATTCATACGACAGCGATATGGAAACTGAAAAAATCCTTCAGGAGCTTCGGGAACAGAATATATTCAACGGGAACGGCAATTATCAATTCAAAAATAAATTCCGTCCCCAAAATACGCCGTTGTATCTTGTTCACCCAAAAAGTAACAGTGCAAGCAATGTCGAAGAAATAATTATGATGATTGCAAGCCCCGAAGAGCGAAACGAGGATTTTGAAACCAAGCCTTTAGTCGCCTGCAATGAAGATTCAGGAAATGAGACTCAGGTTCCAGTCGCGAGCATGCTGACGGATAACGAAAACCCTGAATTTTTGAAAAGGCGGGAGCTGCTGCATCGATACGGAAATAACCCAATGCTGATTCCTCCTCAGGAGGCAGAGATTGATTTTGTCACTGATTCCTGGGCGGAATTGAGCAATCCACAGATTCTGTCCCGTATAGAGAAGCTTCAGCATCAGGATAGCGGCACCGAAAAAGTATTAAAAGAAATATTTCCATTTTCAAACGTCATACTGACGGGTTCCGGAAGAATGGCTGAATCACTGCTCTATGAAAGGATTGCGCATAAGAGTGTAGTAATTGAGAATTTGCTGTTTCCAACCGGTATTTTCAATCAGATTAACAACGGGCTGAAACCTGTGGAAATACCCAAGAAAACTGTGTTTGATGTAAAATCCCCAGAAATATTCAAGGGGAATATTGATTGTGTGGCACTTTCGGAACTGCTTAAAAGCAATGAAGGAAAAATTGCATTTGCCTGCATTGAGGTGGGAAATAACGCATCAGGCGGCTGTCCCCTGTCCCTTGCCAACCTGGAAGCGGCAAAAGCGTTGCTGAAAAGCCATAACATTCCACTTGTTATTGACGCAACAAGAATAATTGAAAATGCGTTTTTTATCTCTTTGCACGAATCCGGTTACAAGGGTAGGGATATTTGGGACATTGTACGCGAAATACTCGGCTGTGCCGATTACGCGGCAGCCAGTCTTACAAAGGATTTTTCCGTGGACGTCGGGGGTATTATCGCAACCGATGATGATGATGTCTGCGCTGATATACGAAGCAGAATTGCCGCTTCCGGCGGTGGTATAGGTGCGATTAAGTCAAGGGAAATAATATCGGCTATGTCCGACAAGGATTATCTTGCCAAACAGGTAAAGGAAAGGATGGAAATGACAAGGCTGCTGTGGAATTCGCTCGACAGCCGGAATGTTCCGGTGGCACGCCCGTGCGGCGGGCACTGTGTTCTGATAGATATCAGCAAATTTGTTAATAACAGTCAGCTTAAAAGCCCTCTTCTGTCATTTTTAGCATGGTTTTACTGCTGTACCGGCGTCAGAGCCTCGGCTCATAATTCAGGCCTGAAAAAAGAAACGGAACTTGCAAATATGATACGACTTGCCGTTCCTTTGGGAACACAAAAAAGCAGTATCGTGGAGGCTTCGGAAAAAATCTGCGGACTGTTTGAAAAAAAGAGTGCCTTTATTCCAAATCTAATTATAAAGCATCGGGTTCCCGGTCTTTTCAGCGACGCAAAATCCGAGTATGAAGAAGACGGTTATGTGGAAATTAAATTGAACTAAGTTTCAGGAGCGTGATTATAACATGAATTTACGTGAAAATACAGAGTCATATTTTAGAAATCTACTTTCAGCAGAATTAAAAAAACCTGTCAATAAAATTCATTCGGACAGCCCGTTTGATACACTTGGCGTAGATTCTCTTATAATCATGCGAATTAACAAAAGCATTGAAAAGGAGTTTGGAAGAATTCCAAGGACACTTTTTTATGAATATAAAAACATCCGCGAGTTGACGGAGTATTTTATTGAAAATCATGATGAAAAGCTTGCATCGATGTTCACAAAATCAAAAGCATCTGAGCAGAACAAAATTACGGATAAAATAACTGCGGGAGCACCTGCTGTTATCCCCAAAAATGTGGCCAAAGAAGAATGTCCCCAGAAAGCTTCATTTATTAATAATGAAGTCCCGTCGACAAAACAGGGCGGCTACAGAAAAATAGGAAACATTCTTGATGCCGCAGTCCCGGCGCAAGAAACCGGCTGTATGCACGAAAAGACTAAAATTGCAAGGCATAATGAGGATATCGCCATTATCGGGATAAGCGGGCGCTATCCAAAAGCAGATAATCTTGACGAATTCTGGGACATTCTTGCCAATGGAGAAAGCTGTATCACAGAAATTCCTGAAGACAGATGGAATTACCGTGATGAACTTACAGAATATCGCTCGCATTGGGGCGGTTTTCTTGACGATGCCGACAAATTTGACCCGCTTTTCTTCAATATATCGCCTCATGAAGCTGAACTTATGGATCCTCAGCAACGGCTTTTTTTGGAGGAATGTTGGAAATCCCTTGAAAACTCCGGCTATGCGCTTGAGCTTTTTTTGAAAAAAACGAACAAAAAGGTCGGTGTGTTTGCAGGATGCTCCTGGACAGAATATGAGCTTCTGGCAGGCGAAAATTCAAAATTCCGCCCTGATGTCCACCCGGGCTCAATCGCAACGCGCGTATCTTACCATATGGGCTTGCAGGGGCCGAGTTTGACGCTTGATACACACTGCTCGTCGTCCCTTATGGCTGTACATTTGGCATGCGAAAGCATAAGGCGCGGCGAATGCAGGGCTGCCTTTGCGGGCGGAGTAAATCTTTCGCTTCATCCAAATAAATATAAACAGATGAATCCATTTCTCTCGACAGATGGAAAATGCCGCAGCTTTGGTGAAGGTGGGAGCGGTTATGTACCCAGTGAAGGCGTTGGTGCAGTAGTACTGAAACCGCTTGAGGATGCTGAAAGTGACGGGGATACGATATTAGCCGTGATAAAAGCAGAAGCCGTTAATCACGGCGGCAAAACAAACGGCTATTCCGTCCCAAACCCGGAAGCTCAGTGTGAAGTAATTAAAGCCGCATTAGAGCGGGCCGGCATTGAGCCAGCCCATATAAGCTATGTGGAAACTCACGGCACCGGCACGGAACTTGGTGACCCGATTGAAATTGCCGGGTTAACAAAGGCATTTGGCCGCGTTAAAAAGCAGTTCTGCCCGATAGGCTCGGTAAAATCAAATTTTGGGCACTGTGAAGCAGCGGCAGGTATTGAGCAGATAACAAAGGTTGTTTTACAGATGCGCCGCAAAATGTTAACACCTTCCCTATATTGTGAGAAAACAAACCCGAACATAAGATTTGAGGAAACACCATTTTTCGTTCAGCGTGAGCTTGCTGAATGGAATCAGCCACATGAGCTGATAGACGGAGTTGAAACAGCGATACCGCGCCGCGCCGGTATCAGTTCATTTGGCGCGGGCGGAACAAATGTGCATATTATTCTTGAGGAATATATTGACAAAAATCAAAACTATTTGAGGCGGACGGACAAGCTGTGCATAATTGTTCTTTCGGCAAAAACACAGGAAAGGCTTTTATGCTATGCCAGAAAATTACTGACGTGGGTCGAAAAACACGCCGGGGAGGAAAACTTGCCGTCTGTCGCCTATACGCTTGCAGCCGGGCGTCAGGCAATGAAGGAAAGGCTGGCCGTAATTGTAAATGACAGCAAAGAGCTTGCAGAACAGCTTGACAGTTTTTTGAATAATAAGCCCAGCAGCGTTTTAAGGGGAAATGTTGAGAGGACCAATAATCTGGGGGAATTTATTGAAGGAGAAGAAGGAGAGGAATTTATACAGAGGCTTTGGGAAAAAAGAAGCCTTTCCAAACTTGCGGCTTTGTGGACTATGGGGGTAAACATAAACTGGGATCAGCTTTATGGAAACACAACGAAACGCATCCCGCTTCCTACATATCCTTTTGAAAAATTGCATTGCTGGCTTGATGAAAAAGAACCAATCAAAACAAATAACATTCAAAAGAAATATTTGATTTTAAAAAAGGATTGGCGCTGTTCGGAAATTGTAAAATGTGAAGCCGGACCTGCAAACGGGGATACTGTAATATTCGCAAATAACGACACGGTGCGGCTTGCCAAAGCCGTGGGCAGTAAACTTTCCGCTTCCGACGGCAGGCATCCTATTGTTTTAATCAATAATTTTAATGGAAGCCGGGAAACTGGAAACGGTTTTTCATTTGAGAGTGCCAAACAGGGCCATGAAGCTGCAAAATCAGTTACCGAAAAGCACACAATCACAAAAATTTTGGATTTATCTGATTTATATGAAAATGAGCCGGAAAACCATACAGCCTGTTACGGCAAGATAGCCTTTCTCCAGGAAATCATAAAAACCAATACAAACCAAGCAACCGTTATTCTACATTTATCAAACGGACTCCAAACCTTTATGACACAGAAACCATCTGTTTTTGGAGCAGAATTTTCAGGTATTGTAAAAATGCTGGGACATGAATATAAGAAGGTGCTGTCAAAAACAGTTGACATTGACATGCCTTTAACAGAAGAAAGCAGTATCATAAGTCTGATACACAACGAGTTTTATATGGAAGACTGCGAAGTATGTTATCGTAATGGCAAAAGGTACCTGCCTTATTTCAGAAAAATATTTTCACAGGATATTTCGAAAGGAAATGAGTGTGGAACGGACTTGCCCGATATAATTAAAAAGGACAAGGTTGTTGTAATTACCGGCGGAACCCGTGGTATCGGCGCCGAGCTTGCGCGCCATCTTGCGGAAAACGGCGCGCGCAGGCTTGTTTTAATGGGTCGTGAAAAGCTGCCGCCGCGCGGCAGCTGGGATGAAATTCTCGCGTCTAATGACAAGCAAAGTACTGTTTATAAAAAAATTGCCGCCGTCAGAAAGCTTGAAAGCATGGGCGTGCAGGCGGAAGTCTATTGCGGCTCATTGAAAGATAAAGAAGCTTTAAGTACGTTCTTTGAAAATGTCAGAAGCAGGCTTGGTGAAATTTGCGGCGTTATTCATTGTGCCGGAATCCTTGGGCGTGAAAACCTCGCGTTTATAAGCAAGGCAGACAGCGAAATGACTGAGACTTTTGAGCCAAAGATATCCGGACTTGATGTATTGGATGAGGTGCTTTCAAAAGATAATCTTGAGTTTTTTATTCTATTTTCATCAGTTTCTTCCGTAATTCCATCTCTTGCCGTGGGCGGAAGTATTTATGCCGCCGCAAATGATTATATGAACCATTTTGCGCGAATGCGTTTTGCGAAAGGTCAAAGGTTTTATAAATCAGTGATCTGGCCCAGTTGGAAAGAAGTCGGCATGGGCGAAATAAAAACTCCGGCATTCCTCTCGTCAGGTTTTTTATCACAGTCAGTAAAAGATGGACTGTATCTGTTTGAAAAAGCTTTAGAATTCAAGGACGAGCCGGAAATTTTACCGTGTGTTGCGGACTGTCTCAAACTGGAACCCGGTAACCTTCTGTGTAAAAGAAAAGCTGAAAAATTACAGGAGATATACACCATCGCTGAAAAAAACGGACATCAATCCGGAACAGGCACCGAAAACTGGCTGCTTAATATATTTTCAAGGGAGCTTAAGATTCCCGTTTCGCAGTTAGATGTTAATACTCCATTTGGCGATTATGGCGTCGACTCAATTATAGTAATAGAAATTGTTAAAAAAATTGAGGAGCAGTTAAACCGGAACATCGATCCCTCAGCCGTTCTGGAGTACCCCACAATACAAAAGCTTGCCGGATTTATTGACGATACATACGGCGAATGCCTGCCAAATAATAATGACGCGGACCGCACAATGACTCTTCCGGGAAATGGCGCAGAGAAAATCTACCCCGTCAATGATAACGCCTCAAATTATACAGTTGTTGTGCAGCATGAAAATTCTGCAGCGTCTCCGGATTCCGGTAAGATTGCGGTTATTGGAATGGCCTGCAATTTTCCGGGCTCGAAAGACTGTGAAAATTTCTGGTACAATCTTTCACACGGCATAAGCAGTGTAAAGGAAATTCCATCGTCACGGTTTAACATTGATAAATATTATTCTCAGGAATACCGGCCAGGCGGAATTGTTTCAAAATACGGTGGATTTATTGACGGAATTGAAGATTTTGACGCAAATTTTTTCAAAATAAGCGAAGAGGACGCGCCGTATGTTGACCCACTTATTCGCCAGTTTATGGAAGCGAGCGTTCAGGCTGTAAGAAATGCGGGTTATGAAGCCGAAGAGCTTGACGGAAAAAAAACGGGAGTTTTTGCCGGGTCGAGAATATCAAATTTTTCAGGTAAGATAAGCACTGCGCGTAAAAATACAGTTATGGGCGTTGGTCAGAATTTTATTGCGGCACATATTTCTCAATTATTTAACTTAAAAGGTCCAAGCATTGTTGTTGATACCGCCTGTTCCTCTTCAATCGTAAGCATTCATATGGCATGCCGCAGCATTCTTTCGGGTGAATCAGAAATGGCTCTTGCCGGAGGCGTTGACATTCTGCTGGATGAAAGACCATATTTGCTGCTGAGCGAAGCAAAAGCCTTGTCACCTGACGGCAAATGCCATACGTTTGACGAAAAAGCAAACGGTTTTGTCCCGGGTGAAGGCTGCGGGGTGGTTGTGCTGAAGCGGTTAGAGGACGCCAAACGTGACAAAGACCGTATTCTGGCTGTGATAGACGGTTCTGCTGTCAACAACGACGGCCGCACAATGGGGATAACAACCCCAAATCCTGAAGCACAGGCAGAAGTAATTGAAAACGCATTAAAAAACGCCAAAGTAGATGCTGATTCAATCGGTTACATTGAAGCGCACGGCACTGGTACGGCTATTGGAGATCCGATAGAGTTAAGAGCGTTAACAAGGGTTTTCAGCCGGTATACAGATGAGAAACAGTTCTGCGCTATCGGAAGCGTCAAGACAAATCACGGGCATCTGCTGAGTGCGGCGGGTATTTCGAGTTTTATCAAAGTAGTTTTGGCAATAAACCACAAACAGATTCCACCGACGCTTAACTGCGAAAATCCAAATCCCAGATTTAATTTTGAAAGTTCACCGTTTTATCCGGTTATGTCTCTGGAGGAATGGAAGCCGAAGCAGGGCGTGCTGCGCGCAGGCATAAGTTCTTTCGGGTTTGGAGGGACAAACGCGCATTTGATTGTTTGTTCATACGATTATGACGGCAAAACCGATATACTGAGAAAGCCACTTGCGCCAGTTGAATTTAAAAGAAAACGCTTTTGGATAGACAACTTGTCTGGCGGGTCAAACGACGACGAATCAGATAGATATTCCGATAATTATAGTCCCCTTCTTCAAATTGAATTCGAGTAACTTTATATATTTATTTTTTGATAACGGGTGGTAGATGTGTTAAATCAGGATTTATTGAGAAATTTTAATATTACGGTAAAAAGTACAAACCGGATAATAAACTGCCACAAGGTGTACGGAGTAAATATTCTGCCCGGGGTTTGTTTTATAGATGTGCTGTACAGAGCCCTGAAGCAGATGGGTTACCGCGCGGACGAAATAGAACTGCGCAGTATCCTTTTTAAAAAACCTGTGTCGACGGCGGAGGGCATCAACAGAAAAGTAACATTTTGGCTGAGTCAAAAAAATGATACTGTTTTTGTAAATGCACGCAGTTGTGCCATAACGGATGATGGAATCACAGCTGGGGAAACGGAAGAAAATTTTTCATGTGAAATTCATGAAACAAGTACCGATGTCACACATAAATCAACCATTGATATTGACCTGCTTAAAAGGCAGGCGGAAGATACAATCGAAATGGAAAAGGTTTTTCAGTATGTGCGTCAGCTTAATATATGCCATTATGATTTTATGAAATCCCTTGGTAATGTTTATGAAGGAAATGACTATCTGCTGGCGTCTCTCCGGCTTGGGGAAGAGGCAAAATCATATGTAAATGATTTTTATACACATCCGGTGCTTCTTGATTCATCTACCCTTGTCCCTTTTTTCTATTTATCCAAAAGCGGCAGCAACAGGAACCCCTATATACCAATTTATCTTGAGAGCTTTTATGCGTTAAGAAAGTTTGAAGATGCCTGTTATGTTTATATGCAAAAGCCTGCGCCTGCTGATGCTTTTGCCGACGTTATCTCGACTGATTACATGATCTATGATATGCACGGGCAGCAGATTGCAGTTATGAAAAGGCTTACAGGTAAGCAAATACACAGGGAAAGTGATATTAAGCGCCTTGACAGCAAAATATCCGGCGATTTACCGACAGATGATCCTGCTTCAAAACAAATGAATATGCAAAGCAGTGATAGCGCAGATAAAACGCTTAAATCAAAAGTTTTCGGAATAATTTCATATTACGCAGGGAAAGCGCCCGGGGAACTTGATGAAAACGCCAATTTTTACGATATCGGGCTTGATTCGGTCAAACTTTTAAAAATAGCAGATGATTTGGAAAAGGAACTTTGCACAAAGCTGTACCCTACATTGCTGTTCGAATATCAGACAGCCGGCAGTCTGATTGAATTTTTACAGAATGAAAGCAGAGAGAATAATCAGGCTGCAGAATCGTCCGAGGCAGATATAAAGCCTGTGGATGGTGAAAGACATATACGGGAGCAAGGCGGAGAATCGGTCAAGGCTTTTATAAAAAGAATCATCGCGGCAAAGATTGCAAAAGATGAGGCAGAATTAGATCAAAACCAAAACTTTTACGATATGGGTCTTGACTCGGTAATGCTAATCGAACTGGAAAAAACAATTGAAAAGAAAATGAATGTGAGATACTACCCTACCATACTTTTTGAATATAACACCATAAGAAAGCTCACCGATTATCTTAATGAATCCGATCATAAAACTGAAATTCTGGATAAAACCGCGCCGGAAAAAAGTGAAAACAAAGTTGTTTTATTCGAGCCGGTGTGGAGCGCATCTGATATTAAAACTGATTGCCTGCATTTTAAAAATATTATGATTTTTGCTGAAAATGACGAGTTTTTGAAAGTGATTTCATCGCGTGAAACCACCGGACATAATTTTGTTCTTGTAACGCCAGGTCACGATTTTGCGGCGTCCGGCAACACCAAGTATGAAATAAATCCTGATGTTCCGGAAAACTACGAGCGCCTTTTTAATGAAATCGAAAAACAAGATATGATACCGGACGCCGTGGTGTTTGTTTTGAATAACGGCAGTGTTTTTTGTTGTTCCGGGGCTGAAGCTGTAATGAACAGGAGCATCAATGTTCTGACTTTTTTCTGCGGTGCTTTTTTGCGGTCGAAGCATAAAAAGCCGATAAATTTGCTTTATACCTTTCCGGATTGCAACAATATTCCGTCTCTCTTGTGCAGGGCAGCCGGCGGGTTTGCCAGAACGGCGGTTCTGGAAAATTCTCGAATATCAGTAAAGACAGCGGCCTACCCGGCGGCATATTGTGAGAATAAGCAAAAAATAGCAGATATAATTTTGAATGAACTTTGCTGTGCCGACGACGATATAGAAGTAAAATATAACGATGACGGCAGCCGCTTTATCAAAAGTTTTTTTGAAACGGCCGATGACCTTAACACGGCAGATGATCTTCCTGTAAAGCAAGGCGGAGTATACCTTATAACCGGCGGACTTGGAGGTATCGGAACGGCAGCCGCCAAAAGCATTTTTGCAAAAAAGAACTGCACGCTGCTAATGACAGGCCGCTCACATCTGAACGCCCAGAAGCGAAGGCTCATTGACGATATTTCTCTGCGCGGTATAAAAGTCAAATATATTCGGGCTGATGTCTCTGTACGCAGTGAAGTTAAAAAACTATATGTCAGAATTAAAAATGAATTCAAAAACCTGAATGGCATTATCCATTGCGCGGGTGTCAATAGAGATTCGCTAATAATAAAAAAGACACCGGATGAAATAAACGCCGTAACTGCACCTAAGCTTTCCGGAACGCTGTTGCTGGATGAATTTTTCTGTGATGAAAAGCTTGATTTCTTTATTCTGACGTCCTCGCTTTCGGCGGTAACAGGGAATGCCGGGCAGAGCGACTACGCTTATGCAAATTCCTTTTTGGATGCCTTTTCAGAATATAGAAATACGCTTGTTAAAGACGGAACGTTTTGGCAAGACAGTCTCTGTAAATTATCCGCTTTGGAAAAACGTCGGTATGTCTGTTGATAAATTTACACTTGAAAACCTTGAGGAATTAGGCTTTGATACGCTCGAAACGGAGGACGGGATAAAAATCCTGAAATATGCTTTTTGGCATAATGATGGGCGTGTGTGCGCCGTTGCAGGCGATACGCAAAAGATAAAAGCAGCGGTGAATATTAAGCCCTATGAAGAGAAAATCAAATTGAAAGCCGAAATAAATTTAAAGACAGACAAGATTAGAGTACTTGGTAATTACACAAGCATTAAGCAAATAAGTGATATAGACGGTTTCTGGCGGCAGGTTGTGAAAGGTTCCCCCGGTGCAGAGAAAAAAGCAGACGGCACATACCCCCAAATTTTGAAAAATGGCCATAGCAAAACGCTTCATCTTATGGTTAAGACTTATTATGGGCTGGAGCTTGAAACATTCGTTTGCGGCAGCGGCACGCCGGTTCTGTTTCTGCCGCCGTTCGGTATGACAGTGAGGATATGGTCACACCAAATTATGGAGTTCTCGAAAAATCACAGGGTAATCGCGGTGAATTCCCCTGGTCATGGTCTTAGCACAACAAAAGATAGCATTACGCTTGATGAGGTTTCAAAGGCTATTATCGGCGTTTTGGAAGCGTTAAATACAAACGAAAGGATATGTTTTATCGGGGCTTCATATGGCGGTATGATTGTTCAGAAAATTTCTGTAAATAATCCTGACATTACAGCCTCAATAGTGCTGTCCGGCAGTTTCAGCAGGTTTTCACCCGAATTTTCCTCGCTTGACTGGCAGGACGCTTTAAAAATATTTGCAGGTCTTGCAGATAAGGATTTGACGAGAATTAAAGGTGAAATCGACGAGGATAGATTTTCTTGGGTCTTAGCGTTTATACATAAATCAATGTCGAATGTGGTCAATGTTCAGTCGGAATCGTTCGGCAGGCTGATAAGGGAAGATACATGGGAAAATATCGGCTCAATCAAGGCGCCTGTTTTGCTGGTAACCGGAAAAAAGGATCAATTCAAGAAACGACTCTGTCTGCCTGATGAGGACCGGCAGATGCTTTTAAAAATAAAGCATGCAAGTCATTTTGAACTTGATGGTGCCGGGCACTTCCCCTATCTGACACATTGGGAACTGTTTAATAATAAAGTGGCGCAATTTTTGGATAGTCAGTCGTATTCAAATGTTGAAGGGGTGCAGAAATGAGCGTTGTTTATGTTTTTCCCGGTCAGGGCTCACAGAAAAAGGGTATGGGCAATTGCTTGTTTGACAAATACCCTGAATTAACTCGCAAAGCGGATGAGATACTTGGATATTCTATAAAGGATATGTGCCTTTATGATGCCATGAATAATCTGAATAACACAGAGTATTCACAGGCGGCAATATTTTTTGTTAATGCGCTGAACTACTATGAACAAATAAAAGACGGTATTGGACCTGATTTTGTCGCCGGACACAGTCTCGGGGAGTATAACGCATTGCTCGCCGCCGGTGCCTTTGATTTTGAAACCGGACTGTTTCTTGTACAGCAAAGAGGGCGTATAATGTCCGGAGCAAACGGGGGCGGCATGGCGGCGGTAATAGGGTTGAGTGAAGAAGAAGTAGCCGGTGTCATAGGGGATCATGGCCTTACATCATTAGATATTGCCAACTGTAACTCCCCTTTCCAAATCGTAGTATCAGGCCCTGACGGTGACATAGAAAAAAGCAGGGCGGTTTTTGAAAAATCCGGAGCAAGCTTTATCCGACTGAATGTCTCGGGGGCTTTTCACTCAAGATATATGGAACCATGCAAAGCGAAATTTGGCGACTGCCTTGATAATGTCGAATTTAACGACTTGAGTATTCCGGTAATAGCAAATCTTACCGCAAGGCCTTATAAAAACATTGATATCCGAAAAAATCTGAAGCTGCAGCTTGTCAGCCCTGTTAAGTGGACGGACAGCATAAGATATTTGATGGGAAAGGGCCAAAGCAATTTTAAAGAAATTGGTGAAAGCCATGTGCTGACGGGCCTGATTTCAAAAATTGCAAAGGAAGCAGAGCCGCTTATAACAAATGAGCAGGACAGCATCAGCACTATAACCGAACCAAATGATAATAAACGTGCAGGAAAAAATACCTCAAATATACTTCCTTTTAAATTGACCTCAGAAAACCTCGGCTCGGCAGATTATAAATCGGCATACGGGTTAAAATTCGCATATTCTGCCGGTTCAATGTATAAAGCAACTTCCTCTTCAAAAATGGTAATCGCGATGGCAAAAGCGGGAATGATGAGTTATCTTGGTACCGGAGGCCTTTCTGCCGATGCTATTCAATCAGAGATAAATACCATAAAACAGGAGCTTAGCTCAAACAGTTCTTTTGGTCTTAACCTTATTTATAATCTGTATAATCCAAAAAGCGATGAACAAATTGTGGATTTATTTATAAAAAACGATATCAGATATATTGAGGCGTCAGCATATATGCAGATAAGTCCCGCTCTTGTTCGTTTCCGGGCACATGGCCTTGAAAAGGAGCAGGACGGGCGCATAGTTTCAAATACAAGAGTTCAGGCAAAAATATCGAGACCTGAGGTTGCCCAGCTTTTTCTGAGCCCTGCGCCTGAAAAAATACTAAAAAAGCTGCTTCAGGACGGAAAAATAACTGAACAGCAGGCCGAGCTTGCCGGAAAAGTACCTATTGCTACTGAAATCTGCGTTGAATCCGATTCCGGGGGGCATACGGACAGGGGCAGGATATTTGTGCTTATCCCCGCCATTCTGCGTCTTCGTGATGAAATGCAAAAAAAATTCGGATATTCAGAGCGCGTTAACCTTGGAGCTGCCGGAGGTATAGGCACTCCAGAGGCTGCCGCTGCTGCGTTTTTTCTTGGAGCAGATTATATACAAACCGGTTCGATCAATCAATGCACGGTGGAAGCGGGCATGAGCAATTCCGTAAAGGATATATTGCAGGGTATTAATGTTCAGGATACTGATTATGCGCCTGCGGGGGATATGTTTGAACTTGGTGCGAAGGTGCAGGTCCTCAAAAAAGGCGTGTTCTTCCCCGCGCGTGCCAACAAGCTGTATGAGCTGTATAAACAGTATAATTCGATTGACGAAATAGACGCAAAACAAAAATCACAGATTGAAACAATGTATTTCAAAAAAAGCTTTGAAGAGGTTTTTAGAGAATGTATTGATTACTATTCTGAGGCTGAAATCAAAAAGGCAATGGAAAACCCCAAGGTAAAGATGGCAATGGTATTCAAATGGTACTTTGGTCATTGCACAAGGGCAGCGCAAAACGGTGACGAGACAAATAAGGTCAACTATCAGGTTCACTGCGGTCCGGCATTGGGAGCGTTTAACCAGTGGGTCAAAGGTACCCCGCTCGAAAATTGGAGAAACAGGCATGTCGACGAGATGGCGGTAAAGCTGATGGACGGTACCGCTGAATACATAAACAGTAAATTTCAAATTTAACGCAGCTTTGTGCTCCGGAAGAATGATTACTTCTTACAGCAATTCTTCAAAAGGACTACGACTGTTTGTTATACGATTCTGGGTTGTCGGAGACAGGAAAATCGGATTTGATTTTTCCCATTCTTTATTAAAATTGCTGTAATATTAGGAGTGAGCATATGAACAGGAAAGTCACGCTGAACTCAGAAATTACGAAAAAAGCCGCCGACGCGGACTTTAAAAATACTCAGGCGGAAACTAAAAATGATGATAACGCTGTCGCGATAATAGGCGTGGCATGCCGTTTTCCAAAAGCCGACAATCCCGAACAGTATTGGTACAATCTTTCGCATGGTATAGACTGTGTAACAAAAATTTCTCCTGAGCGGTGGAACCCCAGGGAATACAAATCATATGACGGCAAAAAGCCTTTGTGCGAATGGTGCGGTCAAATAAGCGGATTTAAAAAATTCGATAACAGATTTTTTAATATTTCCCCGCGTGAAGCAATCAGTATGGATCCGCAGCAGAGAATGCTGTTGGAGGAGACATGGCACTGCATTGAGGACGCCGGAACCGCTTTGCCGGAGCTTCAAAACAATAAAACGGCCGTTGTTGTCGGCGCGATGGCGGTGGATTATCTGCAGGTTAACGGGGAGGCTGAAGCTGACAGTTTTACATGCCTTGGCAGCTATGAGTGCATTTTGGCCAACCGTCTCTCATATTTTTTTGGTTTTGACGGGCCGAGCTATACAGTTAATGCAGCATGTGCCTCATCGCTTGTCGCGCTCCATGAAGCAAAACAGATGCTTCTGAATGACGACTGCAGGTTTGCCATAGCCGCAGGCGTTAACCTTAATATCCACCCATTAAAATACTTGTCTTTTTCCAAAGCGAATATGCTCAGCGCTGACGGGAGGTGCCGAACGTTCGATAAAGACGCGGACGGATATGTGCCGGGCGACGGTATTGGAGTTCTGCTTCTTCAAAGGCTGAGAGACGCTTTGCGCAGCGGCAGCCATATTTACGGCGTAATAAAAGGTTCAGCAGTCAGCCATACCGGCAGGACAAAATCTCTTACCGCACCAAGTATGAAGTCACAAAGAAATGTTATAATTCAAGCCTACAATGATGCGGGTTTAAGCCCGGAACAAACAACATATGTGGAGGCGCACGGTACCGGAACATCGCTTGGCGACCCCATTGAGGTTGAAGCGCTTACACAGGCATTCAGGCAGTATACAGACAGAAAGCAGTTTTGCTCCATAGGTTCCGTAAAATCAAACATAGGACATCTGGAGGCTGCAGCGGGAATTGCCGGGGTTATAAAAATTCTGCTCATGCTGAAGCATAGATATATTCCTCAAAGTCTTCATATCAAAGAGCCGAACCCGATAATAAACTTCGGTGACTCGCCGTTTAAAATATGCACTGAGCCAGCTGCGTGGAAACCCATAAATCGTGGAGAGCCGCTGCGGGCGGGAATCAGTTCGTTTGGGTTTGGTGGTACGAATTCCCATATGATTATTGAAGAATACCCCGAAAAAAAAGCAGGGGTCCGGAATCGGTCGGAAAAATATATTTTTATGCTTTCGGCAAAAACAAAGCCGGCGCTAAAAAAAATGGTGGAAAACTGGAATACATATGCCCTCGCCTGCGATGAGAATAAGTTGAATGTAAAAAACACATGTCTAACACTTGCCGAGAGAGAATCGTTCGAATTCCGAACCGGGTGTGTTGTTGAGACCTGGGAAGAAATAAAAGAGTTTTTAAAGTCGGCAGAAAATACAAATGTATCACCCGTAACGGATGATACATATACTCTGTTTATCGGCAATCTGCTGTTAAACGGATTTCCCCGTCATATTAACGGGCTTAATAAAAAAATATTACGCGAAAAAACCGACATGCTGCTTAATGCATTAATTGACGTCACCGGGAGCAAAATGCTGCGCAAAGAGTTTTACCAGACTGCATGGAGAGAAGAAAACCAAAGGGCATTTTCATATATTCTGGGATATTCTTTTATTAGCACATTGAAAAGCTGCGGGTTTTCACCGGCAAAGGTAAGCGGATGTGGAACCGGGCTTTTGATTGCCATGAGCGTATGCGGAATGCTTTTTCCAGAAGACGCGTTCGGAATTATTTTCGACAAAACCACGGTTACGAAAATCAGTTTGCACAGGCCCAATCTGCCGTTTTATGATACTGTCAACCAAAAAACAATAATGCCGGTTGAATTTGACTCCGGGTATTTACGTTCACTTTTTGACTGTAAAATAAGCGGTGATGAATTTGATTTTTATATTAAAAAGGCAAGACTTCTGATAAAAAATCAGTTTACCTTCAAAAAGAACGTAAACGAGTGGAATAAAAACCTGAACAAATACGGATATGACCCGGAGAGCCTGATATTTGACGACCGTCTGACCGCGTCAGAAGGTGAAAATCACCGAAAAGAAAAGCTGATAATTACGGCGATAATTGTGTCTGGCCTTTTGCAATTAGAAAAAAAGTGGGATCTCAGGAGCAAAATAGCCGTGAAAGACAACGCTTTTTGTGATTTGGTATTCCTTATTACAAGATCGGTTTTGCCCATGCAGATGTTTGTTGATCTTGCCGTCGCAGATGAATCTGACTTTGACTCCGCCGCCCGTGTCATTAACGACAGACAGGAAAAGTACGGGGATACAGATGATTATAAATATTACAGTCAATATATAAAGGCTGCCGGACAAATTTTTGATTCAGGCTTATTAAGCCGTATTCTCAGCTGGGAAAATGCCGATGACATGCATTTGCCGGTAATAAAATTTTTCAAGGATTCAGCAGACGATAAAGACGGGTTTTGTCTGGATTTTTCCGCGGCACAAGAGGCTTCCGTTAAACAGCTTTTATTGTTTTTGTGGCTTGGCGGCGTAAAATTAAAGTGGTCGGAATTATGCGCTGAGGAAAGCTATAAAAAATATTCTTTGCCTGTATATCCATTCAGCAAGGACAGCGAATTCTGGCCGGAAATCAAAAAAACATCCGCCGGTAATTCTTCCGCCGGCTTTGAACGGTTATCTATAAACCCTCTTCTGCAAATGAATATATCTGACCTAAGTGAGCAAAAGTTCACTTCAGTTTTTTCGGGCAATGAATTTTTTCTGTCAAACCATGTGATTGAAGGAAATAAAAT
>DATALE010000283.1:0-10138 GCA_036261235.1 Ruminiclostridium sp. | reverse complement strand
GATATCTGATATGCAATCCTTGTTTGCATAGGGCGGTAAAAACTTTGTCCTTTCACCGCTCTGCCTTGCTATACTCTTTTTTATCACTTCCCGATGTGAAATTTCTTGCGTTTTCCACTTGATTTTTCTTAGCAGGTTTCTTTGTGCGCTGAATGCGGCAAAGTTATTAATTTATTCCCTGTACTTTTCAACCAGAAGAGTTACGAAAATATCATATGTGACAACGCCGTGCTGCCCCTGTGATTTAAGATAGCTGTCGTTTACCTTATTTGAAATATCAGTGACTTTTGACAGGTGCGCGTTTATATAATCGCTGTAATATTCAAAGTCAGCGGCTGCGCGCCTGTCAATTTTCGGCATAACCTTGTTCCACTGCTCATTGTCCGTATCATACAAAGCGTTTGAAACATAAATATACGCCTCCATATGAGCGGAGTACTGAAAATAAGGGTCGCTGTTCGCTGTGTCGGCAAGGTAAGCCACGAAATTAGCTTCCTGTTCTCTCGCGAACCCCTTGAAATGCGCGCTTTCATGGGCGGCGTTAAAAGGAATAACAAACTGAGGTATGTCGGTGTCTACGTTTGGCTCAAAGGTAAAAGGAACAAAAATGCCTCCAATCCCTGTATAAGACAAAAGCTTCGACGCTAAAATACCTTTTGGGCGTGGCCTTGCACCGCCGAAAAGCGTGCCTTGCGTTCCACCCTTTTCAGAAAGCACAGTATACCCATTGTTAACGTTTTCGCTTATTTTTGAAAAACCGCCCGGGTAATAGGAATGCCCATTTACGTCATACTTGACCTTATCGCAGAGCGAATTTATCGACTGCGCTTCATGTGACATCACTCGGGAAAGTTCTTCGGAAGTCGGCGCACCCGTTTTGTATCCGAGGCTTTTTTCAAGAGGCTGCCTGTTATAATTAAGCCCCCACATAACTGTTAAAAGAAAATACGCCGATGAAATTATGCAAAGGACAAACGCCGTTATTCGCAGAGAATGAGAAAATTTCCTTTTAAATATATTTATTATTATTAAAGCAAATAAGAAAATACCGAAAATTATTACACAGTAAAGAAGTATTTCCGCACAGGAAAAAGGAAACAGATAAAAGTATTTTGAAAAAAAGCCGGAAACGGCGCGATAAAACCTAAGGCTGTAATATTTTTCAACAATCTCCGGAAAAGATGTTGAAAAATACTTGAGCGCGAAAGCAATAAAAAATAATAATATAGAAAAAACGAAAAGCGGCAGAGCCATGCGAGTTTGTTTTCCCGTATGCCTGCCGCTTATTTTCTTATAATAATTATTCCTAATCATCTGTAACCCATAAATGTTCTTACTATATTCATAATTGAATCGACCCCGAAAACAACAAGGGCGATAAGTATCAGCAAAACTACAACTGTGAGCATCTGTTTTACCGGACTTTGGGTTTTCTCGTCCCCGGTCCGCAATATATTGGAATCGCCGCTATCGTCAGCTTCATTTTCATCCGGCATATCTGCCTGTTCGGCGATGTCCGGAGGAAGAGATTGAATCGCCTTTTTTAAAAGTTTGGACGGAACATAAAAATCCGCGCCGCTGCTCTCATATTTTGTATCATACCTGACAAACCCTTCCGGGCCGCCGTGGCCTTTTACTAAAAAGGGAATATCGGCGCTTCTCAAGCTGCCTTCGACCATTTCGGATTCAATTCCGGTGTTCACAGATACTAAAAATGCTTCTTTGTCCGATATCTCTACAAACTTCTTTAAAGCCTCTCCGCAGTGAGCGCAAACAGTGTCGCTTTCGTTCACTTCTGCCTTGCATGACGGGCAATAAGGCATAATTTTCACCTTCTGTTTTATAATAAAATTATTATATCAGAAATAGCATGCCATAACAACGATTTTTAAGAAATGCAGTTTCTCTGGGAAAAAGCTCAGTTTCCCGTGCAAGCCGGAATAAGTTATAATCGGCGTTATGGCTGAAGCTAATAAATATTTATATTTGTGAAATAATAGTTTATAAATTTCTCATCAAAGGAGGCAGTCGGGTGAACAGCGAAAACACAAGCGTACTCAAAACTTCACTTGAAGACAACATAAATCTATTCAAGTCTACCTTTGCCGGAGATGAGACTTTTGTAATAAGATATGTGGAAAACCGTCAAAACCCGAAAATAAGGTTTTGCTTTTTATACTTTGACGGAATGGTGGACAACAAGATTCTGAATCAGGACATGATCAAACCTATCGAAGAGTATATTTTCACATGTACACCGAACGGAATTCTTGATAAAGCGGCGAAAAGTGTTATCTTTTCAAGCAGTGTTACAAAAACAAGTGATTTTGAACAAATTCTTGACAATGTGTTATACGGAAGTACGGTTCTGATAGCAGACGGGGAAAGCGATGCGGTAATCCTCGAAACAAAAGGGTGGAAAATCCGTTCAATCGAGGAACCGGAGTCCGAAAAGGTTCTGCGCGGCCCGCGTGAAGGCTTTGTCGAGGCGATAATGACCAATATATCAATGGTACGGCGTCGGCTCAGAAATCCTGATTTAAAATTTCAGTTTATGAGCTTCGGTACGAGGACAAAAACAAAAGGCTGTATTTGCTACCTCGACAGCCTTGTTAACAGGAATGTGCTTGACGAGCTTAAAAGAAGGCTTAACAGCTTTTCGATTGATGGGACGCTGGACTCAAATTATATTGCCGAATTTATTTCGGACGCGCCTTATTCGCCGGTTAAAACAGTAGGAAGCACAGAAAAACCTGATGTGGTTGCCGCAAAGCTGCTCGAGGGGCGTGTGGCGCTTTTTGTTGACGGAACACCGATGGTACTGACCTGCCCGTATCTTCTGATTGAAAATTTCCAAAGTGACGATGATTATTATTTAAACTACATCTTCGCTTCTATCGGCAGGCTTATCAAAGTTCTTGCATTCTTTATTTCAATTATGACTCCTGCCATTTATGTCGCTTTGGTAACCTTTCATCATGAGTTTCTGCCGACAAAAATGCTGATTAGTATCTCCGCGGCGAGGCAGGGCGTGCCTTTTCCTACAGTTCTGGAGGCGATTCTCATGCTGTTTGTCTTTGAAGTTCTGAGGGAAGCGGGAACAAGGATGCCGCAGTCGGTATCACAGACGCTTAGTATCGTCGGCGTTCTTGTTATCGGGCAGGCGGCAGTAACGGCCAAAATAGTGAGCGCACCGATGATTATCATCGTTGCCATAACGGGGCTGACGGGCCTTATGATACAGCGAATCAAAGGAATGGTAATCACTTTAAGGTTTATCCTATTAACGGTAGTTTCGATGGCTGGACTCTATGGCCTGATGTTTGCAATGCTTGGTTTTCTTATTCATCTCTATAACCTTAATTCATTCGGCGTACCAATTGTCAGCAGCATAGGTTCTGGTGAAATGCAGACAAATAAAGACATCTTTGTGAGAGCGCCATGGTGGTTTATGAAAAGGCGTCCGAACGGACTTGCTTCAGATCCGGTAAGGGAATCGGGAAAGGAAAAATGAAAGTATTAAAATCTATTACAGCATTCATTCTTGCCGCTTCGATGATTTTTTTGACCGGGTGCTGGAATTACAGGGAAATCGAATCGCTTGCCATTGTTGCAGGTCTTGCGATCGACGAGGCACAGAACGACGGTAAATACCATCTGACCTTTGACTTGATTGATTTGTCGGGAGGGGGTTCCTCCGGAGGCGTAACTACGCCAAAGTCCAAAGCTGTTGAAACGGACGGCAAAACCATATTTGAAGCCATCAGAAACGCGATTAAAATTTGCGGAAAAAGACTGTATTTCAGTGACTGCAAAGTTGTTGTCATTAGCCAGACAGTCGCGAAGTCAGGAATTAAACCCGTAGTTGATTTTTTCAGCAGGGACTCTGAATTCCGCCGAAAGGTCAATATTCTGATTACAAAGGAAAAGCTTGCTTCAGCAATAATAAAGACACAGCCGACCACCGATACGATTGTATCTTATGAAATAAGCGATATGCTGGAATCTGATAAAAAAAGCCTTTCAAAAGAGCCTGTCGTAAGCCTATATCAAGCCGACAACCTCATTTCAGGAGACAGCGAAACGCTCATTCTCCCGGGCATAAAAATTTCACCGGAGAATCCGACGACGACACAGCTTGACGGCACGGCGATATTCAAAGGCGATAAACTGAAGGGATTTATAAACGGTGATGATTCCCAATATATATTATTCATAAAAAATAAAGTTAAGACCGGCCTTCTTGTCCTTAACGATGAAAAAAATAAAAAAGGTATAACTCTTGAGATAACAAGCAGCAAAACGACCGTTAAACCGGAGTTTGCCGATGATAAGGCAAAAATCGATATCAATATATTAATAAAAGCAGCGGTCGGTGAGAATGAGACGGACAAAGATTATTCCTCTCAGGAAGGTATTAAATCAGCAGAAGAATTTGGTGAGAGATTATTAAAAAAGCGTATCGTGGGGATAATTGAAAAAGTCCAAAATAATTTTGACAGTGATATTTTCGGATTTGGAAAAGATATCTGCCGAACCGACAACGAAAAATGGGAAAAACTCAAACCGAACTGGGACAAGGATTTTAAAACGCTGAAATATAATCTTAATGTCAAAATTCAGATAATAAATACTGCGGCATTGCAAGAAGAAATAAAGGCAGGCAGATAATATGCAGGAAATAGCCATTTGCCTCGTACTGTATTCTGTTCTGATTATTTTTGACATTATTCCTCAGATTAAGAGCAAACGGTGGAAACCCCTGTGGTTTGTTTTTCTTATTTATTTCACAACGTTCGTGCTTGAAGCTCTTCTGGCCTTAGGAATAATCAAAAGCAGACTCAATGAGATTATTATTACGGTAATTTCATTTATTTTCAGGTTAAAATGAAAATGGTGATAAAGTGAACAATAACCGCGTTTCATCAAAACAGATGATCAGCATACTTGCGCTTTTCTTATTTGGAAGTATGGTTATATCAGGTTCAAAAGAGGCTGGACAGGACGTTTGGATTACGATAATCATCGGTACGCTGGCAGCGGTACCTTTATTGCTCTGCTATGCCCGCATTTTAAAGCTGTTCCCTTCAAAAGGGCTTTTTGAAATAGTTACTTTAATATTTGGCAGGATTGTGGGTAAAATAATAATTATTCTTTATACGTTTTATACGATTCAGCTCGGCGGATTTGTGATCAGAACATTTTCAGAGTTCATAAAAATTTCCGCAATGCCTGAAACACCGCAGCTCACTTTGCAGGCCCTGATGATCCTGATATGCATCTGGATGGCGAAAAGCGGAATTGAGTGTATCGGGAGAGTATCAAGATTCGCTTTGCCGCTGCTGGTTATTGTGGTCGTTTTTACATTGATTATTTTTTGGAATAGTATTGATCTTAAAAATATCCAGCCGGTTTTAGGTACGGACTTAAAAGTTATCGGAAAAGTATCAGTGATAAGGGCCGCGCTTCCTTTTTGCGAACTCATATTGCTAGCCAGTATGTTTTCATCTTTTGAACCGGGAAAATCACCATCCAAAGCCTATCTGAGCGCTGCGGCGATAGCATCGGGTTCGTTTGTTGTAACCAACATCAGAAATGTTCTTATTCTCGGAACACCGGCTGTCAACAGGTACTATTTCCCTTCATATGAAGCGGTCAGTGTAATTTCCCTGGGTGAAATTTTTACACGGATAGAAGTCCTTATCGGTATAAGTTATACGCTTGCGGGTACTATCAAAACAGGAATTTGTATCTATATCGCCGCGCTCGGAATCTCAAAAATATCGGGATATGAGGATATACGCCCTTTTGTGGCTCCTTCAGCACTGATAATGCTGTTTATCGCAGGAGCTACCGCGGAAAATGCAAAAAATTTTTTTGATATTCAGGATTATTATCCTTATTTCGCAATGCCATTTCAGCTGATTCTACCCGTTGTTATCCTTATCGCTGCGGAAATAAAAGTCAGAATCACAAAAAACCAAACAGAAAGAAATTCAGAATAAAAATCATTTTTTGACACTATTTTGTAATTAATTTTTCGAATTTGCTTGATAGAACTATGATTTTGTGATAAAATTTTGTTGAATATCTGAACTTTAAAACATTTTTTGCTGCAAAGTAAAGTAACTGACGAAATTTGATTTATTACGGAGGATTGGGATCGGTTCAAAGCCGTAAATGCGCTGCCGCCCAATATAAAATGTTTTTAATGATGAAAAATAAATTGATTTTTGTTTTTGCTTTGTGTTTATTAATTACATATATTTTGCCTGAACTTAATTTTAAGTCTTACGCGCTCGATACATCATCTTCATCATCAGCCGGGCCGCAGATTACCGCGGAAACCGCAATAGTCGCCGACGCTAACTCGGGTTATATTTATTATCAGAAAAACATGCACCAAAAAATGTACCCTGCAAGTATCACCAAGATTCTGACAGGCCTTGTCGCTGTTGAAAACGGAAAAGACAGCGACGTTATAACAATAAACGGGGATATCGGCAAAGGTATGCCCAGTGACGCCGCGCGCATTTATCTTGAAGACGGGGAACAAATCACCCAGGAGGAAGCACTTTATACAATGTTCCTGGCTTCGGCAAATGATTCTGCAAACGCCCTTGCCATTCACAACGGAGGCTCTGTTGAAAACTTTGTCAGCATGATGAACGCGAGGGCAAAGGAACTCGGCGCGGCTGACAGTAACTTTTCAAACGCGAACGGTCTTCCGGACAAAAATAATATAACAAGCGCGTATGATATGGCTATCATAACAAAGAAGGCGCTGGAAGAGCCCGCCCTTATGAAATACTTCGGTGCAAAAAACTATACAATGCCCGCTACTAACAAACGTAAATCATCAGCATATCTTACGCTTCACAAAATGATGAAGAATACCGTTTATAATTATGACGGCATTGTCGCCGGAAAAACAGGCTGGGAGACGATGTCCGGACATACGCTGGTTACGGCGGCGAGCAGAAACGGCCGAACGCTTATATGTGTGGTTATGAAGAGCGAAAGTGGTTCTGCCGTATATAAAGATACAAAGGCACTTTTCGATTATGCGTTTACTGTGCCGGCAAACAGTTCTTCCGCTCAATACCTTGCTTCACCCGAAAAGGTTTTAAGTGGGACTACGCCGGCAGAGGTGACAAAGGGAACACCGAAAACCGCCCACAATCCAATCGAAAGCAGCAGCGGGAAGGAACTGACGGTTCCCATAATCGTTCTTATCTGTTCGACCGGTTTGTTTATACTGCTTCTCGCATTTGGACGAAGCGCGCGAAGGTCAGGTTCAAGGGTCGGCAAGCACTCCACCGAAATCTAAAAAGCGGACGTTGTTTTTGGATATAAATTTAATAAATCATATTGACTTTAAGGAAATATTGGTTTATTATATAAACATACCAAAAAGGTATACTTAGAAAATACGGGTGATTTATTTGAGAATTACGCAAGAAGGAGATTATGCTCTGAGAGTTGTTCTCTATCTATTCAAAACAGGCATCGGAGAACGAATCGAAGCAAAAACAATTTCCGAACATGAAAATGTGCCGCAGAGATTTCTGTTAAAACTTTTGAGAAAACTTGCAATTGGGGGCATAATAGAATCATACAAAGGGCACGGCGGCGGATATGTGATAACTAAGAATCCTTCGGAAATCAGCGTATTAAATGTTATTGAAGCAATTGAGGGACCTGTTGCAATCAACAAATGCCTTGAAGACAAAACCCTATGCAACGCAGGTCGAGCAGAAACCTGTGAAGTTCACAAGGCACTTGAATCCGTTCAGAAAAACCTTGTTTCAGAACTTGGGTCAATAACTTTTTCAAAATTGCTGGATTAATTCTACTTTAAATTTATAAATAATTTTTTAGGAGGTAACTATTATGAAAAAATGGGTATGCCCGGTTTGCGGTTATGTTTATGAGGGTGAAAATCCACCTGAAAAATGCCCGCAGTGCGGTGCGGCAGGTTCGAAATTCACAGAACAGAAAAACGGGAGCATGGAATGGGCCGATGAGCACAAAGTCGGTATCGCAAAAGGCATTGACCCACAAGTACTTGAGGGCCTGAACGCCAACTTCAACGGTGAATGTTCCGAGGTCGGAATGTATCTTGCAATGTCACGTCAGGCGGACAGGGAAGGATATCCTGAAGTAGCTGAGGCATATAAACGCATTGCTTTTGAGGAAGCAGAGCACGCCGCGAAATTTGCGGAACTTATGGGCGACGTTGTTTTACCCGATACAAAAAAGAACCTTGAGATGAGGGTCGAAGCCGAATACGGCGCCTGCAAGGGTAAAAAAGACTTGGCTGATCTTGCAAAGAAACTTAATTATGACGCGATTCATGACACCGTTCACGAGATGTGCAAAGACGAAGCACGGCACGGAAAAGCTTTCAAAGGACTTTTAGACAGGTATTTTAAATAAACTGATCAGGTGCATTATCAAAAGTCAGCCCAATAATAAGGCAGGGGTAGGTACAAAAACTGTACTCACCCCTGCCCTTTGATATTATATTCCTGACGGCTAATGTAATTCTGTGAAAACAGTAAACCGAGACGTAACGTTCAAGAAAAAATCAACGTGAGCAAATTATCACCGTGAATAAAAATTTACTTTTTTCTTCCTGCTTAACGAAATAAACGCAAACTTATTGATTTTTTATGATATAATAAATTAACGGAAAAGACGTTTGAAAAACTACATACATGATAAATAACCGGAGGTAATATGTTCGAGTTTAAAGAGCCGCTCCTCCTTGACGGCGCAACAGGAACAAATTTGATAAAAGCCGGAATGCCATCGGGCATCTGCGTTGAAAAATGGGTGCTTGACCACCCCGATGTCATAAAAGAACTGCAAAAAGCATATGTTGCGGCGGGCAGCGATGTTATCACAGCGCCGACTTTCGAGGCTAACAGATATAAACTTTCACAGCACGGATTTGATGATAATGTGGTTCAGTTCAACAAAGAGCTTGTCGCATTGTCGAAAGAAGCAGCCGGCGGGAAAGCGGCGGTTGCCGGCAACATGGCTCCAACCGGACTTTTCGTCGAGCCTTTCGGGGACGAAACATTTGACGGACTATTGGATATATTCCGTGAGCAGGCTTTTGCGCTTAAAGAAGCCGGTGTCGATTATATAGCATGCGAAACCTTTATGAGTCTGACAGAAGCAAGAGCGGCACTGCTCGCGGCAAAAGAAACCGGGCTGCCCGCCACCGTTACGCTCACCGTGGATGAAAACGGTAAGACAATCTCCGGAGGAGACGTTCTTTCGAATCTTATTACTTTGGCGTCAATGGGTGCGAGCGCCGTCGGACTTAACTGTTCAACAGGCCCTCAGGTTGTTCTGAATGCACTCGGAAGCGCAGCATCACAAATTCCCGTGCCTGTTATCGCAAAACCCAACGCAGGAGTACCCGGGCAGCCGGGCGGCACAATGAGTAAAGAAGAATTTGCTTCCTATATTCCGCAATTTATAAAAGCTGGTGTAGGTATACTCGGCGGCTGCTGCGGAACGTCGCCTGAGTATATCGCCCTTGTCCGCGAAGAAATGAAAAAATACGAATTCAAAAGGAAGCAAAACGGCGACGGTTCAAAAGCCGAGGGAGTCCGTGATTTTATAGCCGCAAATGAGAAGCAGGCGTTCTTTATTTCTGAAGAAAACCTTGAATTTTCCCACAAAATATACTGCGGAATTGATTTGGCGGACAAGCTGCTTGACCTTGAAGGAGAGATCTGCGCGGCGCGGATAGTAATCAAAAATTTGGATGACGCACGGGAATTCGGCATGAACGCTTATCTTGCGGGCGTTCCGGTAATACTTCTCGGATATGATGCGGCAGCTCTCGACGAGGCATTAAAACTCTATCAGGGGCGGGCGATGATTGATTCAAAATCCGATGTCCCATCCGAAAGATTAAATGAATTGTCGGTTAAATACGGAGCCGTAATTATATAAAAAGCAGCCTCAACTCCGGGAGTGATCCGCACCCTGTCAAGTAGACAGACGAAAAAACAAGAATATTCAGTTTTGATGAAATCCACCCTGCTACGCAGCAGGGTGGATTTTTTTACGCAGCGAGAGCGTAGTGAAATTCGATAGGTGTCATACAATGCAATCG
>DATALE010000275.1:0-2666 GCA_036261235.1 Ruminiclostridium sp. | reverse complement strand
CTGTAAAAGCAAAGAAAACGTTAATAAATAATTTTTAACACGCACTGATTCTTCGGGCGGCTCACGGATTTTCCGTGAGCCGCCTTTTTTACTCTCCGTTTTGCCGTTAATATTTTAAGGAACCGCGTATCAGTTTGTTTTTCAATGAAATAAGTTTGAACGAAGTGGGGTTACCGTATTATATCAGGAAATAACGGTTGAAACCGACATTTGTATCAAAGGTATACTTATTAAAGGTAATTACTGTGTTATTATACCTTATATAGTATTTTACCCGCCATAATTCAGCGATTTATCCCACTTATTCCTTACTTTCAATATTATTCAACCAATTAGTAGTCTATTGTTTACAAAACAAATATGGTTTGTAGTTTGAAAACTATAAATCAGCCTGATTTTAGTTACTATTATTTACATATTATAATCATCCCAAAATGTAATGGCGGCTTACTTTACAGCTCATTCAAATAGTCTTTATATGTAATAACAGCCGTTAAAAACTGATAATAAGTCACAAATAGGAAAGAATCATTAGGCAGATTTTTCTCAGCCGTAATAGTAATATGGTAACAGTCATTATCGGTATGAGTACAAAAAAAAGGGGCTGTTCTCCAAATGGAAGAACAACCCCTTGAAAGTACCTTAGATATTTTACAGCTGTTTGTAAGCAAGTAAGATGAAGTTAATTATAAACAGTGCAGTCGCACCATACATAATCGGGTGAATCTCTTTTGCCTTACCCTTGATTACTTTAATCAAAACGAATGTGATAAAGCCTAATGAGATACCGGTCGTAATGCTGTATGTGAAAGGCATGAATGCAACAGTAATGAAAGCAACTGCCGCGTCTTCGAAGTTATGCCAGTCAATGTCCGCGATAGCCGAAATCATGAGAATACCGACAACAATAAGTGCCGGAGCGGTTGCTGCTGTCGGAACAAGGCCGATAACCGGTGAAAGGAAAAGGCAGATTGCAAAGAGTACCGCTGTTACAACAGAAGTAAGACCTGTGCGGCCGCCCTCAGCGATACCTGCAGAACTTTCAACAAAAGTCGTTGTGTTTGAAGTACCGACAAAAGCACCTGTGATTGTGGCGCTGAGGTCGGCGAAGAGTGCGCGGTCAAGGCGGGATTTGATACCCTTGCCGGTAGAAAGCAGCTTTTCATCGTTTTCATCGAAAATACCTGTACGGCGACCCGTTCCGATAAATGTTCCGAGGGCGTCAAATATATCAGTCAGAACAAATCCAATAATTGCAGTAAGAGCAAGGACAATTTTGCTGTTGTTCGCAAAAAGCCCTGCAAAATCAAACTTGAATGCAGTAAACTGAACCGCTGAAATTGACTTTGCAATTGCGGAAGGAGAAATTGATACAGTTGCAAAGAAAGCCGCCGCGTCGTTAACGTTCTTTCCGAGTGACGGGAAGAATACGTGAGGATTGACGCCGCAGGCAATTTCGATCATGCAGATTACCGTTGTTGAGATAATACCTATAAGGATTGAACCTTTAACTTTGAGAGCCATCAAAATAAGAATGATTGCAACACCGATAAGTGCAAGCTGTACAGAAGGGTTTGAGAAATTTACAAGCGCCGGTACCGCTGATGAGCTTGCAATAACTGTTTTTGAAGGAAGAAGAGCATATGTGCCGGGGTCAGAAGTAAATTTCAAAAGCCCGGCGTCTTTGATACCTATATAAGCAACAAAAAGACCGATACCGCCGCCAATAGCACTTTGCAAAATAGGCGGCAGAGCGCGGATTATCATTTTGCGAAGACCTGTTACTGTTATAATTATGTTAACAATACCGCAGATAAGCACCATTGCGAGTGCTTCCTGCCATCTGAATCCCATAACTCCGCAAACTGTATAGGTAAAGAATGCGTTTAGTCCCATGCCCGGAGCCAGCGCATATGGTACGTTTGCGAAAAGGGCCATGACAAGTGTGCCGACGACTGATGCTATAATAGTCGCTACGAATATACCCTGTGCATTGAACGGGTTGCTTTGTGTTCCGGCCTGTGACAAAATACTCGGGTTGACAAATATGATATATGCCATAGTAAAGAATGTCGTTATGCCCGCGATTATTTCCGTGCGAACATTGGTGCCGTACTGTTTTAATTTAAACAGCTTTTCCATTTGTTCTCCTCCAATTTTTTGTCTTCGGGACTTTGGTTTATTCCCGAAGCATAAATATACGTCGTTTTTCAATCAACTGCTAAAAGAAACTGATTGAAAACTGAAAACACAATATTAATTATATGTGAACATATATTAAAAATCAAGGTAATATAAAGGTTTTTTGCATTTTTTAGGTCGAATAAATTCATATCTTGTATTTTAATAAATAGTAATACACAATTAATTATTATTACCGAAAAAAACAAAATCCGGGTATCAAACCCGGATTTGTTTTTAAAAATATGGTCTGAAAACGAGATTCCTCAAAAAAATCAGCAAAAGAATCAATGTAAAACCAATACCCACCGCCATGTAAATATACTTTGTCTTTCCGGCGGGCAGCTTTGTGCCCCAAAGCACTGTCCAAACGCTGACAACGGCAAAAACAACAATATAGATTATGATTCTTGTTGAAACCGCAGCTTCTTTGCTCACCTCAAGAATCTTTCTGTTAATGGGCGAGTAAATGATATTTACAATCG
>DATALE010000273.1:0-7920 GCA_036261235.1 Ruminiclostridium sp. | reverse complement strand
ATTGACGGATTCAACGACAGGCTTCTCGCGGCTTTTCCCGGACTTCGCACAAACTGCTGCGGGTTGGGATACGAGGGCGGTTTTCTGGAGCGCCTCACGACCGGCACTTACATGGGACATGTCCTCGAGCATGTCATACTTGAAATGCAATATATGCTCGGCTATGACGTAAGCTATGGAAAAACCCGCGTCATAAAGGAACCAAATGTTTATTACCTTGTTTATGAATACGAAAATGAAGTCTGCGGCCTTGAATGTGGAAAAGCGGCTGTGTTCATTCTGAATTGCTTTATACGGGGCGAAGAAGTCGATATTGATGAATTCCTTGACTACCTCAAAAAGGTCTCACAGGACGGAGAACTCGGCCCCAGCACTTCGGCAATCGTCGCGGAGGCCAAAAAAAGAAATATTCCCATAACGCGCATCGGGCATGAAAGCCTTGTACGGCTCGGCTACGGAAAATATTCAAGGCTTATCGAATCTACGCTCACGGATGCGACCTCGTGTATATCCGCCGATATCTCATCAAACAAACAGTTGACAAAATCACTGCTCAGTGAATGCAAAATTCCCGTTCCATATGGTAAAGTGGTTTTTTCAGAAATTTCAGCTGTTATGGCGGCAAATCAGATAGGCATGCCCGTTGTTATAAAACCATTTGACGGCAATCAGGGCAAAGGTGTTTATCTTAACCTTAAATCCAATAAAGAAATTAAAGAGGCTTTTAAAGAAGCTTCAAAATTTTCAAACGGAATTATCGTTGAAAAATTTGTATCGGGGCGAGACTTCCGGATTCTTGTTGTCGGCGACAAAGTCTGCGCTGCTGCGGAACGTCTCCCCGCATCCGTCGTCGGTGACGGCACCCATACCGTTAAAGAACTTGTTGACATCGTGAACAGTGATGAAGACCGTGGTGAACAGCATGAGAAAGCGCTCACTAAGATTAAGCTTGACGCGGTGGCTCTTAATGTGCTTAAAAAAAGCGGGTTTACAGAAAGCTCCGTTCCGGCAAAAGGCCAGGTTGCCGTACTTCGGGAAAACGGAAACCTTAGTACCGGCGGTACAGCCATCGATTGCACCGATATTATTCACCCGGAAAACGCGGAGCTTGCGGTAAGCGCCGCCAAAGCCATAGGCATTGATATAGCGGGAATTGACATGGTTACGGACGATATAACAAAACCCATAACCGAAACCGGCGGCGCGGTTGTTGAAGTCAACACCGCGCCGGGAATCAGGATGCATTTATACCCAAGTCAGGGCGTTCCGCGAAATGTTGCAAAGGATATTGTCGATTTGCTTTTTCCGAGCAAGGAGTATTATCAGTTCCCTATCGTATCGGTTACCGGAACAAACGGCAAAACCACAACTGTCCGCCTGATTCAGCATATACTCTCATTAACTGGAATGACTGTAGGTATGACAAGCACGAGCGGAACATTTGTCGGTGACAAGTGTATCTGCCGCGGAGATAATTCAGGCCCAATAAGCGCAAAATCCCTTTTGTCCAACAAAGAAATTGGTGCGGCGGTTCTTGAAACGGCACGCGGCGGAATTGTTCGCGGAGGGCTCGGATATGACCTTGCGGACGTCGCCGTTATAACAAATATTACAGGCGATCATCTGGGACTTGACGGAATTGATACGCTTGAGGATCTTGCCTTTGTGAAATCTCTTGTTGCGGAAGCTGTTAAGGAAAACGGAGCGGCGGTTCTTAACGCCGAAGACAGCATGACCCCTGCAATTTTAAAACGGATAAAGGCAAGACCCATATTGTTTCATAAAGGCGATGAACAAGCGGCACTTAACAGAAAAATTGATTGTGTAAACGTTTTCACCAAAGGCGGAAAAATCAAAATAAAGGACAAGGCACAGATACTTGAGGTATGCGACATCAGCGAAATTCCCATAACCTGCGGCGGACTTATCGACTGCAATATAGAAAATTGTCTTGCGGCCGTTTCCGCTCTGTACGCACTTAATGTCCCGGTTTCGGTCATCGGTGACGGGTTAAAGAGTTTTGACAGCAATACCGGGCGGTTTAATCTTTATGAACTTCGCGGTTTCCGTGTAATGCTTGATTACGGGCACAATCCGGCGGGTTACGAACAGGTAATCAAAACCTGCAAAAAGCTTGGTTTCAACCGGCTTATTGGCGTAATAGGGATGCCCGGTGACCGTCAGGACAGCGCTGTAATAACAGTTGGCGAAATGTGCGCCGATGCGTTTTCACGCATTATTATAAAAGAAGATGAGGATCTGCGCGGAAGAAAACCGGGTGAAATTGCAGGGCTTTTCTATAATTCTATAATTAAAAATGGATATAACAAAGGTGCAGTAACAATAATCGAAAAAGAGCTTGACGCTGTCAAGGCAGCAGTATCGGAGGCCAAAAGCGGTGACCTTGTCGTAATTCTATATGAAAAACTCGAGCCATTGCAGAAATACCTTGAATCGCTGGGTGCTAAAAACACTCTTCCACTCAAAGTTCAGGAAAAAAAAGAGTTTGAAATGCTTGCGTGATTGCTCCAAAAAAGGTGCTGCAAAATATTTGCAGCACCTTTTTTGGAGCAATTTCAAGGCAATTTTATTGGTTATTTCCACTTTCAGACGGTTTTGAACCATTCCTGGTTTTATCCAGTTTTGCGTTTTGGTGTTTTGTCTGATAAAGACTCATTATATTAAGCATTGGGATCCGTATCTGCCCTGAAATCAAGGATAAAGAAGAAACAGTTGTTATTATAGACCGGGCAATGGAATACAGCGAGGAAGTTCCATTGAGCTCCAGCATTTCCTCGAATTTTTCCCTGCCCAAAAATTTTGAATCTCCTTTAAACGCTCCTTCAACGACTAAAGAAAGGGAATAAACTATCTTTCTAGACTTTTTTATTTTTAAGTCAAGAAGTAGTTGTAAAACGCCCCAATACTCGTCATTAATCTCTGCAACTTCGCCGATTTTATAGTCGATATTCGAAATTTCATGGATAAGATTCTTATCTTCCAAATTAATAAGATCGTTTTTTATGTTGAGTTTCTCAATCCGATTATCAATCAATTGAAAAGGTGACTTTAAATTATTCGTTTCCATTCTTATCTCCGACCTTAAGCGCTCATTGGAATTATATGATTCTCATCAATAAATTCTATATTTTCATTACTTTTTATATTTTGCCACGACACGCTGCCGGCTGTTTCTTCGTCGGCGCTAAATGTAATATTAGGGATCAAATCAAGTTTTTCTGCAATTTTGCATACCTGCTCGATTGTAAAATTATACTCACAGCTTTCCCATTTTGATATCATACCTTGAGTTACGCCAAAGAATTCAGCAAGAGATTTTTGCGACATGCTTTTTTCGAGTCTGTAATCCAATATCCTGGAAGAAATATCAAAAAGTAATTTTGTTTTAAGTTTTCTGTGTTTAGGCCTGTTTGGAACAAGTTTTTCAATAAATTCTTTTGCTGACAAAGAGTTGTTCATAAGTTTTCCTCCCTGTAAGTTTTTTTGCGAGCCAAAGCTGTTTTGATTGGGTTCTGATAATCAGATTCGCCCCGGTTCTCAGCAAAGGCACAAAGCAAAAGCACAATATTTCCATTTTCAAAAGAAAATAATATACGAAGGTTTATCGTTAACTTAAATCTTATCGCATAAAGATTTTTCTGTCCTGAAATCTTCTCGAACTTTTTAGTTTGCAGTCTTATGCAATCTTTTTTGTACCTTTCGAGCAATCGTACCCTTGTATCAAAATTATCGGCAAAATCAAATTCAATGCCGCTTTTTCCTATCAATTGGTCAATTTCATCGGCACAAGACGGCAAAACAACAATGTCACCGGGCAAGGCTTTGAACAAATCCGATATAATAGTGCCCATTTAAAAGCCTCTCTATACATATTATATTACCTATAAGTAATATTTGCAATTATTTCATGCAAATTATTTGCGCACAATTTGTATTTATTATAAATTAATTGCGACTTATTGTAAACTATATGCTAATAATTCGACAAAAATGGTTTCCATTTTATTTATAAAAAGCAGTTTAAACTTTTGATTCCGGGGACTATAATAATAATTGTTAAGTTAAATCGGGCTGACTGCGGAAGGATGGTGTTTCAAATGTCTAAAAAATCTTTTGTTACGAGTATGCCTGACAAGTCGGGAACTTTTCTGCGTGCTTCAAGAATTATTGCTGAAAACGGCGGCAACATCGTGAGAGTCAGCTATAACAAAGCGGTTGACCCTCACATGCTTTTTATCGACGTAGAAGCGTTTGAGAATGACCTTATCAATATTGAAAATGCGCTTGCGGATATCGGTTACATCAACAAAAAATATAACGAAATCAGGGTTATTGAAATATCAGTGCGGATTCCGGACAAATCCGGCGCAATTCTGCCGGTCCTTGAAGTGCTTAACCGTTACGATATCAATATTTCATATATGAACTCGGTTGCATCAGACCAGCCTTTTCAGAACTTCAAATTCGGGCTTCTGATTGAAAACCCCGGCCTTATTAAAACGATTCTTGACGAGATCAGCCGCGTTTACCAGATCAATGTAATAGATTGTGACAGTTCCGAAGAAAATCTCGACAACACCGTATTTTACATAAAGCTTGCCAACGAGATGCAGGGGCTTTTAAATCTTACTTCTGACAAGACGATGGAGTTCATTGCAGAATCCAACAGAATTTTGCAGGCGCTCCAGAACGACGGAGAGATGGCAAGCAAGGTGTTTGACTATATACGCCGTTTCGCCTATTTTGTGAGCAGCTATCGCGGTGAAAACTATAAAGCTGATGTTGCGAAACTGAAACTAAGTGAAAAAGTCACGCTGTTCAACATCCAGCCTTATTGCGGAAGCAACACATATCTGCTCGTATCCGACGATGAGCTTACTGTTATTGATACAGGATACGCAATATTTGCTGATGAAATATTGCGTATATTCAACAAACTCGTCCCTGATTTTGAAAACAGAGAAAAAAAGATTTATATTACACACGCGGATGTTGACCACTGCGGTCTTTTATCAAAACTTAACAACGCGAGAATAATCGTAAACCAAAAAAGCGCTGAAAGTTTTAAAAGACAGATTTCAGGTATCCCTGATTTTAGGGAAAAAACCCAGCTTAACACAGGCTACAGCAAAATCAGCAGGCTGATTTCCGCCTATGTTCCGCCGGACTATTCAAGGCTTGAAGTTTTCGATCATGATACCCCGGAACAACATGATGATCTTCTGAGAATAGGCGAAATGAGTATAGCCGACCTGAACTTTGTGATTTATGAGGGAAGCGGTGGTCATATCTCGGGCGAAATGGTCTATGTTTGCTTTGAAGAGGGTATCGCATTCACTGGTGATATTTTAGTCAATATCAGCGATTTTTCCAAGGAAAGGGCTGAATTCAATTCACTCGCTCCATATCTTATGAAAAGCGTAAATGTGGATTCAAAAAGGGCTACTCAAATGAGACATAAAATTATTGAAATAATTGAAGATATTTCAAGCAGGAACGGTAAACCATGCCTCGTCTGCGGCGGTCACGGGCCTATTTCTTATTTATCAGACAGAAAATTAATAAAATTATAAAAATTATTATTTAAATTTTCAAATTTTGAAATACTAAACAGTGTAGCGATAAATTTAAGATTTTATTGTCATTTTTAAAAATCAAATATGCGGGGACAATATATTACGGGAGGTAACTCCTATGTATTTAATTATTTTTATTCTGCTTGTACTGGCATTTATTATTCTTCTTATGTTCTATGTTCCGGCTTTTATTAAAGCCAAAATTGACACCGATATAAACGATTATGACGTTATGATCTACTGGTTATCTCCCATATTTAAAGCAAAAGTGGAAATAGAAAACTTCGCGCCGCATCTTTCAATATATTTATTTGACAAGCGCGTATATAAAAAAGCGGTTAAGCCCCAAAAAGGGCAAAAGAAATTTTCCGTTTCGGATTATTATCAGGCGCTGGAGCTCAGCAATTCTTATGTAAATGCTCGTTATGGCCTTGATAGTCCTTTTGCTACAGGGATAGCCAGCAGTATTGTCGGAATTATTGGCTCATATTTCAAAAATGTTTTCGTCACTCAATCGCCTGATTTTTTGCCTTTTAATGATTATATTCTGATTAATGCGGGAACTCAATTAAATGTAGGCAAATCAGCGGTGAATTTAGTTAAAATCTATGCTGATAACAAAAATTCAAGGAGGAACGATGAATATGGAACAGTTAGATATGGCTGAAAACGTAGACACCCTATTCCGCAGTCTTGAATCTTTCACCCAAAAAGAAGGCGTTATTGGTAAACCTGTAACACAAGGTGAAAAAACGTTTCTTCCTGTTGTTTCTGTAACTGTCGGTTACGGCGGAGGCAATATGAGCATGAAAGGGCAGCAGACGAGCGGCACATCTGTCACGGGTTCTTCCGGGATGAGCGGCGGATCTGGCTCGGGTGCTCTCGGACTTGGTGCAAAGCTCAACACCGAAGCTATTATAGTTATTGATAATCAGGACGTTTCCATGATGCCTATGAGCGCAGCGGGCGCAAGCCAGCTTATTGAAAAAATTCCTCAGATTGTTTCAGGCATGCAGGGCAAACAGCAGCAGGGACAGCAGGGTCAATCCGGCATGCAGGGACAAGGCAGCTCTTATACTTCGACAAGTTCAACAACAATGTAATTTTAATAATATTTCGCGCCGGCTACAGCCGGCGCCTATTTTTTTTATATTTTTACTTAACGCCGTGTGGTGATAAAAGTATTAATTATCTTTTGCGGTTTAAAAAAGAGCAACATAAATTTAGACCTTTGTCGCTCTGCGCCGCGACAGGCGCTTTCTTTGTCCCGCCAAAGAAAGGAAAGGCGGCTATGGGCTGCCGCTCCTAGTATCCTGCCTGCCGATACGCAAAATGAGCGCAAGTATCTTGAAGCACCTTTGCAGCCAGCGCGGCGGACAAACATAGAATCCAGCGGCGTGAAGAAAGAACCACGCCGCATAACAATGTTTGTCCGGTTTGACGGGTGGCACAGCCACCGTCAAACTCCCCGTTTGCGCTCGATTGATATTCTTAAGAGCGCTCATTTTGCGTTGCTTTTTCTTTATCTTTAATATTAAGGTTAACCTTTTTCTTTGTTTAATGAGAGAACACCATTAGCGGGTGGAGATAACAACAAATAGCCCCTAAGTTTCCCAAATCAAAACGAAACTTCAAAGCTACGCGCGGAAACGGGCGCGCGTGGCTTTGTTTTAAATTGAGAGCAAGCAGGCAGTTTGCCGCAGGCAAACCTTAAAAACACCGGTTGTGAGGCGTGAAACTTATTTTTCGCCGAACGGATTCCGGTGTTTGTCCGGTTTGACAGATGGCAAAGCCACCGTCAAACTACCCGCTTGTGCTCAATTGATATTCTTATGAGCGCTCATTTTGCGTGCCTGATTTCTTTACCTTTAATATTAAGGTTAATTTTTTTCTTTGTTTAATGAGAGAACACCATTAGCGGGTGGAGATAACAACAAATAGCCCCTAAGTTTCCCAAATCAAAACGAAACATAAAAGCCACGCGCGGAAACGGGCGCGTGGCGCTTTGGTATTTAACCGAGAGCAAGCGGGCAATTTGCCGCAGGCAAACCTTAAAAACACCGGTTGTGAGGCGTGGAACTTATTTCTCGCCGAACGGATTCCGGTGTTTTTAAGCCGCGCTGGTCGCAATGGTGCGCTGAGAAACTCGCGAACGTTTTTGTGCCCCCAAGAGCGGAGTTAAGGGGCGCAGCGCCCTTACGTCTTCTTTAGTTTCTTTCTGTCGGAGGCGAATTGTCAAATCAAGTGCAACAGTGTCAAAGAGAAGCAGCAGCCATGACTTCAGCGGGAGTAAGCCAGTTTAAGCATTTGCGTGGACGATTAT
>DATALE010000265.1:0-39075 GCA_036261235.1 Ruminiclostridium sp. | reverse complement strand
TAAACCCGCGAATTGCCCGCCGCAGGCGTTACGCGGGCTGAAAGAAAATAATTATCAGGTGGGTGAACCCGCGTCATACCCGCCGCAGGTGTTACGCGGGCTGAAAGAAAATAATTATCCGGTGGGTGAACCCGCGAATTGCCCGCCGCAGGCGTTACGCGGGCTGAAAGAAAATAATTATCCGGTGGGTAAACCCGCGAATTGCCCGCCGAGGCGTGCCCACCGCAGGTGTGCAAGGAGGGATAAAGATGTGGAATGAGATACATGAGGAATGTGGGGTTTTCGGCATATATGGAGCCGAGGGCAATATTGACCCCGCAAATCAGACTTACCTTGCACTATACGCATTGCAGCACCGCGGACAGGAAAGCTGCGGTATTGCTGTTAATGACAAAGGCGTAATAATAGCGCATAAGGATTTGGGACTTATTCCGGAAGTTTTCAACGAAGTGATGCTGAGTCACCTCGGCGGCGGCAATATGGCGATAGGACATGTAAGATATTCGACGACCGGCGGAAACAGCCGTGAGAACGCTCAGCCCCTCGTGATGAAATACGTTAAAGGCACAATAGCGCTCGCACATAACGGAAATCTTGTGAATGCCTATGAACTTCGTCATCAGCTCGAACTTTCCGGCGCAATTTTTCAAACGACAAACGACTCGGAGGTTATTGCATATATTATAGCGCGCAATAGACTTAAAGCCCCATCCATTGAACGGGCTGTTGTCGAGTCTATGAATACATTAAAGGGCGCATACTCGATTGTTCTTATGTCTCCGAGAAAACTGATTGCCGCGCGTGACCCGAACGGTTTCAGACCATTGTGCATGGGTAAAATAGGTGAAAACATTGTTTTCGCGTCAGAAACATGCGCGCTCGACGCAATCGGCGCGTCGTTCTTGCGTGACGTAGAGCCGGGCGAAGTTGTGGTCGTAAGCGATGGGAAAATTGAGAGCATAAAAGACCATTGCGGCGGAAAAAGTAGCCTTTGCATCTTCGAATATATATATTTTGCCCGCCCGGATTCAGTGATAGACGGTGAAAGCGTCCACATGGCGCGCCAGCGCGCCGGAGCGCTCCTCGCAAAACAGTATCCGGTCGAAGCCGACCTCGTTGTCGGCGTTCCGGATTCCGGAATCGATGCCGCACTCGGCTACTCAAATGAGTCTGGAATCCAATATGGCCTCGGGTTCATTAAGAACAGATACGTCGGACGTACATTTATACAGCCGTCACAGGGCCAGCGTGTTAATTCGGTAAAAATTAAACTCAACGCGCTTGCAAGCGCCGTTCGCGGCAAAAGAGTTGTCATGGTAGACGATTCTATAGTGCGCGGCACAACAAGCGCGAGAATTGTTTCTTTGCTGAGAGAAGCAGGAGCGGCGGAAGTTCATGTGAGAATTTCTTCACCGCCTTTCAAGAATCCCTGTTTCTTCGGAACAGATATAGACTCAAGGGATAAACTTATAGCGTGCCGCATGACGATCGATGAAATCTGCAAGTCAATCGGAGCCGACAGCCTGGGATACCTTAATACTGCGGATCTTGAGAAACTGGCGCCGAACTCAAAATGCTCATTCTGTACGGGATGCTTCACCGGTCATTATCCGATGGAAGTTCCCGACGAGATTCCAAAAAACAGATTCGAAACAAAATTATCTGATATTTAACCGGGAGGACAGTTAATGAAAAGCTTTAGTGAAAGCTATAAAAAGGCCGGAGTTGACGTTACAGCGGGATATAAAGCAGTCGAACTAATGAAAGAACATGTAAAGCGCACAAATATTTCAGGCGTGCTTTCGGGTATCGGCGGTTTCGGAGGCCTTTTTGAACTCGGGAAGGGATATGAAAACCCCGTTCTTGTTTCGGGAACCGACGGGGTCGGAACAAAGCTCAAGATCGCTTTTCTTATGGACAAGCATGACACAGTGGGCATCGACTGCGTTGCAATGTGCGCTAACGATATCGTTTGCTCGGGCGCGAAACCGCTGTTTTTCCTTGACTATGTCGCCTGCGGAAAGAACATTCCGGAACGCATAGCAAATATAGTTTCCGGTGTCGCTGAGGGCTGCGTTCAGTCCGGCTGCGCGCTTGTCGGCGGAGAAACTGCGGAAATGCCAGGTTTTTATCCGGAAAACGAATATGATCTCGCAGGATTCTGCGTCGGAGTCGTTGATAAGAACAAAATAATTGACAGAACAAAGGTAAAAGCCGGCGATGCACTTATAGGCCTTGCTTCGAGCGGCGTTCATTCAAATGGTTTTTCACTTGTCAGAAAGATATTCGGGCTGACCGACAAAAAAACTTGCAACTTATGTTGATGAGCTTTCCGGCAATCTTGGCGACGCACTTATAGCGCCGACAAAAATTTATGTTAAACCTGTCCTTAAACTGATTGACGAAATCGGAGTCAACGGTATATCACATATCACCGGCGGCGGTTTTTATGAGAATATCCCGAGAATGCTGCCGGAAGGACATACAGCTGTAATAAAGAAAGGTACTTTTGACATTCTTCCGATATTCGATGTAATCGAAAAGACAGGCAAAATTCCTGAACGTGACATGTTCAATACATTTAATATGGGTATTGGCATGTGCATAGCCGTTGATGCCGAAAACGCCGACGCCGCTGTAAAGCTTCTAAACGCCGAAGGTGGAAAAGCCTCTGTTATCGGTGAAGTTGCCGCCGGCGAGGACGGTGTAAAGATATGCTGAACATATCCGTACTCGTCTCGGGTGGCGGAACAAATTTGCAGGCGCTGATTGATGCGCAAAAAAACGGCATAATAAAAAACGGACGTATTGTCCGCGTGATTGCAAGCCGGGACGGCGTTTATGCACTCGAACGCGCAAGGCAAAATTCAATCGAAACCCGCATCGTTTCGAGAAAAAACTATGCGCAGCCTGCTGATTTTGACCATGCGCTGCTTAAAGAATTAAAGGATGCTAAAACAGACCTTATTGTTCTGGCAGGTTTTCTTTCAATTCTCGGAGATGAAGTTCTGAGCGAATATGAAAACAGAATCATCAATATTCATCCATCGCTGATACCGTCCTTTTGCGGTGCGGGGTATTATGGACTGCGCGTTCATAAAGAAGCTCTGAAATACGGGGTTAAGGTCACGGGAGCGACGGTTCATTTTGTCAGCAAAATTGTTGACGGCGGTGCAATTATAGCCCAGAAAGCAGTTGCAGTTGAAGACGGGGATACTCCGGAGATTCTGCAAAAGCGCGTTATGGAACAGGCCGAATGGGTTCTTCTGCCTCATGCGGTTTCGCTTTTCTGTGAAGGCAGGATTAAAGTAGAAAACGGCAAAACTGTTATTGAAAAATGAATTTGACGCGGGAAAATCCGCGTGAATGGAATCATTGTCTGCCCGTCTTCAGGGCTTTTTCAATCCGGCAGGCTAAATCGGTTCCATATAAATTAATATTTCGGCGGCGGATCAATTTCGCCGGACAATGAAAAAAGAGGAATGAAGATGGCTTTAGAAGGGGAAAATTTACTGACAACACCGGTTGGACAACTTGGAATCATCGGTATGAGGGGCTGCGAAGAAATAACTGCTCAAGTTGACAAATACCTTTCCGAGTGGAGAGACGACGCGGAACAAGGCAGTTTCCAGATTGAAAGCTGCTGTCCGCGTTTTAGCTCAGGCGAAGGCAAGGGACTTATTAAAAAGTCCGTCCGCGGCCACGATATTTTTATTATAAGCGACGCTTTTAACTATGGTGTCACCTATAAGATGTACGGTATGAATGTGCCGATGTCTCCGGACGACCACTTTCAGGATCTTAAACGCATTATTGCCGCTACAGGCGGCAAAGCAAGGCGTATCACCGTTATAATGCCGATGCTTTATGAAGGTCGCCAGCACCGCCGTGTATCGCGTGAATCTCTTGACTGTGCGACAGCACTTCAGGAATTGGCGCGCATGGGAGTAACAAATATTGTTACGTTTGATCCTCATGACCCGCGCGTTCAGAACGCAGTTCCGCTGATCGGATTTGATTGTGTTCAGCCGAAATACCAGATGGTCAAGGCGCTCGTCCACACGGTGGAAGATATAAAAATTGACCGCGATAACATTACGATTATTTCCCCTGACGAGGGTGGAATGTCAAGATGTATTTATTACTCTTCAGTTCTGGGTCTTGACCTCGGTATGTTCTATAAACGCCGTGATTATTCAAGAATTGTCGGCGGGCGCAACCCGATAATCAGCCATGAATACCTCGGCGGCGGAATTGAGGGCAAGGACGTTATCATTGTCGACGATATCATAGCGTCAGGTGATTCCGTTATTGATATTGCAGAACAGCTCAAGGCGAAAAAAGTACGCCGCGTTTTTGTATTTGCAACATTCGGCCTTTTCACTGAAGGGCTCGAAAGGTTCGATGAGGCATATAAGAATAAGCTTATTGAAAAGGTATTTACTACAAACCTCGTTTACCGTAAGGAAGAACTCAAGAAGAAAGAATGGTATAAAGAAGTTGATATGTCAAAGTATATCGCTTACATTATCAACACTCTTAATTATGACCGTTCTATGAGTGATCTGCTTGATCCGGTCAAGCGTATAAACAAGCTTCTTGGCAAAATAAATAAGTAATATTGCGCCGCAGAACCGAAATTAAGTTCTGCGGCTTCTTTTTTCGCGAAATTGTAGAAATAACTCATATTATTAAGTAATATGAGTTATTATGGTAAAATATTTGTACCACTTAGTTTTACTTTGTGGTATAATCGTTGCATAAATATTACATAGGAATAAAGAAGCATTATAAATTAAAAAAGCAATATCACGAACAATATTTTCGGGAGGAAACAGCAGTATATGAATAAGTTAACAGCACTGCTATCAATGATTCCGGCTTCGGTCGGGAACCACACAAATTACAGCGGAGGAACTCACACGGGAGGAAGTTTCAGCGGACGGAGCGGCGGCAGCCATGGCGGATTCTTCTTTGTCGGCGGCGGTTCGGGCTCGGGCTCCGGCGGGAGTATAATAACGGCCATAATTATTGTCGCTGTTATTATTCTGGTATTTTATCTGCTTAAAAAGTATAAGAATGTAATGCCGAATACCGCGGCACCTTCCGAACCTGCCTCTTTTAACCGCGATGACGAGATTACCCAAAGAGTCAAGGCTCACGACCCAGATTTTTCTCGCGAACACTTTTTATCATGGTCGGAGCAGGTCTTTGTCCAGCTTCAGCAGGCGTGGTCGGAACGTGACTGGAAAAAGGCCAGACCTTTTGAATCCGAGGAACTCTTTAATCTGCATAAGTCGCAGCTTGATGATTTCATCAGAAACGGCACAATCAACGTTATGGAAAATGTGTGCGTAAACGAATCCTATTTGTGCGATTATGTTTGCGAAGAAAAATATGAATTTCTGACAGTTTTCATGAAAACCCGTTATAATGATTACATAATAAAAGAAGAAACAAAAGAAGTCATCAAGGGTGATCCGAACCGCACATACAATGTTGATTACAAGCTCAAATTCATGAGGTCGGTCGGCGTTATGACAGGAGAGTTCAGCAACAAGAGTACGCACAATTGCCCGAACTGCGGAGCGCCTGTCGATGTGAACGCCGCCGGGCAATGCGCATACTGCGGAACAGTCATCACAGACGGCGAACACGACTGGGTTCTCTGCAACCTTGATGATGTAAACCAATACTGATTCGGGTGGTAAAATGGGCCTTTATATTATTGCTGCCTGCGTTATTGCCTTGGCGGCCGGAGGATTTGGCATATATTTTAAAGTAAGGTCAGGTATAAGGCGTTTTTCACGCGCGGCTTTCGGAACCGATGATTTAATGCAGGGTATCGAGCAGGAAAAACTAGAACTTGAAGATACTCCAAAATCCCTGAGCAGCACCGAAACAATGTCTTCTGGGCGAATCGCGGCTGATTTTCCTGAGCTCAGCCTTGAAGATATGAAAAACCGCGCGGCGGCGGACATAACAGATATTCTGGAAGCCGTCGAAAGCGGAAACGTATCGCGGTTTGAAAAAATTCAGAATGTAGCCACCTTTATTGATGAACAAAGGGACAGCGCCGGCGGGAGTATAAATTTTAATGACATAATAATTCATAATACGGTGCTGAACCGCTATCTTAAACAAAACGGCAGCGCTGTCATACGTTTTCAGACGGCTTTGCAATATATCCTCACAAAAGGCACGAATCCGCCGCATAAGGTTCAGGACAGATTTGAACTCGACTATTCCTACAATCTTGACGAAACAAAGCTCCAGGACGGCGTTTCGACATTCCTGAAGTGTCCTAACTGCGGAGCGCCGGTTAAAACACTCGGCGTAAAATACTGCGAGTACTGCGGCAGTGAAATAATAGCGAAGATACAAAAGCTCTGGGAGCTTGACGCAGTAAGGCGCGTATAAAAAAGACTGAAAAACTTGAGTATTCAATCTGAAAGGAAGATTTTTATGGGTCTTATTAAAGCAATTTTGCAGGGAACAAGAAGTACTCTCGGTGACCAGTGGCTCGACTATATATACTGCGATTCCCTCCCGGCGGATGTTCTGATGAGAAAGGGGCAAAAAAGGATTGGCCCTGGCTCGTCAAACACAAAAGGCAGCGATAACATAATCACTCAGGGCAGCCATATCGCTGTTAACGAGGGGCAGTTCATGATTGTTGTCGACGACGGCAAAATCGTTGATTTCACCGATGAAACCGGTGTTTATACATTTGATAAATCAACAGAGCCGTCCCTGTTTTACGGCGGATTCGGGAAAGGCCTTCTCGCGTCGTTCCAGCGCGTCGGGAAACGTTTTACGTTTGGCGGCGACACAGCGCATGATCAGCGTGTTTATTTTATAAACAAAAAACTTATTACCGATAATAAATTTGGAACAAAAGCGCCTGTTCCTTTCCGCGACAGCGAATGGATGATGACGGTCAAAATCCGCTGCTTCGGAACATACGTCTATAAGATTCTCGACCCGCTTCTTTTCTACGCAAGCCTTTGCGGCAATGTCGCGTATGAATTCAAAGCGTCTGAGATTGCCGAGCAGTTTAAATCGGATCTTCTGGGCGCGCTTCAGACTGCACTTAACAAGGTTTCCATGCAAAGAATCCCTTATGATATGCTTCCGGGCGCGACCGACGAGATGACCCAGGCGCTCCGTGAAGTCCTGAAAGCCGACTGGGAAGACAAATCCGGTATAAATGTGGACAGGGTCGTAATTGAGAGCGTAACTCCGACCGATGACGACGCGGCTAAAATTCAAAAATTGCAGGAAACAAGAGTTTATCAGAATAACGATTTTGCCGCGGCGGCTATGCGAAAGGCTCAGGCTGATATGGTCGAGGGCATGGGCACCGGAATGTCGAAAGGCAACACGGGTTCAAATTCAACAGGCGACGTTATGGGAATGATGGGCGTCGCAATGATGGGAAACATGATGGGAACGGGCAATCCTTTCAATAATGCCAACATGGGGCAAAACGCCGCACAGCAAAATCAGAATGGCGCACAGCAGAATCAGAATTCCGCGCCACAGACCCAGAGTACTGCGGCTCAGGACGCGTGGTTATGCTCCTGCGGAACCGAAAATACAAGCAGATTCTGCACGGAATGCGGCAAAAAGAAGCCGGACGAAAGCGGAACACAGCAGAACGCCGCACCGTCAAATTCCGAATGGGTATGCCCCTGCGGAGCGCACAACACAGGTAAATTCTGTACGGAGTGCGGTAATCCAAAACCTGTTGTAAAACGCTATAAGTGCGACAAATGCGGCTGGACACCGGCAGACCCGACAAAACCGCCTAAATTCTGTCCGGAATGCGGCGATATATTTAATGATTCCGACGAGATAAAATAAAGCTGTTTTATCTTGAATAATTTCTCAAATGCGGTATACTATATATGTAACGGTTATTCAGATTTCTTATCGGAATAACTTATTTGGATACAAAGCCGTATGACTGGCGGAAGTGGATTAACCACATGGAGTACGGTTTTTAGAATTGCCGACCGTCTGGGCGTAAAAGTAATTTTACCCCGGGCGGTCTTTTATTTTTTAAAAGTCCGGGGCTGCGGAAAGGATGTTTTTTTATGAAAAAGCGTGCGGTTCTCAGCGTATCCGACAAGAGCGGCGTTACGGAATTTGCAAAGGAGCTTGAGGCTCTGGGCTATGAAGTCGTTTCAACGGGCGGAACAGCCAAAGCAATCCGTGAAGCAGGTGTAAAGGTGACAGGCGTTTCCGATATCACTGGTTTTCCGGAATGCCTCGACGGACGGGTAAAAACACTTCACCCGAAGATTCATGCAGGGATTCTTGCAATGCGCTCAAACCCAGAGCATATGAAGCAGATTGAAGAACTCGGCGTAACCCCGATTGATATTGTCGCAATAAACCTTTACCCTTTCAAGCAAACTATTCTGAAAGATAATGTAGCCCTTGAAGAAGCAATTGAGAATATAGACATCGGCGGCCCGACAATGATAAGAGCGGCAGCAAAGAACTGGCAGGACGTTGCCGTTATCGTTGACCCGAATGATTATAAAACAGTTATTGATGAACTGAAGGCAAACGGTGAGGTTTCAAAGGAAACAAAGTTTCGTCTTGCAGGCAGGGTTTTTGAGCATACTGCACAGTATGACGCTCTAATATCTGACTATCTCAGAAAGCAACGCGGTGATTCGCCATTTATGGACAGCCTGACACTGACTTTTGAAAAGGTTCAGGAAATGCGGTATGGTGAAAACCCGCACCAGAAAGCTGCTTTTTACAAAGAAATCGGCAAACTGGACAATGTTCTTTCAGCGGCAAAACAGCTCCACGGCAAAGAGCTTTCCTATAACAACATCGGCGATGCAAACGGCGCTCTTGATGTAATCAAAGAGTTTGGCTTTGACATTCCTGCCGCCGTTGCCGTAAAGCACGCAAACCCGTGCGGCGTTGCAACCGGCAAAGATATACACGAAGCATATATGCGCGCCTATGAATCAGACCCGGTATCAATCTTCGGCGGGATTGTTGCCCTTAATCGTGAAGTTGACGAAGCGACCGCTCAGGAGATGGCAAAAATCTTCCTCGAAATAATAATTGCGCCTTCCTTTTCACAGAAAGCATTTGAAATTCTTTCTGCAAAGAAGAACATAAGGCTTCTCGAATTGCCTAACCTTGCTAAAGCAAACGCGAAAGGCACTCTTGACATGAAGAAGGTCGTCGGTGGACTGCTCGTTCAGGAACTCGACACCGAGCTTTTGAATGAAGAGGATGTCAAGTGCGTAACAAAACGCCAGCCGACAGCCAAGGAACTCGACGACTTGAAATTTGTGTGGAAGGTTGTAAAACACACAAAATCAAACGGAATCGCGCTTGCAAAGGATAACCAGACAGTCGGCGTCGGCCCCGGCCAGACAAACCGTATTACCGCTTTGGAGCTCGCAATAAAATACGGCGGCGATAAGGTTAAAGGCTCGGTTATGGGTTCAGATGCTTTCTTCCCGTTCTCTGACTGCGTTGAGGCGGCACAAAAGGCCGGGATCACAGCCATTATACAGCCGGGCGGTTCAATCCGCGATGAGGATTCAATCAAGGCGGCGGACGAGGCCGGTATTGCCATGCTGTTCACAGGAATGAGACATTTTAAACACTGATTACTGTTTTTTTAAAGTAAAGCGGCTTCTTACTGCACGACAGCAAGAGGCCGCTGCTTTTCAGTTTTGACTTATTGGTATATAATATATATTGGATAAAAATCGGGGGTGACGTTTTGGCAATAAGAAATATACTCACAGTCGGCGATGAAACACTGAGAAAAAAGTGCAGGAAAGTCGAAGAGATAAACGACAGAATTAAAACACTGGTTTCCGATATGGCTGATACTCTTCACAGCACCGACGACGGAATCGGCCTTGCCGCGCCGCAGGTGGGGGTTTTAAGGCGAGTTGTCGTTATTGATATGGGCGATGGAGCAAAAGCATATATCAATCCGGTAATCACTTCTTCAACAGGAAACCGTGAAGTTGTTGAAAGCTGCCTTAGCGTTCCCGGAAGATCCGGCAGCCTCATGAGGCCCGAAAAGGTTACGGTAAAAGCTATGGATGAAAACGGGAAAGAGTTCACGGTTGAAGCAGACGGACTTTATGCCGACTGCCTTTGTCATGAAATAGACCATCTTGAGGGCATTTTGTTTATTGATAAGGTAATAGAGAAATAAAAAATATGGATTATTATACTGGGAGTTGTAGCGAATGGATACGATTGATATCTTGGTTATAGGCGGCGGGGGACGCGAACACGCCGTTATTAAGAAGCTGAAAGAAAGCAAGCATGCAGGAAAAATATACTGCGCTCCGGGCAACGGCGGCATTTCAAAAGACGCAATGTGCATTAATATCAAAGCAACGGATACAGCACTTGTCACCGCTTTTGCAAAGGAACATAAAATCGGTCTGGTGGTGGTTACACCGGACGATCCGCTTGCTTTGGGTATGGTTGACGCACTCCGAAATGATGGCATCAGGGCTTTCGGTCCGTATAAAAATGCAGCCGAAATTGAAAGCAGTAAGGTTTTTTCAAAGAACCTTATGAAAAAATACAGAATACCGACAGCAAACTACGATGTATTTGACGAACCCCAAAAAGCGCTTGATTTTATAAAAGAGCAGGACAAGTACCCGACCGTCATCAAAGCGGACGGTCTTGCGCTTGGCAAAGGCGTTATTATTGCGCAGGACTATGATGAAGCAAAAGAAGCGCTTCACTCAATAATGGAGGAAAAGGTTTTCGGAGCATCCGGAAACAAGGTTGTCATTGAAGAGTTTCTGACGGGTCCTGAGGTTTCAGTTCTCGCGTTTACCGATTCAAAAACACTTAAGCCGATGGTATCGTCAAAGGACCACAAGAGGGCGCTTGACGGCGACAAGGGTCTCAACACCGGCGGAATGGGTACTATAAGCCCGAACCCATACTACACCGACGAAATTGCGGAAATCTGCATGAAAACCATTTTTCTGCCGACGATGGAAGCAATGAACAAAGAGGGAAGGCCGTTTAAAGGCTGCCTTTACTTTGGCCTTATGATTACAAAAGAAGGCCCCAAAGTAATTGAATATAACTGCCGCTTTGGTGATCCGGAGACACAGGTTGTTCTTCCGAGGTTAAAAACAGACCTTGTTGAAATCATGGAAGCGGTCATCGACGAGCGCCTTTCAGATATTGAAATTGAGTGGGACAACGGGGCCTGTGCCTGCGTTGTAGCGGCTTCAGGCGGATACCCGAAGAAATATGAGACGGGCAAAAAAATTACCGGGCTCGAGCAAGCTGAAGAAATCGAAGGGGTAACCGTTTTCCATGCGGGGACAAAGTCAATCGACGATGAAATAGTTACTGCCGGCGGACGTGTTCTCGGCGTGACGGCTACGGGAGAAACACTCGATAAGGCTTTAAATAAGGCATATGAGGCTGTCGGAAAGATTAATTTTGACGGAATGCACTTTAGAAAAGACATAGGCAGATAATAATAAAAACGCCCGACTTTCAAGCCGGGCGTTTCAATCGTATAGTTTAAGGCTAAAATTAGTTTTGATGTAGTATTATTTTCTTCTGACACCCATTCGTATCTCGACTGATTTTATAAGATTCGACAGAGAGGATGCGAAGAGGGGATATTTTTCAGCTATTTTTTCCGGGTTCAGCGCAAGAGCTTCCGCGGATTCGAGCGGTGTGATTCCGTCAGCTTCAATGCCCTGCGCAATGCAGCGTACTTTCATTTCGCTGATTTCCATTGACGCCGACGATAAAGCGCTGAAAACCGGTTTGCCGGCAGCAAATAGTCCCTCCGGGTTCTTTGGATATGCAGAATAAAGTTCCCGGAACATTTTGTATACCGCAGTCATAAGGTAATCCGAGACTTCGGTTGTGAGTTCACGGCTGTTTGCGTCCTGAAGCATTGAAAAAACAATGTTCAGAGAATTTGCTATCAATTTTTTATTGAGAGTCGGCAAAAGACTGCCGCGGAAAACGTTATCCTTGCCGGCGGCGTCGGGTTCGGGAATATCTTCGACGGAAAGTACAGCTCCGGTGCGATCCGGTGAGCGACCGAGCAGATAGTCACACGAAACTCCGTAATATTCCGCAGCATTGACAACAAAATCAAGCCCACATTCACGAATTCCTTTTTCGTAATGCGAGAGCAGTGCCTGCGAAATTCCAAGGTCATTTGCAGCCTGTTTTTGGCTAATGCCTTTTTCTTTTCTTAGAAGTGTTAAAATGCGCGGAAAATCGCTCTTCATTGAAAATCCGTCCTTCAATATTCAACATATGGTATAATTATATTATAATATTAGACAATTGTAAAGTGAAATGATAATAATATAGTCGCAAAGTTTCGAATTACCAATAAAAGTGGTTAAAAACTAAAAAGAACTGGGGTTAAATATTTACTCTGTGTAAAAGTACAAACCTTTACATAACATAATATTTTATCGGAGGATTTTATGAAAGCTTATCACGTTTATCTTATACGGCACGGAATGACGCAAGGGAACAAGGAAGGAAAATATATCGGGCGGCTCGACCTGCCTGTTTCGGAACAGGGCAAAGAAGAGATCGCCGGGATGATTAAAAAATACAGATACCCATATGCCGAGATGTTTTTTTCAAGCCCAATGACAAGGTGTATTGAAACCTTAAAACTTATTTATCCCGAAGCCGAACCCGAGATTGTCAAAGACCTCAGGGAATGTGATTTCGGTGATTATGAAGGAAAAGCGCTCTCAGAGCTAAAAGATGATCCCGATTATCAGAAGTGGGCATCAGGGAGTATCGAAACGCCTCCGAATGGGGAAAGTTCAAAATCATTTCAGCTCCGATGCTGCTCGGCATTTGAGAAAATAGTAGAAAAACTGATGCGTTCTGGCACAAGCTCCGCTGTAATTGTTGCTCACGGCGGAACGATTATGTCTATACTCGGAACATATGGGTTTCCGCGCAGGCAAATGTATGAATGGATGACCGGTAACGCCATGGGATATGAGGTTGTGATAACGCCACAGCTTTGGATAAGCGGCAAAGCGATTGAAGTTGCCGGAGCTATTCCGCTCCAAGAAGACGAGTCGGAGTTTATATAATTTTGAAGAAATATATTGAGAAATGTAGAAACATCATAGGATATTACGGAGGGTTATAATGAACGGCTGCGGGCTTATTCATATTTATACAGGCGACGGGAAGGGAAAAACATCGTCTGCGGTCGGGCTCTGTGTAAGAGCGGCGGGATCTGGCCTGTGTGTGTTATTTGCGCAGTTTTTGAAAGGCCGTGCGACCGGCGAAATTGAGCCTCTTAAAACTATTGGAATATCAGTTGTGAGAAGTGAAACTGTCACAAAATTTGTTCCTTATATGACAGAGCAGGAGCTTAATGAATGCCGCAGCGCGCAGAACAGTATATTTGAAACGGTTAAAAAGGCAGCCCAGGATTATGATGTCGTGGTGCTTGATGAGATTTTCGGAGCTGTAACGGCAGGTATGGTAGGCAAAGAAGCGGTTTTAAATTTTCTTCATGAAAAGCCGAAGAATACCGAAGTAATACTTACAGGGCGTGATGCTGCGTCGGAATTTATAGAACTTGCCGACTATGTATCGGAAATTAAGCAGATAAAACACCCGTATGAAAAGGGTATTAAGGCAAGAAAAGGGATTGAATATTAAAATAATTTTTATATTTTGAGGTAATAAGGACAAAAGTGATGTAAGTTTTGCTGTTACAAGATAAAAATCATTTATATTTCTTTTCCGGTTTAAAATAAAATTCATCTATTAAGCACTTTGTCGCTCTGCGCCGCGACAGGCGCTTTCTTTGTTCCGCCAAAGAAAGGAAAGGCGGCTATGGGCTGCCGCCCCTGGTACCCTGCCTGCCGATACGCAAAATGTGCGCAAATTTCTTGAAGCACCTTTACAGCCAGCGCGGCGGACAAACATAGAATCCAGCGGCGCGAAAAAAGAACCACGCCGCATAACGATGTTTGTCCGGTTTGACGGAAGGCAAAGCCACCGTCAAACTCCCCGCTTGCGCTCAATTGATATTCTTATGAGCGCTCGTTTTGCGTACCTGATTTCTTTACCTTTAATATTAAGGTTAATCTTTTTCTTTGTTTAATGAGAGAACACCGTCAGCGGGTGCTGATAAGGACAAATAGCCACTAAGTTTCCTAAAGCAAAACGAAACTTAAAAGACGCGCGCGAAAACGGGTGAGCTGCGCTTTGCTTTAAATCGAGAACAAGCGGGCAGTTTGCCGAAGGCAAACCTTAAAAACACCGGTTGTGAGGCGTGAAACTTAATTTGCGCCGAACGGATTCCGGTGTTTTAAAGCCGCGCTTGTTTCAATGATGCCATGTTGGTACTCGCGCCCGTTTTCGTGCCCAAAAAGCGGAGTTAAGGGGCCAGACTGTGTCAAAATGCAGTGAAAAATAAAAAATAAAGCAAAAGTGGTGAAACAATACGTAGATTTTGCTGAAATATGATTGCCATTCCCACAAATCAAGGCGAATTTCGTTTAGAGTGGTGAATCCAAATTTTTTCTTTTTGTTTTGACACAGTCTGGGGCGCAGCGCCCTTACGTCTTCTTTAGTTTCTTTCTGGACGAGCAGAAAGAAACAGCCTGTCGCGGCTGGAGCGACAAAGAGGTTATTTCATGGTGCTTTTGTTGGGCGAAAAAGAACTTTTTCACTCAATCACAATAAATATAATGAAATAAGGTTTAAAAAGCATATGTTTTTCTTTTGCGGTTTAAAATGGAATTCATCTACAAAGGACTTTGTCGCTCTGCGCCGCGACAGGCGCTTTCTTTGTTCCGCCAAATAAAGGCAATTTATATTTCTTTTCCGGTTTAAAAAAGCAACATCTACAAAGCACTTTGCCACTGACGCCGTGGCGGGCGGTTCCTTTGATGCGCCAAAGGAACTAAAGGCGCCTTCCGAGAACGAAGCCGTCACAAAACCGCACGGCGGAAAAAACTCTCCTTCTAAAGAACTATTTCGCTTAAAACGGCGTTGAACTTGCCGGGGCTTCGAACAACAACGCCGTTTTATCGCCTGCGGCGACCGCTCACCACCTATTTTAGCTTAGCGCAAGCCGCGCGGTGAAAAGTGACGGCTTCGCCGTGGCTGAAAGTAATTATGAGAAATTCAGTTTCTTATTGAATTTTGCTCAACGTTAATAGTTGAAGATAAGGACAAATAGCCTCTAAAATTAAGAAGGGTTGTATCATACGCTTTTGTTGAGCGAATTGATACAACCCTTTTCGAATCAGAAATATCTGTTTTCTTCCATAACCTGTTCTGCGCGTTTCACCATATCCTGTACTGTTTCATGTGCTTTGAAACTGTGTGGCCGATAAACAAGATTGTCATTGTAAGAAAAATGTGTACGTCCGCTGTAATAAGGACCCCTTGGACCGCCTTTTCTATTTTCCGGCATATTCACACCCCCGAAAGAATATAGCTGTTTTATATTACACCAGCTTTATTATTTTGTGCCTCATTTTAAAAATTATAGGGGGCAATTGAAGCTGCTGATAAATTAAATTCTAATAAATTCTGCTTTTTAACTGTTTTTTATAGTGACAGTGCGGGTTCGTATAGATTTTTCAGAAGATTACTGCCAGTAAAAAGCATTTTCAGTTGAACGCAATGTCTTCTTTTGAAAACATATTAGTCATAAGGGATTTTATGCCAGAATATTCTTTGCTGCATAGCTGCGGATCAATTTTAATTATTCTGTCCGCCGCCTCTCTTGCCGTCTTTAAGATGTCCATGTCCCCTGCAATATCTGCGATTTTGAGTTCAGGAAGGCCATGCTGGCGTTTTCCGAAAAAGTCACCCGGTCCACGGAGCTCCAAGTCTTTTTCGGCTATCTTAAAGCCATCTGTTGTTTCGCACATCGTTCGCAGGCGTTGTGCGGATTGTTTGCCGTGTGCGGCAGAAATAAGAATACAATAGCTTTGTTCCGATCCCCGGCCAACTCTGCCGCGAAGCTGATGAAGCTGAGAAAGGCCGAACCGCTCAGCGTTCTCGACAACCATAATAACGGCGTTCGGCACATCTACGCCGACCTCAACTACTGTTGTTGAGACAAGCAGGTCAAGCTCACCTTGTACAAATGAACGCATAACAGATTCTTTATCGGCAGGTTTCATCTTACCATGAAGCAACCCCACGCGATAGTCCTTAAAATCTTCTTTTGCAACCTTTTCGGCATATGCCGTTGCCGCGGCAAGCCCCTGTGTTTCTGTTTCACCTTCTTCAACAAGCGGACAGACGATAAAAGCCTGTCGGCCCTGAGACAGGTGCTTTTTAATAAAATCAAAGGCGCGCCTGCGCTTTGTGCTGTCAATGCTGAAAGTCTGCACCTTTTGGCGCCCGCGCGGCATTTCGTCGAGTATCGAAACATCAAGATCGCCGTATATAATAAGCCCCAGAGTTCGGGGGATTGGTGTAGCCGACATTACAAGAACATGAGGGTCGCGGCCTTTTGACGCAAGCGCGGCTCGCTGGCCAACGCCGAAACGGTGCTGCTCATCGGTAACGACAAAACCAAGTCTTTGAAACTCGACGTCCTGCGAAATCAGCGCATGCGTGCCGACAACTACGTCAAGCTCGCGGGTTTTGAGCATTTTCAGAATTTTCTTGCGTTCACCTGTCGGCGCCGAGCCTGTCAGAAGTCCAACGGATACTCCGCAGGGCGAGAGCAGCTTTGACAAGGTAAGAAAATGCTGCTGAGCTAAAATTTCAGTCGGAGCCATCATCGCCGACTGGAGTGAATTCTGCGCCGCGTTATAACAAAGAGCTGCGGCAACTACGGTTTTTCCGGAGCCGACGTCACCTTCAACAAGCCGGTTCATAGGAATTTTGCGGGACATATCATAAGCACCTTCGCCGATAGCTCTTTTTTGAGCCCCGGTAGGTTCAAACGGCAGCTTTCCAAAAAATAAATTGAAATCCGTGGGTGGACAGGCTTCAGCGTCATAACTGAGGTTCCTGTGCCTCAAAAACGACATGCCGAGCGAAAGCGTCAGAAGTTCCTCAAAAACGAGGCGGCGTCTTGCAGTTTCAAGTGCGTCTTTATCTTTGGGAAAATGTATATTTTGTAAAGCAAAAGCTGTATGGCACAAGCCGTATTTTTGACGGAGTGTATCGGGAAGCACGTCAGAAATGTTTTCTTCGCAGAGGGAAAGCGCAAGCTTTACTTCTGACGCGACGTTTCGTGAAGAAAGCCCGGCTGTAAGAGGATATATCGGGCGCATGGCAACTTCTTCAGTGCTTTTTATAAATTCAGGGGATGTCATTTCACGTTTAAAGCGGCTTCCACCGATTTTTCCGTAAAAATAATATTCGCTGCCCTCTTTTAATAGGTCAGTTATATATTTATTGTTGAAGAATGTGATATCGCAAACTGCTGTATCGTCTGCCGCTTTGAATTTATACAAAGTCATACCGCGGCGAACCATGCTGACTTTTGCAGGGGCGGTTATTATCGCCCTTATGCAGCAGGTTTCCTCAGGTATGGTTTCTATAATATTTTTTGTGTGCGAAAAGTCAAGATATGAGCGTGGATAATAGCGGAGAAGGTCGCCGACGGTATTAACCGAAAGCCGCCTGTAAAGCTGTGCCCGTTTTTCTCCGATTCCCTTCAGATACTGAATATCGCGGTCAAAAATGTTCAACTTCCGATCTCGCCCCTCTTTTACCGATGATTCAATTATATCTTTTTTTAGGCAAAACCGCATAATTCTAAATGTTCTTATACTTATTCCAAATTAAAAGTCTCCAAAGAATTTGCGTTAAAATCATTGATTTACGATTTTTACGCGAATTCTTGGCTTAAGTTTATTTGGAATTAGTATTACACGCCGACAGATTTGTCGTCAGACATAACAAAAGCCGCAGCTATATACAACTGAATAAATAATTGATATATGAACAGGTGTATATAGGCTCGGGCTAAACGCCATGGCGCGTGCAAAACTTTGCTTCGCAAATGCACATGCGCAATATATAACAGAATTGTTTTGTGCTTACGATAGATATATTAAAAACTTATTCTGTTATATATAATACTTGATGTATTCGTGAGGATTTTTGTGAAGTATGACGGAAAAGATGCAAGTGTAAGGGCGTTTAAGGCGGCAGCCATGAATTATGCGGTTTTGCCTTTAATATACCGGAGCGCTTTTTCAAAAATTCTTTTGTCGTTGTCAAAGGTAATAAGATTTTTCGCGTCTTCAAGGTCAACCCATTCACATTGCTGTATTTCTTCCGGCTGCGGTCTGAAAGTTTCGGTTTTTGCTTTTGCGATAAAGAAAACTACGTCCTTGATAACTCCCTCTTTCGGAGAATAAGTGGAAACTTCCCGAAACCCCGTGTCGATTTCTGCACTGATTCCTGTTTCTTCGCTTACTTCGCGGACAGCGGTTTCTACTTCTGTTTCATCGTTTTCAACATGGCCTTTCGGGAAAGACCAGTGTCCCTTATTGTGCTTGATTAGAAGAGTTTTAAATCTTTCACCGAATTTTTTTATGACGATTGCTCCGCATGATTTTTCTCTGTTCATAATTTTCGCTCCGCTTTACATTATGTTAGTTTATGAATCATTTAAAACAGCCTGCGGTTTTATCCGCAGGCTGTGATGCTATTCGATAGAAATAATGAAGTGGTAAACAGGCTGTCCGCCGTCAATTATATTAATTTCAACCTGATTTCCCAGCTTTTCCTGAACAATTGATCTGACCGACTCGGCCTGCCCGTCTTCAATGTCCCCGCCGTAGATTATCGTTACAAAAGCAGTGTTTTTGTCCGAAAGTTTAATTATTAATTTTGCCGCCGCTTCAATGGGATCGCTTTCGGTAAACAGAATTTTTCCGTTGGACATCGCGAGAATTTGATCCTTGCTTATCTTGCTGCCGTCAAAATCGGAATCCCGCGCCGCAAATGTTACAAGACCCGTTTTAACTTTATCGGCCGCTTCCTCCATATTATGCATGTTGGTAGTTATATCGGCATCCGGATCAAAATTAACGAGAGCCGTCATTCCCTGGGGGATCGTTTTGGTGTGAAGGACATAAACGGTTCTGTCGGCGAGGGAAGCCGCCTGTTCCGCCGCAAGAATAATATTTTTGTTGTTCGGAAGAACAATAACAGTTTCCGCCGGAGTGGCTTCAATATTCGAAAGAATATCGTCTGTGCTGGGGTTCATTGTCTGGCCGCCTTGAACAACTCGGTCTGCACCCAGCTCTTCAAATACCTGCGAAAGCCCTTCCCCTGACGCAACGGCAATAAAACCATAAGGTTTTTCCGGTTCGGCGCGCTTTGGAACTGCTTTCTTTTTGTTTTCGGACTGAATTCTCATATTGTCAATCTTTATATCGCTTAAGTATCCGTATGTCAATGCTTCTTGAATAGCGCTGCCGGGATTGTCTGTATGAAAATGAACTTTAATGAAGCTGTTGTCGTCGGCAACAAGTACGCAGTCACCGATGGATTCAAGGAAAGCACGCAGGGCAAGAGGGTCTTTTGCGGTTCCACTGGGTTTGTTGATAATAAATTCGGTGCAGTAGGTGAAGTTTATTTCCTCGTCCGTTTCCCCGGCTTCGACTGTTATTGTATTCTCTTTGCTTTCAGTATCAGGTTCACTGACAACGCCGCCTTGTTCAAATGAACGCAGCATTGCCCCGAAGATAACGACAAGACCTTTTCCCCCGGAATCAACGACCCCGGCTTTTTTAAGTACAGGCAGCATTTCAGGGGTTTTTTTAAGAGTTTCGTTCGCAGTCTTGTCGACAAGCTTCATTATGGACGCGAAGTCTTTGATATTTTCAACGTTTGAAGCGTCGGTGCCGGCTTTAGCCGCCATCTTTGCCACAGTTAATATTGTTCCTTCCTGAGGTTTCATAACCGCCTTATATGCGGCTTCAACACCGCATGTAAGAGCTGAGGCAAAATCCGCGCCGGTCGCGTTTTCAAGTCCGCTGAAGCACCGGGCAATACCTCTGAAAAGGAGCGAAAGAATAACGCCGGAATTTCCTCTTGCGCCGCGGAGAAGGGAAGACGCCGCAATATCAGACACTTCCGAAACTGTGCATGCATCAAGACGTGACAGTTCCCGAACCACAGAATTCATGGTCATTGACATATTGGTGCCGGTGTCTCCATCAGGCACGGGAAAGACGTTTAGTTCATTGATTTCCTGCCGGTGCGATTCAAGCGCACGAGCCGCCGAAATAAGCATATCTCTAAGCTGTTGGCCGGAAACATAAAGATTATCCATGAAAATTAATCTTCCTTCATTAATATCAAAATACCGTTTATTCAGGTTTCATACCATCGACAAACACGTTGACGCAATCGACTTTAAGGCCGGTCGCCTCTTCAACTGTGTATCTGACCTTTTTAATAATGCTCTTTACGATTACAGTAATATTTACTCCGTAGGTAACGATTATATGAAGGTCGATGAAGAGCTTTCCTCCGACAGAGTTTACCTTAACACCGCGTTTGAGCTTCTGATGGGTCAAGCGCTGTGCAAGTCCCTGAACTTTATTGCTTGCGGCCATTCCGGCGACGCCGTAACAGGATGAGGCGGCAAATCCTATAAGGTTTGAGAAATATTCATGGCTGATTTCGATATATCCGTTAGGATTTTCAAGGCAAATCAAAGCTCTTCACTCCTTTTAATGTTTCCAATATTACATGTTCAGTGTATATATTTTACCTTATTTTCGGCGGTTTAACAACTGGTTAACTGAAATTCACATAAGACTAATTCCATTTTTCAAAATTAAAAAACAAATCGTTATCGAGAGACTGCACACCTGAAAGGCCGCTGGTGTATGAGGTTAAGCCGGTGCGGAAGCAAAGCGGCAAAAACGGCATTTCAGTGTCAAAAGAGCCAGACACGGATTTTAGATCTCCCGTACCCTTCTGCCAGTCAGAAAAAGCTTTAAACGCGGACGAATCCGCCGGCGCTCCGTATGCGGCTGTTCCGCCCGAAGCAAGAAGCTGTGATATGTTCATGTTGTTCGGCAGTTTTGTTTCACCGATATACATATCGAAATTTCCACTTTGAATCAAAGAATTGTACTCGTCAAAAGAAACGGATTTTACAGTAAGGTTCACTCCGGCTTTGCTGAAACATGAAACAAGGAATTTTGCAACGTTGTTTCTGACCGAGTTTTCCTGATTTACAAGCAAGGTCATTGATACGCTCCCGGTTTCTCCCGCGGCGCTTAACTCGGAGGCTACCGTATTAAAGTCGGCTGACAGCTGCTCTGAATTCTGAAGTTGGGCCCATTTGGGGTTAAACGGTAAGGTGCTGGCGAAAGCCCGGTTCGAATAATTCTGGGAGGCCAGCAGTTCACGGTTGATCGAATAGGAAAGAGCTCTTCTGAAATGGCTGTTGTTAAGGTGGGGCTTGGATGTATTGAGACCGACAAATACAAGCTGATTTATATTGACCTGAGTTGTTTCGGTGTTTGGAGCGGAGGAAGCCGTACCGCTTCCGTCATCTGAATAAATAAAATTGGTTTCGCCGATTGAAAGGCTGGGCATCAAAGCGTCATTGCTCGGGATGTTCACAAGCGTAATTTTACTGAATTTTGATGCGGTTCCGTTATACCAGCCGGAGTTACGCTCAAGAACGGCGTCGACACCGTTTTTCTTAATTTTGAACCTTCCTGTGCCCACGGCGTCCCCGGTCTTATCGCTGTTTTCTTTTATTATAGGTATGTCGAGCATGTTGGCAAACAGCGGGTCAGGGGTACTGAGAGTAATTGTTACGGTAAGCCCTTTGCCGTCGACCGAGGTGACCGACGAAAGTCTGGAGTTATAAGGGGAGCTTGTGTTTGAGCGCACAAAATTTAAACTGTAAATGACGTCTGAAGCTGAAAGAGCTGATCCGTCGGTAAATTTGACATCGGATTTTAATTTGACGGTAACCGTATTTCCGCTTGAGGTTACGGAAGAAGCCAGTCTCATGACCGGATTGAATGATGCGTCGGGTTCAGAAAGACAATCGTACATGAGCGGCCATAAAGCCATATTTGATTTTGATGTCGGCAGCAGAGGGTTAAAATTCTGCACGGTGTTATAAGGCAGCGAAAAACTGTCTAAACCTTTGCCGCTTTTTGCTGACGCTGCTCCCGAAACAGTTTTAGCCGTCGTTTTGGCTGCACTTCCGGAACGGCTGCACCCCGCGGCGGAAACAGCAATCATAAACGCAATAAAGACGCAGATTGTCTTTTTTATATTTTTAAACATGAAATTCTCCGTTTCTCAAGGTAATACCGTATAATTCTATAGCTATTTCAAAAAAGATTACAACTGTTGCTTATCTGATTTTACTGTTGTACAAGAAAATCAGATTTCATTTCTCAAGTTTTTTGAAATTGCTATAATGCTCCAACACGCCGTAAGATTACGCGTCAGATAAAACAAAATGCGCAGTCAATACTGATGTATTGATGAGTATTTTTGTGACATATGGTGGAAAATATTCAGGCGCAGTGGCGTTTAAGGCGGCAACTATAAATTATGCGGTGTTGCCTTAAAGTCTTGTTCTTATATTATAGCACATGTAAAAGCAATTTTCTTTTCCGTATATATCTGAAACTGCCGGAATTTATTAAGTTGTTTTTTAAAAATCAACTCACCTTTTCTTATGATATCACGTTTAAGAATTCAGAGCAAGGCAGAAAAAAAGGACTGTTTCATAATGTCGTTCATTGTGAAACAGTCCCTGTTAGCGGCGGTTTTCAAAATATCGTTTCGATGAGTTTTTCACATCCCGGCGGCGAATAGACCCAGTGGTCAACATGGCCGTCATTTATGTAATAGTATGGTTCCTCCGGTTTGTATTCCGCGTCAAAAGCGTCAACGATAATTAGTTTTACCTTCATCTTGTCAGGAATAAGGCTCTTGATAAAAACACTCGCGTGCTGCCCCGGACATACCCCATCTCTTGGTTCCGCAAGGCCAGCAAGGTTCGGCGCAAGCTCGACGAACACGCCGTAGCTTTCGACAGACCGCACTATGCCGGCTACGGTTTCTCCCGGAGTGAAGTTTGCGGCATTCTCTTCCCATGTTCCAAGCAGTTCTTTATGGGTCAGGCAAACGCGGTTAGGCCCTTCGACGGATTTTACAATAGCCCGGATATCCTGACCCACTCTGAAACGGTCACGCGGATGCGCAATTCTGGAAACGGAAATGAGATCTATCGGTATAAGTGAAGCTATGCCGCACCCGATATCGACAAAACATCCGAACGGTTCAAGGTGTGTTACCCGGGCGTCAATGACATCTCCCGGCGAGAGCTGTGACATGTGAAGCCGGACGGCTTCTTCCTGTGCCGCGCGCCTTGACAGGACAGCCATTTTATCCGGTGGGTGCGGCATGTTGATTATCTTGAAGCAGACGGCTTTATTAACCCTTGAAATCACGGCGATATCCCTTGTCGTGCCGTCATCAAGACCCAGCGCGCCTTCCTCACGCGGAATGATACCTTTCATGCATCCAAGATCGACTATAAGATTGTGCGAGCTGTCACATACGAGTGCGCGCGCTTCAACGGTGCGGCCCTCTTCGGCGGCCCTTAAAAGGTTTCCGGGGCTGCGAAGAGCCTCACGGTTTTCGGCGGTGTCTAAAAGCCATCCCTCAGGCTTGATAACAGCCATTGCGATTTACCTCCCTTTTTTTTGCTCCACTCAATTTATATGCAGGGGGCCGCAAATATTTCACAACTGACTGCTATTTTTATTAATAAATATTTTAAAATTGATATCGGACTTTTAAATATATTTAATAAAAGGGCTTTATTTTTTTACTATCGAAACGCTGCGGCCGCCGATGCTTCTTAAAACGGAGCATACCTTACGCGCGGTGTCCTCGTCGCTGACTTCAACCTTAAGGAGCGCGTCACGGCGCCTCGCCGGTTCAAAATTATTGCCGGATTCATCATCGAACCCGCGTGAAAACGGAATTGAATAGAACGGGCCGACGCCCATCGCGCTTGAATATGACCAGCCTGCACCTGCGGGAATGAAAGTCGGTGTTGCTTTATCCTCATCGTCCATCTGTGCCGCAAAACGGTTTCGCAGAACTTCGGCATCCTTTACTCCCTGAATTCCCCGAATTCTTCCCGTCGCGAGATCAGCCAAATCTACCGAATCAAATTCTGCTGCTGCAAAAATACTCATTTAAACACACCCTCCAAAAATGTAACAATTTTATGTGAATATTGTTACACCGTTGAATTGACAAAATTCAAATTGCCGGGCGCCAAAATTATGCAAATGAAAATCGTTTTAAGGCCAAATAATTTTGAGATAATCCAAAATTTATGTTATACTATAATGACTGAAGAAGCCGATATTTTTTTAGTGCTTTATATCACATGCGCCGAAGCAGGAACGGTCAAACGACGCATAATGAAAGGCGGTGTCTTTTATGGATATAACAGTCGGCGATATTATTGTTATGAAAAAAAACCACCCGTGCGGTTCAAACAGGTTTATTGTCCTGCGCACAGGGGTGGATTTTAAAATTAAGTGCGAAAAGTGCGGGCATGAAATCATGACGCCTCGTGTTAAAATCGAAAAGAAAATTAAAAATGTAATAAAAGACGACAGGTAGCTGCGCTGATTTAATTTCATATTAAATACTTTTTAATCAGCGGGGGAATAAATACCACATGTTTGATAAACTGGAAAGTGCCGAACAAAGATATATAGAAATCGGCGAGAAGCTCGCTCTTCCGGAAGTGCTTGCCGATAAGGATAAACTCAAGAAATTGATGCTGGAGCATAAAAATCTCGGAATACTGGTAGAAAAATACCGTGAATATAAAGCAGCATGTAAAACCGAAAAGGACGCTCTTGAAATCATTGAAGCAAAGCCCGAGCGGGAGCTTCGGGAGATGGCAGAGGAAGAACTGTCAAAAGCAAGAGAGGATAAGGAGCGGCTGACGGGCGAACTCAATATTCTGCTTTTGCCGCGTGATAAAAACGACGACAAGAATGTTATTGTAGAAATAAGAGGCGGCGCGGGCGGCGAGGAAGCCGCGCTTTTCGCGGCGGAACTCTTTAGAATGTACTCAATGTATGCTGAGCACAGAGGATGGAAAACCGAAGTGCTGAACCTCAACGACACCGAGCTCGGGGGCATAAAGGAAATCAGCTTTATGATCGAGGGGGATGGCGCTTACAGCCGGCTCAAATATGAGAGCGGCGTCCACAGGGTTCAGCGCGTACCCGAGACCGAAGCATCCGGCCGTATTCACACATCAACCGTTACGGTGGCGATCATGCCTGAAGTCGAGGACGTTGAGGTTGAAATAAACCCGGGCGATCTGCAGATAGACACCTACCGTTCAAGCGGCGCCGGCGGACAGCATATCAACAAAACTGATTCCGCAATCCGCATAACACATATCCCAAGCGGAATCGTTGTCGAATGTCAGGACGAACGAAGCCAGTATAAAAATAAAGACAAAGCAATGAAGGTTTTGCGCTCAAGACTTTATGAGCGCAAACAGAGGGAACAGGACGAGAAAATTGCCGCCGAAAGAAAATCGCAGGTCGGAACAGGCGACAGAAGCGAAAGAATCCGTACCTATAATTTTCCGCAGGGCCGGGTAACAGACCACCGGATAGGGCTTACGCTTTATAAAATCGAATCGGTGCTGAACGGTGGCCTTGACGATATTATTGACCCGCTCATCACGGCTGACAGGGTGGAAAAGCTCAAAGGGGGAGAAACCTGATTTTCAGGCATATTTAATGGAGAATCAAATGCTTACAGAATTAATAAAATGTGATAAAAATATTGATACGAACGGTATTAAACGTGCGGCAGAGCTGTTAAAAGACGGAAAACTTGTCGTAATCCCGACCGAAACCGTCTATGGGCTTGCCGCGAACGCGCTTGACCCGAAAGCCGTTGCAGATATCTTTACGGCAAAGGGAAGGCCGCAGGATAATCCTCTCATAGTTCATATGGCGTCAAAGGAATGGCTGCCGCGCTATGCCGCAGAAATACCGGACTCGGCGTATAAGCTTATGGAGGCTTTCTGGCCTGGGCCGCTCACGATTATTTTAAAAAAGCTGCCGGTTATACCCGAGATAGTTTCGGCAGGACTTGACACGGCGGGGTTCCGGTGCCCGTCCCACCCGGTCGCTCACGCTATTATCGAACAGGCGGGGATTCCGCTCGCCGCGCCGTCTGCAAACATTTCGGGAAGTCCAAGCCCAACGCTTGTCTCGCACGTTTTGCAGGACCTTGACGGGCGGGTTTCAGCCGTCGTTGACGGCGGCGCATGCGGAGTCGGCCTCGAATCCACTGTTATAACGCTGAGCGACGGTCATCCGCGTATTCTCCGTCCGGGAGGGGTGACACCGGAACAGATTAAAGATGTTCTGGGTGAGGTTTTTGTCGATCACGCTGTAACACATAAAATAAATTCCGGTGAACGCGTCGCTTCCCCGGGAATGAAGTACAAGCATTATGCTCCGAAAGCGCACGTTGCCATAATAAACGGCTCCCTTGAGAAAATGGTTCAGTATGTTAACGCACGGGCCGGTGAAAACACCGCCGCGCTTTGCTTTGAGGGCGAACAAAGCTTTTTCAATGTTCAGTGTGTTACTTACGGCACCGAAAATGACGGCTGTTCTCAGGCGCAAAGGCTTTTTGACGCTTTGAGAGAGCTTGACCGTATCGGAGCGAAAACAGTCTATGCACGCTGCCCCAGCCTTGACGGCGTCGGACTTGCCGTTTATAACCGCCTTTTAAGGGCTGCAGGATTTGAAATTATTGAATTATAATTTTCAATGTTTACGAATATAAGATAATAAGCCGCAAAAGGGGATTTTATATGTTTGTATTAGGCGTTACCGGCCCGTCGGGCGCGGGAAAAAGCCTTGCGGCTCAGCACTTTATAAAATTGGGCTTTGCCCATATCGACGCCGACAAATCAGCGCGAGTTGTGGTCGGGCCGGGCAGTTCATGCCTTTCACAGCTTGCCCGGGAGTTCGGCAAAGAAATCATAAACGCCGACGGCTCGCTTGACCGGAAGAAGCTGGCTTCGCTCGCTTTCAGCGGTGGCAGAGTTGACGATCTCAACAGAATCACGCATCCGTTTATTCTGGAAGAAATCAAATCCGAACTCAATAAGCTCGCCGAAAGCGGAGTAAGCTATACGGTTCTCGACGCGCCCACGCTTTTTGAGAGCGGTTCAGACAAATTCTGTGATAGAATTATGTCAGTTCTTGCAAATAAAGAACTGCGCATAAAACGTATTATGAACCGCGACGGAATAAGCTTCGAAAAGGCAGCGGAGCGTGTCGGCGCCCAGCCCGATGATGAATTTTATAAGGACAGGTCTGATTTTGTTGTCAGCAGTGATTCCGGGGAAAAGGAGCTTTTTGCCGGAGTTGAACAAGTAAGCCGTGAGATACGCGGCGACGGAGGTTTTAATTAGCATGAAAAGAAGGCGGCGGGGCAGAAAAGTTTTTTTCTTTCTTGCGATTGTTTTTATTGCGCTGGCTTTTGCCTGGCGGCCTGCTTACGACACTTTTATGAAAGCGGCTTATCCGGATAAATATAAAAATTATGTTACCGTTTATTCAAAAGAAAGTGAAGTTGACCCGAGCCTTGTATACGCTGTGATAAAAAGCGAAAGCAGCTTTAACCCGAACGCACTGTCGAACATCGGAGCTGTGGGGCTTATGCAGGTTACACCGCCGACATTTGAATGGATTCTGGACAAAACAAAGGCAAATGCGCATTATGATTCCAGCGACCTTTACAGGCCGGAAGTCAACATTCATTACGGAACGGCAATTCTGTCGGAACTTTTAAAAGAATATAAAGACGAGAGAGTTGCGCTCGCGGCATATCACGCCGGAAGAACGAATGTCAGAAAGTGGCTGAGCGACCCGGAATATTCAAAGGACGGCAAAACGCTGTACCATATCCCGTTTGACGATACGCGAGCTTATGTCAATAAGGTCGAGTCAATTAAAAAAATTTACGCTGATTTATATTACAGCAAATAAAACGCTTTGCAATCCGGTTATCATATATAGTAATTGAATTACAGAGCAATTTTATATATTTTGATACGGAGGAAACAATATGGAAGAAAAATCACAGGCGAAGTTACTGAAAGAAAAATTGATGATGGAACCAAAAAACAGCGGGATTGAAATGTCCGAAGAGGAAATCAAGGCGGCGTTCGATTACTGCGGCGACTACAAATCTTTTCTGAATGCCGCAAAAACTGAACGTGAAGCTGTGGCTTACGCTGTAAAAGAGGCTCAGAAGCAGGGGTTTGTGCCTTTCGACAAGAAACAGAAGTATCAGAAGGGCGACAAGGTTTATTACAACAACCGGGGAAAATCAATAATCCTCGCAGTAATCGGTTCAAAACCTCTCGACGAAGGAGTACACCTGACAGCGGCACATATCGACTCGCCGAGGCTGGATTTAAAACAGCGGCCGATTTATGAAGAAGCGCAGCTGGGCCTCTTTAAGACACACTATTACGGCGGCATCAAAAAATATCAGTGGACGACTGTTCCGCTGGCACTCCACGGCGTAATTGTCAAAACGGACGGTACACAGATAACCGTCAGGCTGGGCGAAGAAGAAAACGATCCTCAGTTCTGCGTGACCGACCTTCTTCCTCATCTCGACAAGGATCAGGGCAAAAAGACAATGGCCGCTGCGTTCACCGGCGAACAGCTTAATGTAATAATCGGCAGTATGCCTTTCCGTGACGACAAGGAAAGTGAACTCATAAAACTGAATCTTATTAATATTCTCAACGAGAAATACGGTATTGTTGAATCAGACTTCCTTTCTGCGGAGCTCACGATGGTTCCGGCATATAAAGCGGTTGATATCGGATTTGACCGCAGCCTCATCGGTTCTTATGGACATGACGACAGGGTGTGTGCATACCCCGCTTTGACTGCTTTATTCAACTGCGGAACACCTGAAACAACCTGCGTCTGCTGCCTTGCCGACAAAGAGGAAATAGGAAGCGAAGGCAACACAGGACTTATATCCGCTTTCCTTAAATACTTTATAGCGGATTTAGCGCGCCCTTACGGCCTTGAGGGCAGGGATGTCCTGAGCAAATCAAAATGCCTGTCGGCTGACGTTACGGCTGCGTTTGACCCGACTTATCCGGAGGCTATGGAGAAAAACAACGCCGCATATATAAACTATGGTGTCGGCGTAAATAAATTTACGGGACACGGCGGAAAGTATGACACAAATGACGCTTCAGCGGAATATACCGGCTGGGTGCGCTCGCTTTTGGACAGCAAAGGCGTCAGGTGGCAGCTTTCAGAACTCGGCAAGGTCGACCAGGGCGGCGGCGGGACAGTCGCAAAATATATCGCTGAACTTGATGTCGACGTTATTGATATCGGTGTCCCGGTTCTGTCGATGCACGCGCCTTTTGAAGTCGTTTCAAAACTCGACGTCTATTCGGCGTACAGGGCTTTCACTGAATTTTATAAAGCATAATTTCAAATTAAAAGACGGCCTGTCCCCCTGCAAAGGGACGGGCCGTTCCCATATAGTTTATTTTATGAAGAGACCGCGCCTGTTAAGATCGACCTCATTATAACGAACATGTATAAGGGTTTCCTCAGCCGCCGCTAAGAAAGTAAAAGTGCAGACAAAATAACCGAAAAGTTCAACGCTGTTTTGGAATAAGATGAAAATCACAGGAGCAGAAAACACAAGAAGCCCCGATAGTTTATTGCCGATTGTATGTACCAATACCAAGCTGTGATATTTAAAAGCCGCAAAAATCAGATTGAAAATCCTTAATATAAAAACAGCAATAATAAAACATGACATGTTATATATTTTTGTTCCCGCAAGCATGACGATTGAATATATTATTGCGGCGAACATAACTGCGTCGGCAATAGAGTCAAGCCGCGCGCCAAGCGTGCTTTGAGTATGTGTTTTTCGTGCGATAAATCCGTCAAGAGCGTCGCTTAATCCGGATACTGTATAAACCACAATAAAAAGAAGATTGCAGTTCAGCAAAAAGACAAGTGAAGCCGAAAGTATAATCCGGCTTATTGTTATGATATTTGCGGCGTGTTTCAAATACTTCACCTTACTGAAAATTGTTATAATAATTAATGCCTGCTGAATAAATCGCTTTGCAATTTTTTGGTGCGGATTTAACCGCACAATCGTATCAAAAGTGGCTTATACTAATTCCAAATACACTTAAGGCAAGAAGACTTTTAATTTGGAATAAGTATAACGCAAAAATTCATCTATTTTCTTCAATTTCTGAATTGTTCAGTACACATTAATTATATACCCGTACAAGGGCGGAAACAACAATATCAAAAACCCCCGCCTTGAAAATAATAACGGGTGTTGATATAATATTTTATACATGTGTTAATAATTTAATAAATTAATAGTAACAGAGTAATAGATACGCGATAAAATATTTGGAGGTTTTGTTCTTGCAGCAGGAAAATTCGGAGATTATAAGTCAAATCAAGCGCCTTAAAGCCGAACGCAATGCGATAATTGTTGCTCACAACTATCAGAACGATGATGTTCAGGATATTGCCGACGAGGTCGGCGATTCTTTCTATTTAAGCCGTGTCTGCGCAAAAAGTGAGGCTGAGGTTATCGTATTCTGCGGTGTGCGCTTTATGGCGGAAAGCGCAAAAATACTTTCCCCTCGAAAAACCGTCCTGCTGCCTGAAATAACCGCAGGATGTCCGATGGCGGATTCAATCACTGCGGAAGATGTCAGGGAATTAAAAGAAAAACATCCCGGCGCGCCGGTTGTATGCTATATAAATACCACCGCGGAGGTCAAGGCGGAGTGCGACATCTGCTGTACTTCCTCAAACGCGGTCAATATAGTCAGGAAAATTCCGGAAAAAGAGATAATATTTATTCCGGATATAAACCTTGGCACTTATGTTCAAAAACAGGTGCCGGAAAAGAAACTTATCCTGTTTAACGGCGGCTGCATAACTCACAACCGTTTCGGCGCTGAAGAGGTTCTTGCCGCGCGTTCGAAATTCCCGGACGCAGCGATTGCTGTTCACCCCGAATGTAAACCGGAAGTATGTGATAATGCCGATTTTATCGGCAGCACAAGCGAAATTATCGATTTTTGTAAAAAGAGCGATAAAAAACAGTTCATTATCGGTACCGAAATGGGTGTGCTTCACAAACTTAAAAACGACAACCCTGAAAAGGAATTTTATCTGATGACACCGAGGCTTGTCTGTGTCAACATGAAAAAAACAAGTCTTGAAAGCGTCTATCGTGCGCTGAACGAGAAAAAGACAGTCATTGAAGTAAACGAGGATATAAGAAAACGTGCGGTCGCGTGCCTTGACCGTATGCTTAATTTTAAATTTTAAGGATTAGGGCAACACCGCACAATTCGCGGCTGCCGCTTTAAACGTCCTTACACTTGCTTTTTTGTCATACTTCGCAAAACCATCGCTAATATTGGATTTTTGTATTGTGTTGCGAAAAATCTCACAGAGTGTAAGAATATTTAGGAGTATGCAGTGTCGCCTTAGATTTCGGAGGATCAGATGGGCAAAAAAGTCATAGCAGCTATGAGCGGAGGTGTCGACAGCTCTGCCGCCGCTGCTCTTTTGATGGAGCAGGGGTACGAGGTTATCGGCGTAACGCTCAATGTGTGGCCGTCCGAGCAGTCGGAATGTAAATGTTCGCGCACCTGCTGTTCGATTACGGATGTTGACGACGCAAGACACGTCTGCAACAGGCTTGGCATTCCTCACTATGTGCTTAACATGAGGGATATTTTTAAAAGAGACGTAATTGATTATTTTCTTGACGAATATATGGAAGGCAGAACGCCGAACCCCTGTATTGCCTGCAATGCTCATGTTAAGTTTGAGGCAATGATGCAGAAGGCGGAACAGCTCGGCGCGGATTATATCGCGACGGGGCATTATGCGACGATTGTTAAAACGCCGGAAGGCGAGCTCGCCCTGAAACGTTCAGAAGACGCGCATAAGGATCAGACATATGTGCTGTATATGCTCGGGCAGCATCAGCTTTCACACCTGCTTTTGCCGTGCGGAAAATATACTAAGCCTCAAGTCAGGGCCATTGCCGAAAAATACGGGCTCCCGAACTTTAAAAAGCCCGACAGCCAGGATTTATGTTTTGTCGGAGCGGAGGGCTATGCGGGATTTATCCGCAACAATTGTGAAAGCCTTGCATGCCCCGGCGATATAATCAAAAATGGTGAAGCTATAGGGCATCACAACGGAATATATAATTATACTATTGGCCAGCACAAGGGGCTCGGCTCAATTTCAAACGAAAAACTTTTTGTTACGGGTATCGACAGCAAAGCCGCAGCGGTTTATGTGGGGGAAAGCGAAGATCTTTTCAATAAAACAATGCTTGTCACCGATTTAAAATATATGCTGAAAAGCAGAATGAAGGACGGGACGAGGGTAGGCGTAAAAATTCGCTATAGCGCGAAAGAAGCCCCGGCGGTTCTGCATATCAGAAATGATGAAGCGGTGGTCGAATTCGACGAGCCGCAAAGAGCTATTACGCCGGGACAGGCCGCCGTTTTTTACGATGACGACGTCGTTCTCGGCGGAGGTGTTATTGTTCGGGCTGTTCCGAAAGAAAAAGCCTGAAAAATTACCAGATTTCGAAGGGGGCTTCCCGGCAATGAAATTATCAACAAAAGGTAGATATGGCGCGCGTGCAATGCTTGACCTTGCGCTGAACTACAATGAGAACGAAGGCCCTGTTGCTTTGGGCGGTGTTGCGGAACGGCAGGGCATTTCAGAGGAGTACCTCGAGCAGATTTTTTCCGCGCTCAGAAAGGCCGGAATAGTAGAAAGCGTCAGGGGAGCGCAGGGTGGCTACAAGCTCGCACGCCCTGCCGAAAGAATTACAGTCGGAGATATACTAAGGGCTCTTGAAGGGTCGCTGACACCGGTTGACTGCGTTGATGAGAACAAGATTACGTCATGTGAACGGTATGACGGATGTGTTCTTAACGGCGTGTGGGCAAAACTCCGCGATGCAATAAACAATACCGTGGACTCAATTACACTTTCTGATTTAGTGCTTCAGGCCCGCTCAAAACAGAACGAGTTTATGTACTACATCTGATAAAAAACCGCCTCGCTGCTATGCGGGGCGATTTTTTATGGGAAAATTACATTGGACCGGCGTGTTCCTTGCCGGAGCGCGCCTTTCCTTTTATTTCAGGAACGGGCTTCTGCGCGTTTCTCGGTTTTTTGTCCTGACCCCTGGGGTCTGTATCTTTTTTGCCTGTTGCGCCCATCTTCTCATCTCCAAATATTTTTTAACCAGTAATATTTTTCACTGCCTTTTGGCTTTTATACAAAAAACAGCCTTTGCCGGAATTTTTGGCAAAGGCTGTTTGAATAATGTGATTTTTATGCTTCGATTAGCCCCGAACGGCATTTTTCGATATATTCCATGCAATACTCGTCACGCCCCGCAATAACTTCCGCCGCGGCACAAAGCGACATAAGTCCTTTGTCTAGCGTGTCGGCTATTGCAGCGTCAAGGCCTGCCGCGATAGCGCAGACGGCAAATGCACGGTTAAGAACCCGGCGCTTTGGAAGCCCGTAGGAAAGGTTTGACAGTCCGCAGGAAATATGACAGTCCGGAAATTCCGAGTGAATTTTCGTGATGGTCAAAAGAGCTTGTGTTCCGGCGTCGGGAGCGGCTCCGATTGGTTTCAGCATCGGGTCGATATAAATGTCGCTCTCTGCTATGCCTTTTGATGTAAGATATGCGACGAGTTTTGCGGCGGTGGAAAGGCAAGTGTCAAGCGTTTCCTCCGTTCCGGGCTCGGGTGAACAAAGGGCGACGACTCTGCAGCCGTATTCGCAGGCAAGGCCAGTCATGCCCTCGAGCCTTGACGGTTCGGTTGTGACGGAGTTAATAAGATGTCCGCGCGTATTGACAGCCTTTAAAGCGGCCTCCGCGGCCTTAACACTCGGGGTATCAACCGAAAGAGGAAGTGACAGCTCTTTCCCGACGGTTTCAGCCAAAAATGCAAGATAATCAGGTTCTTCTTTGAGGAACATCCCGGCGTTTATGTCGATAAAAGCGGCGCCCGCGTCATACTGCGCCTTTGCAAGTTCGCTTATAGCCTTTTTGTCTTTGTTTTCGATTGCTGCTTTGGACGATGGAATGGAACTGTTGATTTTTTCTCCGATAATTATCATTGTCTGATTCTCCTTTTAAATACATTATATAAGCTGACAGCGCTTGTTAAAGAAAGTTTTATAACCCAGAATGAGAAATGACGCGCAGCACAAAGTTATAGTGCCGGACTGCCCCAGAAGTATGGCTATCTGATATTTTGTCGAAACAAGCGGTGACATGCCCGACAAAATCTGGCCTGTCATCATTCCCGGCAGCGAGACGATACCCATGCCCATCATGCTGTTTATGTTGGGCATTGCCGACATCGTGAATGACTCCTTGATTATCCCGGAACAGGACTGAAACGGCGTAGCTCCCAGCATCAGTGCGGATTCGACTTTGGTGCGCTCGCGGCTCATTCCTTCCGCAAGGGTTCGCATGGCAATCGAAAGCCCTGTCATGGAATTGCCGAGCAGCATACCGCATATGCCGATTACATAACGCGTATTGAATGTTCGGATACCGATGACAGCGAAAAGGAATATTGCAAGAGAAACGAGAGAACAGGTGACAAGCGTGACTCCGGCTATGATTTTCAGCTTTAACCGAAGTTTGACCTTTGCCCGCTTTATTGCGTTGTTGACAGCGAAGCCTTCCATAAGGCAGATAAGAGCAACCGCAAGAAAAACGATATTTTTGTCGAATATATATTTGAGAACATAACCGATAATAAAAAGCTGCACGGACATGCGGATGGTGGCTATTATGATTTCCTTGTCGCGGGACAGCTTGAAAAAGCTTGATACTATAATCGTCAGCGCCACGAAACCATATGCAATAAGAAGCTGGAAAATGGGGATATCAACAGCGCCTTTCATTCAGCATGCCTCCTTTTTCACGGTCCCGTTTTCAACTTTGAGACATGCCGCCGGGCGACCGACTGTTTCAGCCCAGTGGCTGACAATCATTATGCGGCAATTTTTTTTTATCATCTCAGTTTCGAAGCCCTGGAGGACAGTCCGTGCGGTTTCATAGTCAAGAGCTGACGCAGGCTCGTCGAGCAGAAGAACCTCGGGGGCTGTAAACAGCGCTCTTGCAAGACATAGCCTCTGCTTTTCGCCTCCGCTTAAGACTTCGGCGTCGTCGGAGGGCATTTTGTCGAGCATTACCGTTTCGAGTGCCTTTTTTATTTCGGAATTACCTGCGGATTTATTACCGAGCAGTTTATTAATATAATTAATATTTTCGGCTATGCTGCCGTTTAAAATTAACGGCGTTTGGCTTATCATCGTCACTTTTCTTCGATAAACGACAGGGTTATATGATAAAATGTCTTTATCGGTGAAACGTATTGTGCCGCTGTAAGGTATCAGATTGCACAACAGCCGGAAAAGTGTTGTTTTCCCGCTTCCCGAAGGCCCACAGACAAGTGTTAGATTTTCATCTCCGGTTGAAAGAGCGTCTATTTTTAATATTCCGCAGTCGATATTAAATAAATCGAACGTTTTTATCGCCTCCGAAATTATTTATGTACATATATTTTCCTTAAAATTATGAAAGCCAGAGCAGCAGCGATAAGAGCGATTACTGTAAGAACCGTATAATAAAATTTTGAGGATGGCTTAATATAAATCAAGGTGTTCAGTATAAGATTATTAATCATGATTCCGCTCCGATCTTAATTTTATATATAACATAATAAATATTTAATATATCTGTAGGGCGCACATTGCTGATTTATTATGTTATATATAGTTGTATCAGTAGGCCTTTCCGGAAATTACCCGATATTTCACTATAACACGGCGGCGGAAAACAGTCAACAGTTATGTTTTAGAACAGAACGTGTTAATAGTCGGTCAATTAAAAAAAGTACTTTTTTCCAAATTATTTGTTAATTTTCTATAGACATTGATATTTCTGTGTTATATAATTCTGTTATAACTCTAAGGAGGATTAGATGTTGAAAAAAAGTTTAAGAATCGGCGCTTTTATATGCGCTTTAGCAACCGGCTTTGCTTTTTCCGGCTGCTCCGATACCTCATGGTCGTTAAAATCAGGCAATATAACGGTGCCTACAGGCGTTTACCTTTATTATCTTATCAATAACGCAAACGAAGTGCAAAATGGTTCCTATACATCCAGCGGCAGTGTGGCGCTTTCATCTTCATCGTCTAAAAGCTCTGACCCCTGGTCTAAGACAGTTGAAGGAAAGAATGCCGTAACATGGGCAATCAACAAATCTCTTGATTCATGCAAACAGCTCTTGACTGTTGAAAAACAGGCGGCTGCCCGTAAAGTTACGATTACAAGCACTGAAAAAGGTTATGTAAAAACTTATGCCCAGCAAAGCTATACTTCATCTCAAGACATTTACAGTAAAAACGGAATTTCACAGGCTTCGATTGAAAGAATATATACAGACGCTTTTCTGGAACAGGAGCTTTTTAAATCTTATTACGGTGAAAAAGGCGATAAGGCCGTGTCAGAAAGCGATCTTGAAAAATATTACACCGATAATTACGCACATGTAAAGCAGATTTTTATAAGTAAAATCGATACGACAACAAATGAAAAGCTGTCAAGCGACAAGCTGGCGACCCAGAAGACAAAGGCTGATGAGGCATTTGCGGCGGCTAAGGCCGATGTGGGCAACTTCCAAAAGTATGTAGATAAATATAACGAAGATCCGGGAATGAAGAGCAATCCGGACGGTTATATCTTCAGCAAATCATCAGCGACTTCAAGTGGTTACGACACGAAATTTACGGACCTTGCGTTTTCGCTGAAAGTCGGTGAGATCGGCATGGCGGAATCAGATATGGGTTATTTTATTGAATATAAAGTTGCAACCGACCCGAAGGCTTCAACTTTTACTTCTTCCATCAAACAAACAATCCTTACCGAAATGAAAGGTACCGAATTCCAGAAGCTTATCAATGATTTGGTTGCGAAAGAGAAGTTTACCCAAAACGACAGTGCAATCAACCATTTCAATCCTAAAAAACTAAAACTTCAGTAAATTCCAAGACAAAACGAGAAGGGCTGTTCCGAACGGAACAGCCCCTTTTTTCTATGCTTTTAGCAGATTAATACTAATTCCAAACTTAAGGCAAGAATTTGCGTGAAAATCGTAAATCAATGATTTTGACGCAAATTTTTTGGAGACCTTTAATTTGGAATAAGTATAAGAATTTTTTCTAAAATAAGTTAGTAACGAGCAGTGTTACAAAAACTCCTGCTGCAGCCGATATCAGCAGTTTAAGGACCGAAAAAGCCCGATCCCTTGTTTTATGCTTCCTGTCGCTGACGCAGGGCATATTGTCATTTGAAAGGCTGTCGATGATACGCTGTGCCTCCTGTGATAACGTATATTCACTCGAACCTTTGCTGCCCTCAAGATTTATAAAAAATATTGCACGCTCGAAATAATCGCTGCCGGTTTCTTTTATTTCAACAATTCGTTTTGTTACGCCTTTTACCATAATGATATCATCCTTCCGCCCAACTATTTTTTTTCATGAGAATATTTTGGTCATCACTCTTTCAAATATTCACCATGTGAGCCAAATTTTTCACAATTTCGGTTGGCAAAAGTCGGTAATTATGCGATTTGACCCGGAAAGATATCAAATTTATATAGATGGTGTTATACGGGGCGTAATCTTCTATATATGTGGGTTTCTAAATTTAATACTATATATGGCTGCCCTAAACCAGCAAGTTAACATAATACATGTTGAAAACTCTGTTGAAACAGTTGAAAACAACCTGACAAGCTTAACAAAAATGCCGTCTGAAATGTTGGAAACTGTTTTCACATTGTTTATTTTTCGGCATTATGTAAAATTACAGATAGTTTATATTCAAAATCCGACATGTTTTTATTTGTGAATTCTCCCTGTCAGGTAGGAAACAGAGTTTTTAACTGCATTCCTTAAAGTTCCGAAGTCAGTGCCGTTATTATGATAGTCATACATTCCGCAGAACCCGCTTACGTCACCTTTAAGCCCTTCAAGGCCTTTCCGTGCAACACCGGAAATCACCTCATAAAAATCCTCAAATGATTTTTTGTCCAGAGCTTCGAGGCCCTTTTCAACAAGCAGGGCGTAATCTGAAAGGCAGATAATGGACTGCGCTGCTACGCTCCGGCGAAATTCCTCTTCCTTTTTCCAGAGTTTCCACATTGTTGCGAATTCTCTGTCCATCGTATCTTTGATGCGGTCGCAGATATAACATGACTCCGCTATTTTTTTCGCGTCACCGGCGCTTGCGGCTGCCTGAGAAATGGTGCTGTGAAGGAGGCTTTTCCGGTGGCTTTCAAAAACAGCGTTATCAATTTCTGCAAGGTGGCTTTCAAGCATAAGGGCGAGCGGAAGTCTGTTCCCGCGGCCGCACATGATATCAAGATGTTCCGGGCAGAAACCCAGACGGTTTGTTTCATGCCGTACATCAGGTTCCATCATTGCAGGCCCCATTACAAAATCCAGCGCGCGCTCTTCAAGCTCCGCTCGCATCCGGCAGATAGGGCAGCCATCCTTTTTTTCGAAAACTTCATTTATCGGAATCGTACATATATCCTGCTTCATATGGTTATTTCCTTTCTGTGATAAATAAGCCGCTTTATATAAACCATAATACCAATTTCCAGGTTGTGCGTCAACATCGGGGCCTAATATGAAGAAAACTATTTCCTGCTTGTTTCTGTCGGAGGCGAATTGTCAAATCAAGTGCAACAGTGTCAAAGAGAAGCAGCAGCCATGACTTCAGCGGGAGTAAGCCAGTTTAAGCATTTGCGTGGACGATTATTGAGAAGATCCATTGCATGGGCAACCTGTTCAG
>DATALE010000264.1:0-17341 GCA_036261235.1 Ruminiclostridium sp. | reverse complement strand
CGGCGGGAAACACCGGAGCTCTCGTTATGGGTACAAATTTTATTGTAAAGAGTATCGAAGGAGTAAAAAGAATGGCTCTTGCCCCGATACTTCCGTCAGACAAAGGCTGTTATATGCTGCTGGACGGCGGAGCCAACCTTGAGTGCCGCCCGGATATGCTTTTACAGTTCGGACTTATGGGTTCTGTTTATATGAATAAGATACTTCATATCAAAGCTCCGCGCGTCGGGCTTATTAACGTGGGTACGGAGCCGACAAAAGGAACCCAGCTGCAGCATGAAGCTTACGCTCTTTTAAAAGATGCAGACTGCAATTTTATCGGCAATATTGAATGCAGGGATATTCCTATGGGAGTCTGCGACGTCGCCGTTGCCGACGGGTTTACCGGAAACGTTATTCTTAAATTGACCGAAGGCGTAGGGCTTACGTTTGCGAATAACCTTAAATCCCTGCTTACAAGCAATCTGCTGTCCAAGATTGCAGCCGTTGCCGTAAGGCCGGGGCTTATCGCTTTCAAGAAGAAAATAGATTATACTGAGTACGGCGGAGCACCGCTTATGGGCTCATCAAAGCCGGTAATCAAAGCTCACGGAAGTTCAAACGCCAAAGCGTTTAAGAATGCCGTAAGGCAGGCAATCGCCTTTGTTTCAGAAGGCGTTATTGATGAAATCAAGGAAAGCACGAAAGCACACGCAAATTAACATTAAAACCCATTCGGCATATCATATAAAGATAATGCAGGAAAACCGCATAATAATACCGTTAGGCTTTTAATAAATAATTGGTGATATTTTACAATATACTTAAATATAATGAACATTTTTAAAGGCATATCGGTATAATTTGCAGGGCAAAATAGCCGCGAAAGGTGGCAGTCACAGCAAGCGGTTTTCCGGGAATGGGGGTGCCTTTATGATAACAGAACGTGTCAAAGCCGTTGTGGCGAATCAGTTCGATGTTGAAGAAGAGGAAATCAATTCCGATATGACGCTCGGTGAACTCGGCGCAGATGCACTGGACATTGTTGAACTTGTTGACGCACTTGCGGAGGAATTTGACTGCGATATTCCACAAACCTGCGCGGACAGTATCGAAACGGTGGGGGACGCGGTAAAATGTGTCAAGAAGTATATGCGTCTCAGTCAGGGCTGACTTGAGTTTATCGGTTACACTCATTTAAAAAAACAGGCGAAAAAGATTTATAGTGCATAGAACCGGGTAATGCTCTGTTATTCGGTTCTATGCCTTACTTAAAGAATTCCTTGAGATACTTACACAGAGTAAAATATAACGGAGAATTTGCTATGAACATCGCAGAATTTGAAAATAAAATAGGTTACACATTTAAAAACAAGCAGTTGTTGATGACGGCACTGACACATTCCTCTTTTGCAAACGAAGCCAAAGGCAGGCATTTTGAAAATAACGAAAGACTTGAATTTTTGGGCGACGCCGTTCTCGGCATAATCACCGCGGAATACCTTTTCTTCCACAACTCCCATGTCCCGGAGGGCGAACTCACAAGGCTCCGCGCAATGATGGTATGTGAAAAGTCACTGCATAAATTTGCGCTGCAAATCGAACTCGGCAAATATCTGCGGCTTGGGCACGGCGAGGAAAATACTGGTGGGCGCGAGCGCCCGTCCATTCTCGCGGACGCATTCGAGGCTGTAACCGCCGCAATCTATATCGACGGGGGCATGGAAGCCGCAAAACGCCATATCACGCATTTTGCGGATCAGTTTTTTTCATCCCACATCAGCCCGAAGCTCAAAGACTATAAAACCGCGCTGCAGGAAATCGTGCAGAAAAACCGCAGTGAACGCCTTGAATACGTGCTTGCCGAGGAAAAAGGGCCTGACCATGACAAGGAGTTCATCGTTGAGGTTCACCTTAACAGCAATGTAATAGGCACAGGTCACGGCGGGAGCAAAAAAGAAGCCGAACAAATGGCCGCCAAGGAAGCTCTGGCTCTGATGGGTCAATGAAAAAAGCAAATGTAGCAATTTTTGTTCCGAATATCGGCTGTCCGCATAAGTGCTCGTTCTGTGACCAGACCGAGATTGCGGGACAGGAATCCGCGCCGACCGCGGAAGAGGTTGAAAAGACGGCAAAAAAAGCACTTTCAGAGCTGGGGGAGAAGGCAAAGGACGCCGAAATCGCATTTTTTGGCGGAAGTTTTACCGCGATTGAACCAGAATATATGCTGTCGCTGCTTAACGCGGCGTATCCGTTTGTCGGGAGCGGTGGTTTCAAGGGCATACGCATATCCACGCGGCCGGACGCGGTTGACGCGAACATGCTTATGACCCTGAAAAGATACGGTGTAACGGCGATTGAACTCGGTGCGCAGAGCATGGACGAAAGGGTTTTAAAACTGAACTACCGTGGGCATACACGCCACGATGTCGAAGCAGCGTCAAAATTAATCCGCGGATATGGAATAGAGCTTGGGCTTCAGATGATGACGGGGCTTTACGGTTCGTCGGCAGAAGCTGACATAATGACAGCGCACGCTATCGCCGAGCTTATGCCGACGACTGTGCGGATATACCCGACTATTGTTATAAAGAACACAATGCTTTCAAGGCTTTTTGACGATGGCAGGTATGTCCCGCCGTCGCTCGAAGAAACTGTGCTCCTTTGTGCAAAGCTGCTCCTTTTTTTCCGCGAGAGAAATATTCAGGTAATAAGGCTCGGACTGCACGCGTCGCCCAGCATTGAAAAAAACTACTGTGCAGGCCCGTGGCACCCGGCTTTTAGGGAACTTTGCGAAAGCGTAATTTACCGTGAAAAAGCCGAAAAAGCGCTCAAAATACTTGAAGCAGCAAGCGGCGAGGCTATTTTGTATGTGCCTTTTGGCGGTGTGTCCAAACTTTCGGGACAACACAGGAAAAATATAATAGAACTTGAAAAAATTTTTAATATGCGGCTGAAAATAAGAGAACGGGATTTGCCCGAATATACAGTCGAAGCGGAAAAAGCATCTCAGTAAATTTACGGGGGTAGGGACAATTTGTTTTTAAAATCGCTCGAAATACAAGGTTTTAAGTCGTTTCCGGATAAGACGCTGCTGACCTTTGAAAAAGGGATAACCGCAGTCGTCGGCCCTAACGGAAGCGGAAAAAGCAATATAAGCGACGCGATTCGCTGGGTGTTGGGCGAAGTGTCGTCCAAGGCTCTGCGCGGAACAAAAATGGAGGACGTTATTTTCGGCGGCGCTGTGGGGAGAAAGCCTCTCGGGTTTGCCGAGGTTTCGCTGACATTGGATAATAAGGCGCATGAATTGCCCTATGACGGTGACGAGATCAAGATTACCCGCCGGTTTTACCGTTCCGGGGAAAGTGACTATTTGCTTTGCGGAAAATCGGTGCGCCTTAAAGATATACATGAACTCTTGATGGATACGGGGCTTGGACGTGACGGATATTCCATTATCGGACAAGGCCGTATTGATGAAATTGTTGGTGCGAAAAGCGAGGACAGACGTGAAATCTTCGAAGAGGCGGCAGGCATTTCGAAATACCGCTATCGCAAGGAAGATTCCGAACGCAGGCTTGCTGACGCAGAAGAAAATCTTGTTAGGCTGCGCGATATTCTTGCGGAGCTTGAATCGCGCGTCGGTCCTTTGAAGGAACAGGCGGAAAAAGCGAAGAAATACATAGAACTCGCCGGTAAAAAAAAGAACCTTGAAGTCGGGCTTTGGCTCACTACTCTTGACAAACAGCGCGGTATTCTGCGAGAACATGAAAACAGGCTCGAATATGCCCGCGCACAATATGACGCTGTCAGCGAGAAACTTGAAAGCGCGCAGGCTCAAACGGAAAAAATCTGGCTTGAATCTCAAAAAAAAGCGGCGCAGATCGAGCAGTTCCGCCGGCAGGCGCGCGAACTTTACGATGAAGCTGTCCAGAAACAGGCTCAGGTCGGCATACTTGAAAATGATATAAACCACAACAATGAAAATATCGCGCGTTTAAAGGATGAAATTGAAAAGGCGATAAGTTCCGGCGGTGAAAGTGAAGCAGAAATCCAAAGAATCAAAGCCGAAATTGAGATTAAGAAAAAAGAAACAGAGGAAACAGCTCAAAAACTTGCCGACTGTGAAAACGGCGTTCTCGATATTTCAAAACAGAGCGAAGGTTTATCGGGTGAACTCGAAAAAGTAGGCGCAGAGCTTTCCTCTTTGACAATGAAGCTTTCAGATGCCCGTATTGAAAAAAACGGAGCGGCGTCGTCGATTGTTCACTTTAAAGAACGTGCCGGAGCAATCGACGGGGAAATTGCGGTAAGGGCAGAAAGAGCGTCAAAGGCAAAAGCCGATCTCGAAGATTGCGTTACCCGTATTGAACAATGCAGGGATAATATAGAAGCACTGTCGAACGAACAGCGCGGCTATGAGATAAAACTCGGCTCAAAAAAGGAAAGGCTTACAAGGCTTGAAGAAACGATAAGGTCGTTTACACTTCAGGCTGACGGAAAAATCCAGCGCGCGTCCATGCTCGAGGATCTGGAACGCAATCTCGAGGGTTTCACGCAAAGCGTTAAAACAGTAATGAGGGAAAAAGAACACGGCAGATTATCGGGGATACACGCGCCTGTTTCAAAGATCATTGATGTGCCGTCAGACTATGCGCTCGCGGTTGAAACCGCGCTTGGTTTCGCGGCTCAGCATATCGTCGTTGACAACGAGGAAAACGCGCAATCCGCTATCGGATTGCTCAAAAGAACGAATAGCGGACGCGCAACTTTCCTGCCGATAAGCTCTGTTCACGGAAGCGCTTTGTCTGAACGCGGGCTTGACTCCGAAAACGGTTTTATCGGTATTGCTTCTGAACTTTTAACGTTCGACAGCAAATATTCAGGTATTGTGCGCAGCCTTTTGGGACGGACCGCTATAGTCCAGGATCTTGACTGCGCGGTCAGAACAGCGAGAAAATTCGGATACCGTTTTAGGATAGTTACCCTTGATGGACAGCTTGTAAACGCAGGCGGCTCAATGACGGGCGGCTCGTCAAGCCGAAATACGGGTTTGCTTTCACGTTCTGCCGATATTGCAAAGCTGCGGCAGGAAGCAGACGGCATTAAGCAGAAGATAGCCGCGATGACTGACGACCGAAAGGAATCGGCACAGCAGGTGTCCGCGCTTGAAGCCACGCTTTCTGGTATAAAAGGTGAGCTTGCGACCTCTCAGGAAGATAAAATCCGTCTTGAAGGTGAAAAACGCCGGTTTGAGGAACAATTTGAACAGGCTAACGCAGAAATTGAGTCTCTGGGCCGGGAAAAGGAAGAATCAGCGCAGAGGATAGCCCAATATGAGCAGCTGACGGCTGATAAGGACGATGAGATAAACAGACTGAACGCACTGATTGAGGACGTTCAGATCAAAGCGGAAGCTCTCGGCGGCAGCAGAAGCAAACTGATGCGTATGCGCGAGGAGCGCGCCGAGATGCTTGCGGCATTAAGGCTCCAGAAAGTTTCGTATGAAAAGGATATCGAAGCACTTTCGCAGGAGCTTTCCGGAATCATCCGCAGGCGCCAGGGCAGTGAAGAACATATAGACGAGCTTCAACTTCAGACTTCGGAATTCGAGAATAAGAATCAGGAAGCACTTGAAGGTATCGAGTCCTTAAGGCAGGAAGAGGCGCTGCTTCGCCGGCAGAGCGAGGAAAAAACGCAGGACAGTCAAAGGCTTGCCAATGAGCGTGAAGTAATGGAGCGGGAGACCGCCGGAATAAGGGCGAATGAACGCGACCTTTCGGACGAAAAGCAAAAGATAAGTGAAGAGCTTGCAAGGCTTGATGAACGCAAGTCAACCGCTCAGGCGGAATATGATTCGATAATTGCACGGCTTCTCGATGAATATGAACTGACGCGTTCCGAAGCGGAAAAAACCGTTCCGAAGATTGAAGACCCGGCAGGAGCCCAGAGAAAACTTTCAGAAGTGAAAAACAGCATAAAGGCGCTCGGGTCAGTAAATGTCGGCGCAATAGATGAATATAAGGAAGTAAACGAGCGCTATACATTTATGAAAGAGCAGACCGACGACGTCGAAAAGTCCAAGAAGGAACTTGAAAGGCTGATCGACGGGCTGACCGATAAAATGCGCGGCATTTTCAAAGAGCAATTCGAAATCATAAATAAGAATTTTTCTACAACTTTCGTTGAACTGTTCGGAGGTGGCTCGGCTCATCTTGAACTTTCCCAGCCCGAGGACGTTCTTACCTCCGGAATTGAAATTATCGTTCAGCCGCCGGGCAAGATAATAAAGAACCTTTCTATGCTCTCCGGCGGTGAGCGGGCATTTGTCGCAATTGCGCTTTATTTTGCGATAATGAAAGTGCGCCCGTCGCCTTTCTGTGTGCTGGACGAGATCGAAGCGGCGCTCGACGACGCAAACGTCGCAAGATATGCGGCTTATCTCAGGCGCATGTGCGGTGAAACTCAGTTTATCGTAATAACGCACCGCCGTGGGACAATGGACGAGGCGGATGTTCTTTACGGGGTAACGATGCAGGACGAGGGCGTATCAAAACTGCTGACACTTGATGTTGACGCGCTTGTCGAAAAGCTCGGACTAAAGAATTAAACCGGTTTTTATTAAATTGTAAAATATGCCGTTTTTTAATTTAAATCGATATGAAAGTATTGCCAGATGTCAATACTGATAGTACAATATAAGTTACTCCCGTATTGTGCTGATTCTTTTAATTTATATTTTGCCTTCAGGCGGATCGGAGTAAATATGGGCTTTTTTGAAAAAATAAAAAACGGGCTTGCAAAAACGCGCGACGGTGTAATGAAGCAGGTTGACGGTGTTTTTAAATCATTTACAAAGATTGATGAGGAACTTTTTGAAGACCTTGAGGAAATTCTGGTCAGTTCCGACGTTGGCGTTGAAACTTCTGAATATATAATTTCACAGCTCCGCGCAAAAGTAAAAAAAGAGGGAGCCCGTGACCCGGCGGAAGTGAAAAATTTGCTTCGCGAGATTATGACGGAAATGCTGTCGGGCGGAGAAGAACTGAACCTTTCAACAAAACCCTCCGTTATTCTCGTTATCGGTGTTAACGGTGTGGGAAAAACGACCACCATCGGTAAAATGGCGGCGGATCTTAAATCACGCGGGAAAAAAGTGATTCTTGCCGCGGCGGATACGTTCCGCGCAGCGGCTATCGACCAGCTTGAAATCTGGGCTCAGCGGGCCGACGTTGAAATTGTAAAACACATGGAGGGCGCTGACCCTGCCGCAGTTATATTCGATGCACTGAACGCCGGGCGCGCAAGGGGCGCGGATGTTGTCATCTGTGACACAGCCGGAAGACTGCATAACAAAAAGAACCTGATGGATGAACTTTCAAAAATAGCTAAAGTAATCGAAAGGGAGCTTCCCGGCGCGGCGCGTGAAAACCTTTTGGTGCTCGACGCCACAACCGGGCAGAACGCCGTTAATCAGGCCAAGGTTTTCAAAGAAACGGCGGGGCTTACCGGAATTGTTCTGACAAAACTTGACGGCACGGCGCGGGGCGGCGTGGTTTTCGCAATAAAGCATGAGCTTTCGGTTCCTGTTAAGTATGTAGGCGTCGGAGAAGGAATTGACGATTTACAGCCTTTCAGTTCCAAGGATTTTGTTGACGCCCTTTTTGATGAAAAATAGAAAAGAGGGACAGCCGTGAAATTTCTTATTGCAACCAACAACGAGGGTAAGCTGAAAGAAATCAGGCATATTCTCGCCCAGTTTGGTATCGAAGGCGTTTCACTCAGGGAAGCCGGAGTTGATTCAAACCCGGAAGAGACGGGAACTACCTTTGCGGACAACGCGAGGATAAAAGCGTTTGACGGCATGAAAGCAACCGGGATGCCGGCTGTTGCCGATGACTCCGGACTTATGGTTGATGCTCTGCACGGGGCACCGGGTATTTATTCTGCGCGTTATGCGGGAGAAAATGCGAGCGACAGCGACCGTATCGAGAAACTGCTTGATGAAATGCGCAATGTTCCCGCCGGGGCAAGGACGGCGCGCTTTGTATGCGCTGTCTGCTGTGTTTTTCCGGATGGTAATATAATAAATGCGAGCGGAGAATGTGATGGCGCAATCGCATTTGAGCCGCAGGGTCACGGCGGCTTTGGTTATGACCCTATCTTTATTGAAAAAACAACCGGAAAAAGTTTCGCGCTTCTGGCAGGAGAGGAAAAAGACAGATTGAGCCACAGGGGCAAGGCGTTAGCCGCTTTTGCAAAATATCTTGATAAAAAATTCGGAGGCCGCTGAAAGAGAAAACGGTCTTTTTGATAAACAATACTTTTGGAGGAATATTTTTGCTAACATCAAAACAGCGCGCCAAACTAAAGGGAATTGCAAGCACAGCCGATACAATAGGGCAAATCGGAAAAGGCGGACTGACCGAAACCGGGTTTGAACAGGTGTCGCAGGCTCTTGCCGCGCGCGAAATAGTAAAATACCGCGTGCTTGAAACCTGTCCGCTGTCTGCCCGTGAAGCAGCCGAACTGCTCGCTGAAAAAACAGGAGCGCAGGTGGTTCAGGTTATCGGTTCGCGTATCGTACTTTACCGTCCGAATCCCGAAAAACCGGTGATTGAGCTGTGACGCAAAGGATTGGCATTTTTGGCGGTACTTTTAACCCAATTCACAATGGGCATATAAGCCTCGCACTCGAATTTATAGAGAAACTCGATCTTGACAAGCTGCTTTTGATACCAGTTTGGACACCTCCGCATAAAAGCTCGACCGACATGCTGCCCGCTGATATAAGGCTCAACATGTGCCGTATCGCGGTCAGAGATTTTCCTCAGATCGAAGTAAGTGAAATTGAAATAGAACGCGGCGGGACAAGCTACACAGTCGACACCATTCGGAAACTCGAAAAGTTAAATCCCGGCGCACGTTTTTTTCTTATTACCGGAGCAGACATGTTTTTGACTCTTGAAAGTTGGCGCAGCTTCAAGATTATTGCCGAAAAAGCAGAACTTTGCGCATGCGCAAGACACGCCGGCGAATATCCAAAGCTTAAAAATTATGCAAAAAAGCTCGAGGAAGAATACGACGCCATATGCCATATCGAAGATTTTCCGGTAGTTGACGTTTCTTCGACCGGCGTCCGAAAACTTTTGAGGAAATCGGGGAGCGCAAAAGGACTGGTGCCGGATGGGGTTCTGCGTTTTATAGAATCAAACGGGCTTTTTAAGGCGAAAAACGATGAAAGCGGGATAACTGCTGTGGAATATACAAATCATAATGAAAAAATCGAAGTTTTTCGGGAAATACTAAAACGAAAGCTCAGCGAAAGACGATTTAATCATTCATGCAGCGTTTCGAAAGAGGCAGTTTTTCTTGCAAAGAAGTTCGGCGCCGATGTAAATAAAGCGGAATTTGCCGGGCTTGTCCATGATATTGAAAAGGAAACGCCTGCCGAAGTGCAGTTGCAAACGATAGAAAAATATAGTATAATCCTTGATGATGTCGAGAAATCAGCGCCGAAACTACTCCACGCAATCAGCGGAGCGGCGGTTCTTGAACACGAACATAACGTTACAGATAAGGACGTGCTTGATGCCGTAAGGTATCATACAACGGCGAGAGCGGGCATGAGCCTGCTTGAAAAGATCATATATCTTGCCGATTACATTTCGGCCGACCGTGACTATGATGGAGTCGAACAGCTGCGGAATACGGTTCACTGCTCACTTGAGATGGGGCTGGACGAGTGCCTGCGCTTTTCGGTTGAGGAGCTTCTTCAGAAAAACGCTCCGATTCATCTTGATACGGTAAGAGCTCGAAATGAGCTGATTCTGGCAAGAAAGGATTAGGAAAGTGTTCTTTTAGATTTTTCTAACGTTCTGCATGGTGCAGATATATGTGGGCTTGCCGAATCGGCTTTTACACCGGGAAAATCCGGGCCAGGAGGTCGGTTTTTTGAAGCAGCACAAAAATATCAAACGCGGCGCGGCGGCCGCAGTTATATCTATTTGCATTGTCGCGGCGGCCGCCGCAGCCGGGATTGCGGCACTTAAAAACTGGAGGCCTTTGCGCGAGCAAGGTTCAACACCAAAGGCTTCTTCAAAAAGTTCAGTTGCAAGTTCTTACCGTGTGGCAAAATATACAAATTTTCTGTTGTGCGGTATTGATAATACAAATTCACTGACTGACGTTATAATAATCGCAGGCTTTGACGAGAAAAATAAAAAACTCAGCCTGCTTCAAATTCCCCGTGACACTTATGCCGGCGAAGATATCCCATCGCACAAATACAATGCGATATACGGCAGCCACGGCAGGAAAGTCAGCGGTATGGAAACCCTTAAATCCCGGGTCGAAAGTGATTTCGGGATCAGTGTTGACCATTACGCGGCGGTGACGACAAAAGGCCTCAGGAATATAGTCGATGCTGTCGGTGGGGTCGACCTTGATGTTCCTATCAATATGAATTATACCGATAAAGGCCAAAACCTTCACATTCACCTTGACAAAGGCTATCAGCATCTTAACGGTTCCCAGGCGGAACAGTTTGTGCGCTTTCGGAAAGGGTGGACGCAGGGAGATTTGGGAAGGCTCAACGCACAGAGAATATTTCTGGCGGCGTTTGCACAGAAGCTGAAGTCAATGAGCGTCTGGGATATCGGAACCAAGGCGGCACCTGTTATTTCACCGCCGGATTTCCTCACCGATATGTCCGGTTATGAAATGCTTGAACTTTATAACTCGGCAAAAAGCATCAGCCTTTCCAACGCAAAGGTTTATATGGCGCCGGGCGAACCCTTCAGAATCGGCGGCAAGGACTATTACTCAATCCACAAAGCCGATCTTCTTAATATTCTTAATATGAACTTCGTTCCGCAAGGCGTTCATTTAAGTCTGAGCGACCTTAATATAAAGCAGAAAGCCGATACGGGCGAATCAAAAGACACAGCCCGGGATTTTGAGAATATTCTTTCAGGCAAAAACAAATAAATACAATCCAGAGATATGCAAAACAGGAGGCGGTAACCCTGACAGGCAAGGAAATTTTGGAGTCGGCAGTTAAAATTTTAAGCGGCAGGAAAGCTGAAGACATTAAGGCTATAGACATCGCTGGAATCAGCATAATAGCCGATTACTTTTTGATAGCGTCCGGCGGCAGTTCAACACAGGTTCATTCACTCGCCGAGGAACTGGAATTCAAGCTCTCTCAGGCAGGAACGGAGCCGCTCCGTGTTGAAGGTACTCAATCCTCGACATGGATAATTCTCGATTACGGTTCGGTTGTTATTCATGTTTTTCATCGTGATACACGACAGTTTTATAATCTTGAAAGACTGTGGGCGGACGGCAGGGAAATTGATCTGACCGGGCTTACGGATGGCGGCGGGGACGAGGACAAGCAGTAACTCGCCGCATAACATATTGGAGGGAAAAACATTGCGTTACGATTTCGCCGCAATAGAAAAAAAGTGGCAGGACATATGGGAAGAAAAAGGAACGTTTCATGCAAAAAACGATTACTCTCTTCCGAAATTTTACGCCCTTGTGGAATTTCCTTATCCTTCGGGACAGGGCCTTCATGTAGGTCACCCGCGTTCATACACCGCGCTTGACATTGTTGCGCGTAAACGCAGATTGCAGGGCTATAATGTACTTTACCCGATGGGTTGGGACGCTTTCGGCCTTCCGACCGAAAACTTTGCTATCAAAAATCACATTCACCCTGAAATAGTTACAAAGCGGAATGTCGCGCGTTTCAAGCAGCAGCTTAGAAGCCTCGGCTTGTCTTTCGACTGGTCGCGCGAGATAAATACAACAGACCCTGATTATTATAAATGGACGCAGTGGATTTTCCTGCAGCTGTTCAAAAAAGGCCTTGCGTATAAAAAGGAAATGTCCGTCAACTGGTGTACGTCCTGCAAAGTCGTGCTTGCAAACGAAGAAGTTGTGAACGGCGTTTGCGAACGCTGCGGCGGTGAAGTTGTACACAAAGTCAAATCCCAGTGGATGCTGAAAATAACGGAATATGCGCAGAAGCTGATTGACGACCTTGACGACGTCGATTATCTCGACAGGATAAAAATCCAGCAGCGCAACTGGATCGGCCGTTCGACAGGCGCGGAAGTTAACTTTAAAACAACCGCCGGCGATTCGCTGACAGTTTATACAACGCGTCCGGATACTCTGTTCGGCGCAACCTATATGGTTATTGCACCCGAACACCCGAATATAGAAAAATGGTCTTCCATAATAGAAAACATGCCCGAACTTGCTGCTTATCGCGAGCAATCGGCACGGAAATCCGATTTTGAACGCACCGAGGTACAAAAGGACAAAACAGGCGTTGAAATAAAGGGCGTTCGTGCGATTAACCCCGTAAACGGGCGGGAAATCCCGATTTTTGTTTCCGACTATGTTCTGATGACGTATGGCACAGGCGCTATTATGGCCGTACCGGCCCATGATACAAGAGACTGGGATTTTGCGAAAAAGTTTAACCTCCCGATTATAGAAGTCGTCAAAGGCGGGGAAGTTGAAAAGGAAGCGTTCACCGACTGCGCGACAGGTATTATGGTTAATTCCGATTTTCTGAACGGATTGACTGTTGAGGAAGCAAAGGTAAAAATAAAAGAATGGCTCAGTGAAAACGGCGTAGGGCACGAAAAGGTAAATTTCAAACTTCGTGACTGGGTTTTCTCCCGTCAGCGTTATTGGGGCGAACCGATTCCTCTGGTTTACTGCGAAAAATGCGGCTGGGTTCCTATTCCGGAGGATCAGCTTCCTCTTCGCCTGCCCGAAGTGAAATCCTATGAACCGACTGAAAACGGCGAATCGCCGCTTGCAGCTATGGACGAATGGGTCAGTACTACATGTCCGCACTGCGGCGGTAAAGCAAAGCGTGAAACCGACACGATGCCTCAGTGGGCAGGTTCTTCGTGGTATTTTATGCGCTACTGTGATCCTCATAACAACAACGCGCTCGCAAGCCGTGAAGCACTGGATTACTGGATGCCCGTTGACTGGTACAACGGCGGCATGGAACATACAACGCTTCATCTTCTCTATTCAAGGTTCTGGAACAAGGCGCTCTATGATATGGGTGTTGTTCCGCAAAAGGAACCGTATAAAAAGCGTACAAGCCACGGCATGATTCTCGGGGAAAACGGGGAGAAAATGTCTAAGTCACGCGGCAACGTTGTGAACCCTGATGAGATTGTAAAAGAATTCGGAGCGGATACGCTGCGACTTTATGAGATGTTCATCGGTGACTTTGAAAAAGCCGCACCGTGGTCATCGGCGAGCATAAAGGGCTGCCGCCGTTTTCTTGAGAGGATATTTGCCCTTCAGGATATCGTGGCTGACGGAGATGGATACAGCAAAGAACTTGAGTCTTCAATTAATAAATGTATCAAAAAGGTCAGTGAGGATATCGAAAACCTCAAATACAATACCGCGATTGCCGCTATGATGTCCCTTCTTAACGAGATTGCCGATAAAGGCTCAATAACCCGCGGTGAATTCAAAACCCTGCTTATACTTCTCAATCCCTTTGCACCGCATATCACCGAGGAACTCTGGGAGATTGAAAAGTTCGGCGGAATGTTGAACGAGATGAAATGGCCGGAATATGACGAGGACAAATGCCGTGAGGATTCGGTTGAAATTCCTGTTCAGGTCAACGGCAAGCTCAGGGGCAAAACAACAATACCCGCCGGGGCGGATAAGGAGCAGGCGCTGAGCCTTGCCCAGTCTGTTGATAAAGTGAACGCGGCGACGGAGGGCAAAACCATCGTTAAAGTTATATATATCCAAAACAAGCTAATCAATATTGTGGTAAAATAAGTAAACTTTATTTTTAAGCGACGCGTTAAACTCTTGACAGATGTTTGTACAGCATAGTATAATATATCTAAGCTAATAGGGCTTATTATATTCAATGACGCGAAGTGATAATCATTTAAACGATATCTCAGCGTCTTAGAGTGACATCTCCAGTGCCGGCTTCAAAGGTTTGCCGCTGATGCAGCCGGAAAAAATATATCCCCGCTGGTAGACGGAGGGAGGGAATTTAAGATGGCTGAAATCAGAATAAAAGATAATGAATCTCTCGAGAGTGCTCTCAGGAGGTTTAAGAGGCAGTGCGCCAGGTCTGGCGTTTTGGCTGAGGTTCGCAAGAGGGAACACTATGAGAAACCCTCTGTTAAGCGCAAGAAGAAGTCTGAGGCTGCCCGCAAGCGCAAGCACTGACATCTTCCTTGCGATATCGGGCTTAAAAGCGGGCGTTTACGCCCGCTTTTTTGTGTTTTAAAATAAAATCGTGCTGCCAAAACAGATATACATAAATCGGTTACAATTGCATAAAACTTATTATTCTATTTTGCAAATATTGAACAATCGGAAGCTAATAATAATAAAAAGTATATTTTCGGTGAAAGCCGCACCTGCGGTATTTTTTTATGGATGGTGTTCACACTTGCGGTTCGTTCCAGACAGGATTTTTTCAAGTATCAATGAAATAACGCCGGAACTTTTAAAAAATGAAGAAATAAAGGCACTTGTTTTAGATATTGATAATACTCTTGCACCGAGATATGTAGAACTGCCCGACGAGGATCTTAAAAAATGGATTGAAGGGCTGAAAAGCGTTGACGTGAAGCTTCACATAATCTCGAACAACCGATCAAACCGGGTCACAAAGTTTTCAGATGCCCTGGGCGTGCCGTTTTATTGTAATGGTATGAAGCCGTTTCCCCGAGCGTTTTTAAGAGCGGTGCGGCAGATGGATATCCCGCGCGGTAACGTGGCTGCTGTCGGCGATCAGATATATACGGACGTTGCAGGCGCTCACCTTGCCGGAATCCGGGCGTGGCTTGTGACGCCGATTGACCCGCATGAAAATATAATCTTCAAAATTCGCAGATGTCTTGAGCGCCCTTTCATCAGAAAATATTACAGGAATAAAAAAAGCGGAGGCGGTGGCAAATGACAGGCTCGCCCAGTTTCGGCCCCGCGGGAAATTCCGACAGCTTTTTCGAAGCGGGATTTAAAGATTTAATTGACGCACCGGAATACCTTGCGTCATTGGGACTTAACGCATACGAGTATCAGGGAGGGCACGGAATTCGCATTTCCTCCGAAAGAGCGTTGCTTCTTGGGAAAAAGGCAAAGGAGTTTGGAGTTCGCCTTTCGGTTCACTCGCCGTATTATATTTCAATGTCCAGCGTTGAAGAAGAGAAGCGAGACAACAGCATTGGGTATATAATAAAAAGCGCGCAGGCAGTTCACGATATGGGCGGCGACCGCGTAGTTGTTCACTGCGGTTCATGTTCAAAGGCGGACAGGGAGTGGGCGCTTGAGGCGGCGAAGGATACTTTCAGAAAAGCGCTTGACACTCTTGACAATCTGGGGCTGTCCATGATTCACTTGTGCCCCGAAACCATGGGCAAATTGAATCAGCTCGGAACAGTCTCCGAAGTCATGGAGATATGCAGCGTTGATGAAAGGCTGATTCCATGTATTGATTTCGGACATATCTATGCCCGCACATTTGGCGGACTTGAAAAATTTTCAGAATTTGAAGCTATTTTCAAGGCAATTGAAAATAAACTTGGAAGCGAGCGGCTGAATTCGTTTCATTCGCATTTTTCCCACATCGAATATACGGAAAAGGGCGGTGAAAAGCGCCATCTGACTTTCAGCGACCCCGGATACGGGCCGGATTTTGAATCGGTAGCGGAATTGTGTTTAAAATATGACTGCGCGCCTGTTTTTATCTGTGAGTCACGCGGAACGCAGGCGGAAGACGCTCTCTCAATGAAAAAAACATATTGTGAAAAGGCGGGTGTATAAACATATGAACATGTTAAAAAGAAAGGTACTGGTTCTGCATGGCCCGAACCTTAATCTTCTCGGCGAACGCGAGACGGGCATTTACGGAAAAGATACAATTGAGAACATTAATGCGGGTATAAAACGCAGCGCGCAGGAAATGGGGCTTGATTGCGAAATCTATCAGTCGAACAGCGAAGGGACGATAATCGATTTGCTCCATTCGGCAAGAGGAAAATTTGACGGCGTTGTGATAAATGCCGGAGCCTACACGCATTACAGCATTGCTATCCGCGATGCTATCGCAGCTATAAAAATTCCGTGTGTTGAAGTTCATATGTCTAATGTTTACGCCCGCGAGGAATTCCGGCACCATTCGGTTATCGCTCCGGTATGCGCAGGTTCAATTGTCGGATTCGGCAAAAACAGCTATGTTTTAGCCCTCAGCGGACTTAAGGACCTTTTGTAAAAATGTTTGCTTTCGATCGCGGGAGTTGTACAACGGGGGTTTTTAAATGAATAATATTCAATTGTTTCAGTCAAGGCTAAAGGATGATTCCTGCGGCGCGATTATTTATTCACCGCATAACCGTTACTATTTTACGGGTTTTCCGTCGACAGACGGCATACTTTTTATAACAAGAACATCTGCCGTGTTTCTCATTGATTCACGATATATCGAGGCGGCGAAGAAAGAAGCGGACGGCTGCGAAGTAGTGCTGCTGACAAATACAAAACAACAGCTCGGTGAGCTTTCCGCAAAGCTCGGCGTGAAAAAAGTGGGCATCGAAGCATACGATATGCCGGTTTCAACAATGGAGCGTTTCAGACGCATCATGCCGGACATTAAGTTTGATATATCCGACGGAATCAGTGAAACGATAGCACATCTGAGAATGATTAAATCGGACAGTGAAATTGTGAGCATGAAAAAAGCACAGGAAATTACCGACAAGGCTTTCGAACATATACTTGAGTTTGTAAAACCAGGTGTTGCCGAACGCGATCTTGCGCTTGAGATAGAGTATTTCATGAAGAAAAACGGCGCTCAGGGGCCATCTTTTGACCTTATTACGATATCCGGTGAAAACACCTCACGTCCTCACGGCGTTCCGGGTGACCGAAAGATAAAAAACGGTGATTTTGTGACAATGGATACAGGCGCTTTGGTTGACGGTTATTGTTCGGATATGACGCGGACGGTTGCGGTCGGAAAAATTGACGCCGAACAGAAAAAAGTATACGAAACGGTGCTGAAAGCGCAGAGAGAAGCAATTGAGGCGCTGGAACCGGGTAAAAAGTGCAGCGAGATTGACAAAATATCACGGGATATAATCGACTGTGCGGGATACAAAGGCTGCTTCGGACACGGGCTTGGACATTCAGTCGGTTTGCAGATACACGAAGAACCGAGGCTTTCACCTAATTGCGACATTGAACTTGAACCGGGCATGACAATGACGGTTGAACCCGGAATATACCTTGAAGGCAGATTCGGCGTGAGAATTGAAGACATGATTCTTATAACAAACGA